>NZ_JADJKT010000026.1:0-77471 GCF_016705895.1 Candidatus Villigracilis affinis | reverse complement strand
TAGAGATTAGAAGGGTAAGTTTTTGCCAGAGGCGGACCGAGTAAGCAGGCCGGGTCAAAATCGCCGCCAATGCAGACCAAACACCGCTATGCCGCGCAGACATCTTTTCCAATTTTTGGCGAGCGGGTGTTTACTGGGGCTGGCCAGATCCACCACGGCCCCTGATGGAGTGTGTTGATGAATTCAGCTCTAAATACGAGCGCCGATGAGGGGATGATCACCGCCCAATCCACAGGAAGCCAACCCTGAGACCAATCAGCCCAACAGCCGCAATGGCACTATGGATCCATACGTTCGCTGGGTTTGTAGTGCGGAACCATCCCTGAAATGCGAGAACGAAAGGATTCGACTCGAGAGGACCGAACGCCTTCACTTCGTATCCTATCTTGACGTAGGATAAACCGAGGTCTCGACATCACCTCGGCCTGCGCCTGCCACACACATGGGCTTTTTCCTCCCGCCTCGGCATGGTCGTGACCCAGCAATGGGAGTGCCATGCACAACCAGCAATAGCACCTCTGCTTCGAGGGGATGTCCGCCAGCCTGCGTGCAGCATGGCGCGGAATTGAGAGCTGACGATGTCACCCAGATATTGCGCGCCCGTTTCAGGATCTGTTTCGGAGGCGGGGAAGGAAAGCACGTCGGTCGGTGCGTCCACACCGAGATATTCGCGATTCAGTTCGTGCAGTTGCGCATCATCTGTCAAGACGATCGTTATGTCTGCGTCGGCAGAATCAGGTTCGAGGTCAAGAGTGAAGCGGGCGGCCCGTTCGAGCAGGCCGATCCCCGAAACCCTGTTGGTTATCGATGTTTATCATTTTTCTTTTTGGTGAGAATGGTTGAATCTTGATCGGGGACTGTTGCATTGGGATATTGAATGGGGGATGATACGTGCCACGCAACGTAGTGACGAAAGATCCAGTGATGAGATTCAGATCGCGAAGTGTCAGCAGCGTGTCATCCAACTGACCAAATTTTTGCATCGGTGTCGATCACATTCCGCACAAGTGCGCGAAGATCATCGTCTGTGGTGTCGGGGCGTTCGGCGCGGGCGCGGGCTTCGGTGGCATCGGCCATATGAGCAAAGCTGTTTCGCGCGAATTCGGGCTGGGGACCCGGGGTAGCGGAAATTTTCAATATCCACCTGAGGTCACATCCCATTTGCCGCTTCCATCGCCTGACCGTACTGATAACGCGTGATCAACGTGCCATGATGTTCAAGGATGAAATCCTGCAGGCGGCCCGGCAGGCGGTATTTCAATGCCAGTTGAATGCCATCCGTAACATGGCGGATGATGGTTGCGGCAGATCCTTCGGGAGCAATATCGTGATGCTTGTTCACACTGCCCGGAACTTGATTCTCAATGAAGAAGGTTGGGTTGAGCGCCTCGCCGATATCAGTGAAATTGGCGCGCCGACTCGGGTGAGCAATGGGTCTGCACCGATCTTTTCGGCGAAGCCTGCAAGGTTGGCGACTTGCAAACTATGTTGATAGGTACCCGCGCATTGCGCAAAAGAATTGCAGCAACGGGAAATCAGGCCTTGAGATATCCAACAATTGAAATGCCGTTGTCAGACCAAGCGTTTGCGCAAAGAGATATTGAAGCAAACGCGTAACACTCGCGGCGGCAAACCTCGCAAACGAAACGACGCCGATGAATTGGAACGATACCTCAAAACGTCAGGTGTAAAAACGGCAGGCGGTATGCCAACAGCACCACCAACCCCGTCAGGCGAGATGGCAATGCCCGCACGCACAATCCCAAAAGCGGCGCACGGTCCCAACACAAGCAGACCCACAAGAGAGGAAAGCAAATAGGAGCCAGACCAATGGTGTCAGGCAGGCCATAAGCTGCCAGCAAACAAAGCGGAATGGAAATCACCAGTCCTGCTTCGAGGCCAAACAGGGCGGTGATCAACAAGCCCGCCGCCTGTAACGGATACCCATACGGCGCAAGCGTGCGGTTGGAACAAACGCGCGCCGACCAAAAGACAACAAAGACAATCGCGATCACCAAAATACTGCGCGATTTGACAACCGCCGCGCGTTTTCTGGAAGAAATATAACGGCACGAGCACTCGCCGAAAGCACGATGATCGAAGCCACCCCAGCATATCCTCCCAGCGTTGGTGAGGCCGCGGATCATATCAAGTTTTGAAAGGCTTCCATGTCTGCGGGCGTAATGATCTCACCCGCGGGCACAATTGTTTCCCGACTTGTAGGTCGGACGATCGGCTTCCCCGCATCGCGCGCTTTGCTGTGCGGCGGTACGTTCTTCGCTGAAGAAACTGTTCGGCAAAACCAAAGCCCTCGCCAATTCCGCCACCAGCGCAGATGGCTGCTCATTCAATGTGAGGCTCACAATGGAAGGAATGCCCGCCTGTGTGGATTCAACTTTATCTTCGTAAATGGCGCGGCGCATCACCTGCTCTAGCACGCGCAGAGATTCAGATTGCACGATCTCCCAGCGGGGATCAGACATGCTGACCAGATAATCGATGGTGTCGAGTTTCAAACACATCACTCAACTCGACCAGGTTCGACTTCTTTTCGTCGGTGGTTGTCTCCGACATTGGTACGCAGCGATGCGACTGCAGGGTGGTGCGAACCGGGTCGATCTGTTGGCGCGCGATGGCGGGATCGGGCGGCGTATACACGGAGCTGCACCTCTCGGCGGCCTTGCGCGCCTCCTCCGTGCGAATATCGCTCACATACTCGATGTCACGCGGGGCCGGGTTAATGTTTTTGCGAACATCCCCAATATCCAGGGCCTGCGTGGAGGGACGCAGAGCGATGGGCATGGTCACTGCGGGCAAAGATAAAAGCTGACCCCGCAATGATCAGGCTGATCTGCAAAAATTCGAATGCGGGTGGTGACAGGGGTACGGGTGCGTGCAGCTAAAATCAGCCGCAAAGGAACAGGCACAAACATGCGCCGCCTCTTCGCGGCAAAGGTTTACTTCACAAGCAATTCTTTACAGTGGAACTGATCATATCGTTCGAGCGCGCCCAGCTACTTTTGGCATGACGATCTTCATGACCTTGCCCATATCGCTGGTGCAGCGGCACCGTCTCGGCAATGGCGGCCTGTACCAGCGCGCGCAATTCCTCGATCGGCAGGCTTGGGCAGAACACTTCAAGCACTTTGATCTCGGCCCTCGCTATCACCGATCAAATCCGCGGCTCCGCCTTTGGCTTTTCAATGGCCTCGCGGCGATCTTGGATCTCCTTTTGGATCAAGCGCCACCACCGCCATATCGTCGATCGTGGTTTGCTTATCCACTTCCGGCCTGCTTCACAGCGGCCAATACCAGCGCAGTGCGCTTGCGAAGTTCAATCGCCACTCTTCATGGCATCTTTGACTGATTCATTGTTGAGTTTTTGTATCCATAAATTTGATTATACCCCTTTCATTTATTGGATGAAGACCCCTTCGCTCCCCCCGCCGATGCCTGATTCAGCGATACAAGCGGAGTGGACCCATTACAGGTCCGCTCCAGTGGTAAGTTTTCGAACTGAACGATCTTAGAAACCACCAGCGAAGCTCAAAGCGCGGTAGAGCATCTTGGCGAACTCACCACGGGTCACGGGTTGATCCGGTGAGAAGGTTGTGTCGCTTGTGCCTTCAGCAATGCCATAAAGTAGGCTTCTACCACGGCTTCAGCATAAAAAGCGCCGATCGACATCCGTCCACGCGGCAGTGCGGTAATCCCGCTACCGCGAATGCAAAGCGATGCCAAGGATATTGGAATACGTAATTGCGCTGGGGGTGGGAACAGTGCCAGACTCAGCCACATTGTTCAGGATGGTGACGATCTGACCGCGGGTGAGCAGGTTGTTCGGGTCGAACAAGCCGCCGCCCACACCGTTCATATAACCGTCATCACAAGCCTGCCAGACCCAACCGGAGAACCAGTCGGAAGCGGCCACATCGGTGAAGTCACAACCTGCGGGAGCAGAGGCCGGCAGGGAGGTGTCATCGTAGCCGTTGGAGATCTCGATGAGGGTGGCCGCTTCGGCACGGGTCAGGGTGGCATCGGGACCGAAGGAACCATCGGCGAAGCCGCTGATCAGGCCGAGGGTCGCCAGGTAGCGGACATAGGTCTCGTTCTCGTGACCAGCCACATCGCTGAAAGTCAACGCAGTCATCGGTTTCACCCGCGAGGATCGCGCTGTTACGGAAGTAGTAGGGACCAGCATTCAAATTGCCAGCTGCATCTTCGGGATTAATCGAGAACTGCCAAACACCAGATGCGGTCGCGGGCAGGGTGGCGTGCCACTCAAGCAATTGATCTTCCGGGACCGATCGGGGCAGGGGCAAAGGTGCCCGTGGTCTGGGCATTCCATGAACCGACACCAGAGTAGGGATCAGGGGAGTGATGGTAAGGATATCGGAAGCAAGTGCCCAATACTCAAAGGTGTTGCAGGCTAGGGAGAAAAAGCCCTCAAGTTCGCTACCATCCACATAGGAGGAGGCGAGGAAGTTGGCATCATCATTGGCATCGGCGGGCAGGGTGGTGCAGGAGGCCGCATCATCGAAGGCGATCAGAAATTCCCAATAGTCGCCATCGACAGGGGTCGCCATATGCGCCAGCGCCAGTGAACACGTAATCAAAGGTGCCGCTGCCATTGCTGGTGCCGACGATCATGGCTACATTCTGGCATTCAGCCACATCGTAGGTGTTGCCTGCGCCCTGGAGGCGGGCATAGATGTCCACATAGGTCGTGCCAGCGGGCAGGCTGGTGGCCGTCCACTCTAGGGTGACGGTGGAGCCAGCGCCTGCAGGCATGAAGTCGGGACCGACGAGGGTGCCGTCCGCAGTCACCTGCGCGGCGGAGGCGATGCTGAACTGCGCCAAGACGAACACAGCCAGCAGCAGTACGGTAAATACTTTCTTGCTCATTGCTTTTTTCTCCTATAGAAGATGGGTTTTGTGCATATCCGCTCAACTTGGAGCGGGTATGTCTTATTATTTTAACGTATGAAACCCAAAAAAGAGACCGCCAAAACCCACCAATTTCAAAATTGCCCCACAAAAGGAGCGGACCTGTACAGGTCCGCTCCAGATTTAAAACTACGCTAATACGGGAAAACTAGAAACCACCGTAAGAAGCCAAAATTCTGTAGAGGGTCTTGGCGAATTCACCGCGGGTCATCGCCTGATCGGGCGAGAAGGTGGTTTCGCTGGTGCCATCCACAATGCCCCAACTGTAGGCTTCCACCACGGGTTCGGCATAGTAGGCGCCGAGGGATACGTCCGTCCATGCGGCGGTGCGAAATTCGGGGGAGGCATCAGAAAGGCAACCAGGCCAAAACCAGCGACCATATGAGAGCCCGGAAGAAGATTGGCCAAACCATTTTCATAGATGTTGTTGAAAATGGTGACGATCTGGCCGCGGGTGAGCAGGTTGTTCGGGTCGAACAAGCCGCCGCCCACACCGTTCATGAAGCCGTCATCACAAGCCTGCCAGACCCAGCCAGCAAACCAGTCGGAGGCAGCCACATCGGTGAAGTCACAACCCGCAGGAGCAGAGGTCGGCAGGGTGGTGGTATCGTAGCCGTTGGAGATCTCGATGAGGGTGGCCGCTTCGGCGCGGGTCAGGGTGTTGTCAGGGCCGAAAGAACCATCGGCGAAGCCGCTGATCAGGCCGAGGTCGGCCAGGTAGCGGATATGCACTTCGTTTTCATGACCAGCTACATCCGTGAAATCCACGCAGTCTTCGACTTCGTCAGCCGAAACGGCGCCGTTGCGGAAGTAGTAGGGACCAGCCCCAGTCAGATTGCCAGCGGCATCTTCGGGGTCAATCGAAATCTGCCACAGACCGCTCGCGGTGGCGGGCAGGGTGATCTGCCATTCGAGCAGTTCATCTTCCGCACCGATCGGGGCCGGGGCAAAGGTTCCGGTGGTCTGGGCATTCCACGAACCGAAACCAGAGTAGGGATCGGTGGGAACAGCGAGGCCAAAGCTATCGGAAGCCAACGCCCAGTATTCAAAGGTGTTGCAGGCCACATCGCCAGCAGCAGTAAAATCGGGATGGGGAATGGCTAAGATGCCCTCCAACGCGGTACCATCCACGTAGGAGGAGGCGAGGAAGTTATCGGCAACAGCAGGATTGGCAGGAGCCGAAACACCACAGGTGTCGGTGCTTCGAACACAGGGTGAATTCCCAGTAGTCGCCATCGGCAGGGGTGCGCTGCGTTGGCGCTCACGGAGAAGTCATAGGTGAAGGTGCCGCTGCCAGTGCTGGTGCCGTTGATGGTCGCAACCAGGTTGCACTCAGTCAATGGCATAGGTGCCGCCCTGGATACGGGCATACATCACGATGTTGGTGGGGTTGGTCAGACCGGTCGCGGTCCAATCAAAGTCCACGATGGAGGCGGCGCCGGCAGGCATGAAATCGGGGCCAACCAGGGTGCCTTCTGCGCCAGCCACGGGGGCAGCGGAGGCGATGCTGAACTGGGCCAAGACGAACACAGCCAGCAGCAGTACGGTAAATACTTTCTTGCTCATTGCTTTTTTCTCCTATAGAAGATGGGTTTTGTGCATACCCACTCCAAGTTGAGCGGGTATGCCTTATTATTTTAACGGATGAAACCCAAAAAAGAGACCGGCAAAACCCACCAATTTCCAAAATTGCCCCCGGAAAGCCTATGAAATATTACAAATCCACAAATTTGGAGAACATCTCGGGGGTAAGTATCTTTTCCAGAAGCTCGAATTCGTAGAGCGTGCGTTTAACGGCGGCAGCGCGGGCGTATTCAAATTTTAGTCCCTGCGCGGGAGAATCAAGATTCATCTTTGCATGTGAATCGGATGGCAACAAGGCCAGTGATAATTTACGCAGAAACGGCACGAAGTAGAGCCAGTCCATGGGCATGTATAGTTTGCCGGAATGCAGGCTTGGGCTTTCGAGCAGGTCTTTTATAACAGGGTCAATTTCGGGCGGAGGCGGAGCGGAGTGCCGGTCCAGCCACATGGAAACGTAGTTGGTGTGGGAGTAGAAATCCTGCACCGTGTGAGTCAATCGGCCAAAGGCGACCCAGGCGGAGAGCACTCCGGGTGAAAGCAGGGCGGCAAGAATAAAGCCGCGCTGTTCATTGATGTAACGATGGCCTTCATCGATGGCGTTGTTGTCGAAGTGAAATTCATCGTGGCCGATCTGACCGCTGAGGGCATCCTGTTTGCAGTTTGCGGCAATGATGATCTCAAGCGCGCGCGGACTAACTCGGCCACTGAGGGCCTCGCGGGTCATTTCCTTGTGGATGGGGATAAGCATTTCAAAATTATACCCAGTATGGGCATGAACTCAGCAGGGACGTATCAAACTGGTTATAATGACTGCATGACTTTTTATACTGCAAAAGGCGACGACGGCACCACGGGTTTGCTTGGTGAAGGCCGTGTTCCCAAATATCATGTCCGCATGGAAGCGGTCGGCGCATTGGATGAAGCATCTGCCGCACTGGGGCTGGCGCGCGCGCAATGCAGTGCTGCGCAAACCGCGCCCATTTTGCTCGAAGCACAACGCGACCTGTATAAGTTGATGGCTGAAGTGGCGGCCACGCCGGAGAATGCTGAACGTTTTCACTTCATCAACGGCGCACGCGTGGGCTGGCTGGAAGAACAGACCGACGAACTGAGCACGGTAGTTGAGATGCCCAAGGAATTCATTCTGCCTGGCGATACACTCGGCGGCGCGGCGCTTTCGATGGCGCGTGCCATTGTCCGCCGCGCGGAGCGTTGTGTGGTGAGTCTCTTCGATGAAGATGAAGTGATCAACCCCGACTTGCAGCGCTATCTCAATCGGCTTTCATCGCTGTGTTTTGTACTTGAGCTTCTCGAGAATCAGAACGCGGGGAAAAGAACTTCACTGGCAAAAGCATAGAAAAGCCAGATGACCGTGGACGAAGGGTGAAACTCTGTGTCCATGGTTTTTATTCCACATCAAAGGTAAAACATGACAGGTACCATTATCAATATTGCAACCATCCTCCTTGGCGGCGTCATTGGACTGATTTTCGGGTCGCGCATTCCCGAGCGATTTAAAGGCACGGTCATCGCAAGCATGGGATTATTCACCGCCGCGATGGGATTGCAAATGTTCTTCAAAAGCGAAAATCAATTGATCGTGCTTGGCGCGTTGATTATCGGCGCATTGCTTGGCGAGTGGTGGAAACTCGAAGACAGATTGCAGGCTCTTGGGCAGACTCTCGAACAGCGTTTCTCGCAGGATGCCGAAAAAGGCTCGGGCTCCAATTTCGTGCGTGGATTCATGGTGGCGTCGCTTTTATTTTGCATCGGCCCGATGGCGATCCTCGGTTCCATTCAAGATGGTCTGACAGGTGATTACAAGCTGCTGGCTGTAAAATCCACATTGGATGGTTTCGCATCGATCGCATTCGCATCCACGCTGGGCGTGGGGGTACTTTTCTCCTCGATCATGGTCCTTGTTTATCAGGGCGGCATCAGCCTGCTGGCAGGGCAGCTCAGTTCCATCGTCACCGACCCGATGATGAATGAAATGACTGCCACGGGCGGGGTGATCCTGCTCGGGCTGGGAATCAGCAATCTGCTTGAGATCAAGAAGATCCGCGTGGGGAATCTTCTGCCCGGGCTGGTGGCAGCTCCTTTGATCGTTTGGATCCTGAGTTTATTCTAATCATCGCCCGCCAAAGGTCCGCTGATTAATCAGTGGTTTTGATGTATTATAGATAGTCACATTGCTGACAACTCCGCATTAACTTTTCACTAAACTTCCCCATTTACAATACGGTTCACAATCTACTGTAATAACGCAACAAAACGTCCCAGTCACTTGCTGGCGATGTTAAGGAAAAAATGAAACAAAAACGACTCTTAATAATTCTGGGCGCAATCAGTACAGCCATTCTTCTGGTTTTGGTCGCTGCCTTTCCGCTCATCAAAGGACTGCTCCTGCCAGATGCAACAAGCCAGGACCAGAACGTCTTCAAGATCAACCTATGTGATGAGAACGCCAGCGGGCTTTGCATCGTCACATTTGGAACCGCCGCCGCAGATGAAATGGCGATCGTCTTTCAACTACCAGGGCGCAGAATATCCCGCATTTTATGTTACGGCTGTAAATCAGGGCGTGGAAAACAATTATTCCTGCGAGGCTGCAGGTTCGCCGATCAATGTCATTTGCGTAGGTCCGCGCACACCGCTCGGAGAATTGCTCGATATCCAGGTTTTTACAACCGAAGGCGATTTGTTGATCGCAAACGGGACCTTCACGCTCTCTTCCATGGCAACGACTCTTTTCAATAACAACAGCGGTTTTGGCCCCATGGGCAAAGTTGCCACTCCCACCCCATCACCCTCACCGACGCCATCCCCAACGCCGACCGTGCTGGTCATCAACACGTCCACGCCTGTGCCCACGGCGATCATCACATCCACACCGGATGTCGCCTACCCCAATCCGTAATATTCCTGTGAACAACGACCTGCCGATCAACAGTATTCACGTCATCTCACAACATTGGGGACTCATTCTTGCATTACTGGCATTCATTATATGGAATGCCCTGCTGATCTTTGCCCATCTAAAAAAGAATACCGGATTTCAATATACAGACCTCGAACTTACAGCGCTGGCAATGGGCGGATGGCCTCTGCCCGCGCTGTTATTTTCATTTATCATTCTTTTCCTGAGCGCGTTCATTCCCGCTGGATTCATCCTTGTCATTGCCGCTGTGATCATCCTTTCAAGCGGGTGGTTCGCAGTCCGCGCCGTGTGGGGAAAACACTTCAGCATGGGCGCTTGCGCCTGTTTTGATCTTTCTCTTGTTCGCATTTCTCCGTCTGGGCTTTGTGGCAAATCTGCTCATGCCGCTCTACTTTGACTCTGCCGAACATTACCGCATCATTCAAGAGCTGCTTGCCATCGGAAACGAGGCCAATCGTACATGGCCCACGACTTCATATTATCATCTCGGCTATCATGCCATCATTGCGGCACTCACGATCATCACATCGGCGGAACCGAGTCAGATCATGCTGTTGTTTGGGCAATTGATATTGGCGGCGATCCCACTGCCAATATATTTTCTCATCCATCGCGCCACCTTCTCAAAATCGGCGGCGATCCTTGGGGTGACCCTGGCAGCCTTCGGCTGGTTCATGCCCGCACACGCAGTCAACTGGGGAAAGTATCCTGCACTGCTGAGCCTGGTCCTGATTCAATTTGCCTTCGGCATCGCGATCCTAAAAAAACGCTGGATGTTCGCGTTGACGGCGCTGGCCACCATGCTCATCCATACCCGCTCCATGATCTTGCTTGTCATGCTTGGTGTGGCGTGGTTTCTTTCCTTTGCATGGGAAAAACAAGATCGTAACAAACGCATCGTCAGTTTTGGGTTGACGGTGACCCTGCTTGGATTGCTGATCGTGCTGGTTTACCGGAATCAGATTCTCAGTCCGATTTTGGATCCGTACCTGATCTGGGTCACGCTTCTCACTGGACTTTTGGCTGCTGCTGTCTTCCAAGCATTTCCTCACCTGGTCATTTTTCCCATCCTCGCCATCCTGTTCATGCTGGCTGGGATATTCATTCCCGTCACGTCATCACTCACCCTGCTCGATAGACCACTGGTCGAAATGGTGCTGTTCCTGCCGCTGGCCTTCCTTGGTGGATTGGGCAGTATACGCCTTCCGAAATTCGCCACACCGATACTGGCTGTGTTCATCATCGTCAATGCATGGATGACCATCAGCTTTGCGCCATCCAAATGCTGTCAACTGGTCAGCCAGGATGATTCCACGGCGTTGAATTGGATGGGCAGGCATATCCCCAAAGATGCGGTCATTGCGATCGCTGGCGTGGACTTGAACGTGAATGCCTTCGGCAGGCCCATGCGCGGCGCGGGCATCGATGCGGGGATCTGGATCAAGCCGCTGACAAAAAATGAAACGCTCGCATTACCCAACACCACCGACTTCGCCTCGACAGAGGCCCATGATTTGCTGTGTAGAAATGGTGTTACTCATATTTATGTCGGTGAGCGGCCACAGAGTTTCTCACCTGATTTTGCCGAGATGATCCCGGAATGGTACGAAACCATCTTCTCGCTTCCCAAGACGCATATTGTCAAAGTGCTTAACTGCGGAAAATAAATCTCATTTAAAAGCATAAAGGCACAAACATTTGTGCCTTTATGCTTTTAAATATTCTGTCTATACCTATACGTCAAAATACAGGCTCATTTCGTATGGATGCGGTCTGTTGCGGACGGCATAATATTCCGCGTGGCGTTTGTGATGCACCCATTGCTGGATCATCTCTTCGCTGAATACATCGCCCTGGGTCAGAAAAGCATGGTCTGCTTCAAGTGCAGATAAAGCCTCATTAAGAGATGATGGCAGCGGCTTGATCTTCGCCCGCTGCTCGTCGCTCCAGGCGAAGATATTTTCGTCAATGGGGCCGAACCCTGCCTCGGTGGGGTCGATGCGGTTCTTTATTCCATCAAGGCCTGCCATCAATTGCGCGGCAAGCATCAGGTATACATTGCCCGTCGCATCGGGCGGTCGGAATTCCATGCGGGCAGTATCGGGCTGTGTGGCATATTTCGGAATGCGAACCGCCGCGCTGCGATTGCCAAGCGAGAAAAACGCATTGACCGGTGCTTCATACCCGGGCACCAATCGGCGATAGGAATTTGTGGATGGATTCGTCAACGCGAGCAAAGCAGGTCCATGCTTGAGCAGGCCGCCGATGTAGAACAGCGCGGTCTCGCTCAAACAGCCGTAACCCGTCTCGTTGTAAAAAGTATTTTTCCATCCTTGAACAAATGCTGATGAAAATGCATACCGCTGCCCGCTTCTCCAAAAAGCGGCTTCGGCATGAACGTGACGGTCTGCCCCGCATCGTGTGCCGTCATCTTGGTGACGTATTTGATGATCATCGTTGCATCGCCCGCCTGGGTCAACCCCATCATCGGCGTTTCGATCTCGCATTGACCAGGTCCGCCCACTTCATGATGATGATACTTGACCAGGACACCCATCTTCTCAAGATGCTGCATGATACGGGTGCGCATTTTGTATAGCTGGTCTTTTGGCGGGATGGCATGATAGCCGCCATGCAGCGGGATGTAATGCCCATGCCCGCCATCGCGGCTGTTCCAATCGGCTTCACGGCTTTGAATGGTATAGCCCGAATTGTTGACCCCATTTTCATAACTGACACTGTCGAAAATATAGAATTCGAATTCGGGACCCCAAAGGCTTTCATCGGCTATGCCCGTGGACTTCATGTATTCCTCGGCGCGAATGGCGATGTTGCGCGGATCGTTAGTGAAGATCTCATGCGTATCCGCTTCGAGCGTGCGGCAGATAAAGCTCAATGTGGGCGTCTCCCAAAACGGGTCGACAAAGCCCGTTGCGAGATCAGGAACCAGAACCATATCGCCTGACTTGACGGATTTCAACCCAACGGATGAACCGTCGAAGCCGATGCCTTCATCCATCAACTTCGGTTCGAATTGACTGGCTGGAATGGTGAGGTGATGCCAGCGCCCCCATAGATCGCAGAACTTCAGGTCGACCACCTGAATGCCCTGTTCGGTGATAGCTTGTTGTGCCTGTTCAAAAGTTTGAAACATGGTGTCTCCAAATTACAAGGTTTCGATACAAGGCTACGATAGCATGAAAGACAGGGGTGGATAAGTGTGATTCATCCTTATGGCGGCATTTACAAATCATGCTTTATATCCCCTCGGGCAACACCTAAAAAAATGACAGTCACCCGCTTCGCAAAGGTGACTGTCATTTGATCTTAATTTATCCGAACCGCCCCATGATGTAATCTTCGGTTTTCTTTTCCTTTGGGGTGGTGAACATCTTTTTACCGTCATCATATTCGATCAATTCACCCTGCAAAAAGAAAGCGGCATGATCTGCGGTACGCGCGGCCTGCTGTACAGAATGCGGTACGAGAATCACCGTGTATTCCTTTTTCAATTCCTGCAGCGCGGCTTCCACTTTCCCGGTGGAGATCGGGTCGAGACCCGAGGTGGGTTCATCGAGCAAAACGATCTCTGGCTGCAACGCGAGCACGCGCGCAAGGCATACACGCTGCTGCTGTCCACCTGAAAGCGCGTTCGCGGGGTCGTTCAATCTGTCCTTCACCTCATCCCAGATCGCGGCGAGTTTCAAACTGCGTTCAACCGCCTCATCCAGTTTTGATTTTCGTTTTTCACCCGACATTTCCAACCCATAGATCACATTCTCGCGAATGCTCATCGGCAATGGAACGGGCCGCGCAAACACCATCCCCACTTTGCGGCGCAGAGCCACCACATCAATTTTCGGATCGAGAATGTTTTCACCGTCGATGAGGATCTGACCTGAACTGGCGCGCACCTCGGTGAGATCGTTCAAGCGATTGAGACAGCGCAGCAAAGTGGATTTTCCGCCTCCCGCTGGACCGAATAAAACTGTCACAGCGTTCTGACGAATTCCCATGCTGACGCCGCGTAGAGACTCGGTGCCGTCGGAGTATTGAAGCGAGAGGTTTTCGATGAGGATTTTATTATTCATTTACGATTTTCAACTTAAGCTTGAAGATTACCACTGCCGCTTCGCCCGTGCCCGTGAGCGGATCACTGTGGCGATGACATTCATGGTCAGCACGAAAACGAGCAGGACGAGCGCTGTACCGTATTGGATCTGTATCGGCATTTCAGGGACTTGCGTGGAGATCACGAACAAATGATATGGCAGCGCCATGGTCGCATCGAATGGGGAACCTGGCAAACGCGGCAGGAAGAAGGCCGCCCCCGTAAAAAGGATCGGCGCGGTTTCGCCTGCGGCACGTTCCAAACCAAGGATGACACCCGTGAGAATCCCAGGCAGCGCCTCCTTCAAAACAATGCGGCGGATGGTCTGCCAGCGGGTGGCGCCGAGAGAGATGCTGACCGTGCGAAACGCCTGCGGTACGGAGCGTAATGATTCTTCTGCGGTGCTGATGATGACCGGCAAGGTCATAATGGAAAGGGTCAACGATGCGGCGAGGATGGATGTGCCGAATTTCAAAAAGAGCACGAACAAGCCGAGTCCAAACAGGCCATAGACCACAGAGGGAATGCCAGCGAGATTGATGATCGCCAGACGAATAAGGCGGGTCAGCGCATTGTCTTTTGCGTATTCCGCAAGGTAGATCGCAGCGGCAATGCCCAGCGGAACAGAAAAGATCGCAGTTCCAATGGTCAGATACAATGTGCCGATGATCGCAGGGAGGATTCCGCCTGCGCGCATTCCGTCGTGCGGAAAGCCTGTGAGGAATTCCAACGAAATGGCCGAGCCGCCCTTGAAGAGGATAAAAACGATCGTGCCGACAATGGGCAGCACGGTGACCACAGCCATCAAAGTGATGAAGCTAAAACCAAGCCGCTGGACAGTGTGACGATTACGAGCTAATAATTTCATCATAATAAATTAGGACAATATCCTCTCCGCTCTTTTCTTCGCGCGGAAGACCACCGCAGAGGCGATGACATTTACGACCAGTGAGATCAGGAACAGGACCATGCCAATGAAGAACAGCACATGATAATGCGTACTGCCATTGGCCACCTCGCCCATTTCAGCGGCGATGGTTGCGGTCATGGTGCGGACGGGAGAGAACAGGCTGTTCAACTTCACAGCCAGAACGGGCGCATTACCCGTCACCATCATCACGGTCATCGTTTCGCCGATGGCACGCCCCACACCGAGCATAACGGCGGTGAGCACGCCCGAGCGAGCCGCAGGGAGAGTCACTCGCCAGATGGTTTGCCACTTGGTCGCGCCCAGAGCCCATGCACCTTCACGGTACGCGCGTGGAACAGAGTCCAGCGCATCTTCTGCAACGGAGACGACGGTCGGTACGGCGATCCCGCCCAAAAGCAATGATCCTGTAAAAGCGGTCAGACCAGTTGGCAGGTCCAGAAAGACGCGTAGAAATGGGGAGACGATCAAAATGCCAAGAAATCCCAGCACGACGGAGGGAAGTCCGCCAAGCAATTCCACAAGCGGCTTGAGAATTTCGCGCATCCAGCGTGGGGCAATTTCAGAAATATAAACGGCGGTGCCGATCCCAAATGGGACAGCGATCAGTGCGGCGCCGAGGGTAACGATCAACGAACCGGTGATAAGCGGGAGTATCCCAAAATAGCTTTCGATCGGATACCAGCGAACATTGAGCAGTGACGATGTTTCCACTTCACTTAATGTGGGCAGGCCTTCGCGCAAAAGGAAGAAAAAGATCAGCGCAACAAAAAGGATCGCCGAATAACCCGAAGCCTGGATCAGGCGGGTGATGATAAATTCACGAAAGGATAATGATTTTTCCATATCAACCTTATAAGATCTGTCAGGTCTGCGCCTTACTTCGCAGGCACGAAACCCAATTCTGCAACGATCTGCTGCGCTTCATCGGAAAGGATCCAATCAAGATAATCCTTGATCACGCCAGTGGGTTCACCATTGGTGTACATATACAGGTCGCGCGCAATGGCATAGGTTTTATCGTTCACAGTTTCAATCGAAGGCAGCACATACAGCCCGCCTGCCTCTTTTGCGATCGCGATCATTTTCAAGTCATCGGGCACGTACCCCAGGCCGTCATAACCGATGGCATTCGGGTTATCGCGCACTTCAGAAATAATACCTTCGGAAGATGGAAGCAGCAGCGTATCTGTTGAGAACAAGGTTTTATCTTCCTTGCTGCCCAAACGCAAAACAGTTTCCAAAAAATATACATGGGTGCCTGAATTGGTTTCGCGGGAAAGTTTTACGATCGGGCGGTCATCGCCGCCGACCTCGCTCCAATTGGTGGTCTTGCCGCTGTAAATATCGGAAATCTGTTGCAGGGTTAATTCGTTAACCGGGTTTTCAGGATTCACGATCACCGCGATCGCATCGCGTGCAATGATGTGCTCAACAGGTTCAACGCCTTTCGATTGTGCCTCGGCGATTTCCTCGTCTTTGATCTGACGGGATGCATTGGCAAGATCCACGGTGTTATTGATGAGAGCCGCAATGCCGGTACCCGAGCCGCCGCCCGTCACTGAAATCCGAATCTCGGGATGATTGCCTTGATATCTTTCCGCCCAGGCCAGTGCAAGGTTCACGATCGTGTCAGAACCTTTATTTTCGATGTATTGAGCCGCGGTAGTTTCGGCGCTGGACGAATCGCTGGAGCCGCCGCAAGAGGAAAGGAGAATGGATGAAAGTAGCAAAAGGATCAAAAATCGTTTCATTGGGGCGAATTATATCGCAGGTGGGCGGGAGGAAGAACAAACGCATCCACCTTCCTTTGAACCGCCTCTGTTTCGAGATGCATTCTTTTCATTCTTTGATAAAATCAGCCCATGAACACAGACCAGCTTGCATTCTCAGTCCAGAAATTGGATTTTTATTACAACACATCCAAGAAGGCGCTTTCGAACATCAACCTTGAGATCGAGCCGCAAAAGGTGACTGCATTGATCGGCCCGTCGGGATGCGGAAAATCGACCTTTCTGCGCTGTTTGAACCGCATGAACGATACCATCTCAGATACCCGCGTGGACGGAACGATTCTGCTCAAAGGCGAAAACATTTACGATGCAGACATGGACGTGGTCAACCTGCGCCAGCGCGTGGGTATGGTCTTCCAAAAGCCGAATCCATTTCCGCAATCCATATACGACAACGTGGCTTTCGGTCCGCGTGTGATGGGCATGGATGTGAATCTGAATGAGGTCGTGGAAAAAAGCCTGATCGCCGCCGCGCTTTGGGATGAAGTGAAAGACAATTTGAAATCCGATGCAATGGGCCTTTCGCTTGGCCAACAGCAGAGACTGTGCATCGCCCGCGTGATCGCCGTCCAGCCCGAGGTCATCCTCATGGATGAATCCACGTCTGCATTGGACCCCATCGCCACCCTGCGCGTGGAAGAGTTGATCGCGGACTTGAAAAAGGATTACACCATCGTCATTGTCACCCACAACATGCAGCAGGCCGCGCGCGTTTCAGATTACACAGGCTTGTTCTGGCTGGGCGAACTGGTCGAGTTCGCGCCGACAACGCAAATGTTCACAGTGCCGAAGGAAGAATTAACCGAGGCGTATATTACGGGCAGGATGGGGTAGATCGTCGAATCGTTAAACGAAAAGCGAGTGGATGAGAAGTACTTCTCAGCCACTCGCTTTTTAATTTTCAATCACGTTTTACGAACTCTTCTGACCCTTCCAGAACTCATCGTCACTGGATTTGATCTCACCAAATTCACCGGTGGCGATGAAGATCGTGCGTTCGCAGATATTGGTCACACGGTCGGCTACACGCTCCAGGTTATGCGCCACCCACAGCAGCCAGTTCGCGCGTTCGATGGTCTTCGGGTCCTGGATGACGAACATCATCAATTCGCGGTAAATCTGATTGTAGAGCGCATCCACTTCATCGTCTTCCACAGGAATGGATTTCGCGACCTCCACATCTTCATTGATGAAAGCGGTCAGCGCGCGGTGGAGCATGTCCGCACCTTTTTGCGCCATGCGCGGAATGTCGATCAACGGCTTGAGCAAAGCTTCCTCACCCATACGCAGGTTGATGTTGGCAATGCCTTTGGCGTAATCGCCCATACGCTCCAACTCGGAGATGATCTCCATGGTGGAAGCCAGCAGGCGCAGGTCGTGCGCCATCGGCTGCTGGGTCGCGATGAGGATCATCAATTGATTCTCGATCGCAAATCGTTTTTTATTGATCTCCTTGTCTTCGGCGATCAATTTCTCAGAAGCCTTGAGATCGCGCTTCTTCAATGCTTCCACCGAGCCGATGATGGCATGTTCCACCATACTGCCCAGCAAAAGCACTTCATCTTTTACCAGTTGAATTTCACTCTCGAATGTTTTTCTGATCATAAGACCTCTGATGGTTTTACTTATTTTACTACCGTCAATTACATCTGACGATAGTCCTTTGGAGCGATACCTTGTTCGGTCAACCAAAGGCGCAGACGCTCTTCGATTTGGTCGCGCACGCGTCGGGTATGAGCGAGGCGTTGTTCTTCATCCCCGACAAATTTTGCAGGATCGTCAAACGGCCAGTGGTCGTGCGTCCCCATGTTGAGAAAAACAGCGGGACAATTCTCCTCGGCATCAGCGCACACCGTGAAGACATGCGCGAAGACGGCCCTGCCAAGATATTCCATGACCGACTTCGAGAACTGACCCGCCATGCTGATGCCGACCTCGCGCATCACCTCCTGGACCTCGGGCAGGATCCTGCCCTTTGGCTCGGTGCCTGCGCTGAAAACTTCAAAGTGCTCGCCCGCCAATGCACGCAGCAGTCCTTCGGCCATCTGGCTGCGCGCGGAGTTGCCTGTGCAAAGAAAAATGACTTTTGGTTTATTCATCGTTTTCTACCCAAAACGGCCTGTCACATAATCTTCGGTGCGCTTATCCTGCGGACGGGTGAATATCTTTTTGGTTTCATCGAACTCAATCACGCCGCCTGCGCGCTGGTCATCGATCATCATCATGGCGGTGAAATCGGAGGCACGCGCGGCCTGCTGCATGTTGTGCGTGACAATGATGATGGTGTAGTTCTTCTTCAACTCCTGCATGAGTTCCTCGATGCGGAGCGTGGAGATGGGGTCAAGCGCGGAAGCGGGTTCATCCATGAGAATGATCTCTGGCTGAATGGCAATGGTGCGGGCAATGCACAGACGCTGCTGCTGACCGCCGGAGAGGGCGTACGCGCTTTCCTGAAGTTTATCTTTCACCTCGTCCCACAAGGCCGCGCTGCGCAAGGACTGCTCCACAAGGTCATCCATTTTTCCCTTGAAGCCGTTGATGCGCGCACCCCAGGCGATGTTTTCATAAATGGATTTGGGGAATGGGTTCGGCTTTTGAAAGACCATGCCGATCTTGCGGCGCACTTCCACGGGGTCAATGTCTCTGCCGTAGAGGTTTTGTCCCTGCAGTAAAAGTTCACCGGTCACATGGCAGCCCGGCACAAAATCATTCATGCGGTTCAGGGCACGCAGCAGCGTGGATTTTCCACAGCCCGAAGGCCCGATGATCGCAGTGATCTTCTGCGGCTCGATTTTAATGCTTACATCCCTTACCGCCGTGAAATGGCCGTAATGAATGGAGAGCTTGTTGGATTCGATTGCGTAATTTTTTTCCATAGGTTTACATCCACAAATTCGAGATTACCATCGCCTCTGAAAGCGATTGCGCAGCAGAACCGCGGTCGCATTCAGGGACAAAAGGAGGACAAGCAGGACAATGATCGCACCCGCCGCAATGGCATGGAATTCAGATTGGGCACGGGTGGTCCATTGATAAATTTGAATGGGCAGGGCCGTGAATTTCGAGAACGGCCCCGAAGGGTCAAGGCTGATAAAAGTGGAAGCGCCCACCACGATCAATGGGGCGGTCTCGCCGAGCGCGCGCGAAAGCGCGAGGATGCTGCCAGTAAGAATGCCCGGCAATGAATTCGGCAGCACATGATACCAAACGGTCTGCCAGCGGGTCGCACCAACGCCGTACGCCGCCTGCCTGAGTGAATCAGGCACGGCCTTGATCGCCTCCTGCGCGTTGATGATGATCAACGGCAAAACAAGCACGCCCATCGTCAACCCTGCGGAAAGGATCGTGCGGCCGTTCGAGTCGGTGACTCCGAACAAGGCACCGCTGGTCAAAGGCTCCAACACGCGGACAAAGATGGCGAGTCCCAACATGCCATAGACGATGCTCGGCACACCTGCCAGGTTATTGATATTGGTTTGAATAATGGAAGTGAACCAGTTCTTTGGCGCATATTCCTGCAAATAGATCGCCGCGCCAGTGCCAATGGGCAGCGCGAACAGGATCGCAATTCCCACCAGCCACAACGAACCCAGCACAGCCGTCCGCACCCCGGCGAATTCAGCCTTCGATGACATCGGCGTGACCAAAAATTGCGGCGTGAGCCATGAACGGAATTCAAGCTGCGCCTTGGGATACTTCTTCGCAACCTCCGCGCGGATCTCTTCGCCGTTCATCAGCGAATCGGTCATGCTCCAGGTCCCTTTGGTATCCAACTGCACAAGGCGTTCCATGAACAGGGTGAACAGGTCCGCTTGTGAACGCTTCTCCATGGGCTGCTCATTATTCAATTTCTTGTACGCGCCCGAAGAAAGATTCTCCTTGAGAATGGCGGCCAGTTCCTCCTGAGTCAGTTCCGCAAGCGGCGTGGAGGTGAACTCGGAAGGGTCATTCTTGTATTCATAGGCAATATAGCCGAACGCGCCATCCACCACGTTATAAATCAATGCCATCAGGCTGATGATCGCGATCAACAACGCTGAGAGGAACAACGTCTGCCAGACAGTTGCCACACGATAACGCGCGTTAAGCACATGGCGAAAATCCTGGCCTTGAGGATAATGGTTGTTTGTATTCATATTCTTATTCATATCTTTCCCTAAAGCGGCTTACCACCCACTGGCTGATCAGGTTCAATACGAGGGTCAGCAGGAATAACATCATTGCGATCGCAAAAAGGCTGGTGTAATCGATGCTGTTATAGGAAAGGTCACCGCCGCTGATACGGGCAATATGACCGGTCATGGTCTCGGCCGCATCCAATGGATTGAACGAAAAATTCGGGCCTGAGCCTGATGCCACGGCAACGATCATTGTCTCCCCGACAGCGCGTGAAATGCCCACGATCAGCGCAGCGCCGATGCCCGAAAGCGCCGCAGGCACAACCACTTGCAGACTGGTCTCCACTTTTGTAGCACCCATTGCATAAGCGGCTTCACGCAGCGAACGCGGCACGGCGCTTAAGGCATCCTCGCTCATCGAGGAGATGAGCGGCAGGATCATGATTCCCATCACGATCCCCGCCGATAACATGTTGTAGACTTGAAGTTGGTCGCCAAAAATGGATTTCAGGATGGGAGTAACAAAAAGCAAGGCGAAATACCCGTAAACAACGGTTGGGATACCGGCAAGAACCTCAAGAATTGGTTTCAGGATGGAGCGCGATTTAAAAGAAGCATATTCACTAAGGTAAATGGCAGCGGCCAGCCCAAGCGGAAGGGAAATAAATATAGCGACAAAACTTGTCACAAGGGTCGCCGAGACCAATGCCCAAATGCCGTATTGTCCAATTCCCGGCTGCCACTTGGTGGTACCGAGAAATTTTCCAAGTGTCACATCGGGATTGGTGAAAAAGAGCATGGCTTCCTTGCCCAATTCATACACAATGGCAATTGTGACAAAAATGGACAGGATTCCCGCAAGGAAAAGCAGCACTTGAATAATGCTTTCAGCGGGTCTTATTTTTTTCTCAAGATTGAGCGGGCGGAAATTCTTATCTTCCATGGGTGTGTCTGTTTGCTTCATTTTCGCTCTGTGCTTCCTATCGCCTGTCTTACATCACCAAACCTGCGGAAAAGTTTCGAAATAAGATCATGATCTCGGTGGCAAATTCCAAATTCCATCAAACCCAACGGTGATCAGAATGAACTCTCTTAAGAGGAGAAGGTTTTAATCGGAGGCCGTCAGGCTGTCTTGCAAGCAATCTTCTCCGATATGCCAAGGCTTCTGACCATAGACTTGCTTTTACAGCATGAATGGGCTGGCCTCATTTTCGAGGCCAGCCCGGATTTATTTTTCTTTTTGTTAATTTCCTGAAGCAGACATCCAAGCATCGAGGGAGCCCTGGAGGGCATCGGCAGGAGCGGGGAAGTAACCCACATCCACGATGTTGTCATTGACGTTGCTCAGGTAGAAGTAGATGAACGCAGCGACCTGGGGTTTCTCGGTCAGGATCTTCGCATCAGAGTAGATGAACAGCGGGCGGGCGAGCGGATATTCGCCAGCATCCACGCTTGCTTGATTAGGTTCAACACCTTCGATACCAATGGCCTTCAAAGCGCCAGAGTTCTCAGAGTAGTAAGCGAAACCGAAGTAACCAATGGCATACGGGCTGCCTTCCACACCCTGAACGAGGACGTTGTCATCTTCAGAGAACTGCGCGCCTTCGAGGCCGAGTACGGCTTCTTCACCGAGGGTGATATCAGCCTTGCCTTCAGCGTTCGGGGTCAGCGGGGCAGCAACGGCTTCAACGAAGTAGTCGAAGGTGCCGCTGTCAGCGCCGGGGCTGTAGATGAGGATCGCTTCGGCGGGGTAGGTGGCATCCACCTGATCCCAGGTCTTGAACTCGCCAGTGTAGATCTTGCCAAGCTGTTCCTTGGTCAGGCCGGTGACGAAATCGTTCTCAGCGCTTACGACCACGGCCAGGGCATCTGTTCCCACACGGAACTCGATGGGTTCGCGGCCAATCGCAGCGCAGGCTTCAACTTCGCTGTCCTTGATCGGGCGGGAGGCATTCGCAATATCGGTTTCGCCGGTCTTGCAGAAGCGCTCGAATCCAGCACCGGAACCAATGCTGTCCACGGTGATGTTGCCGGTGTAGCCTTCCTGTTGGAAGAGCTCGGACATGCGCTCGGAAAGCGGGAACACGGTAGAGGAACCTGCGGTGATGATGTCACCAGTTACGGCATCGGGAGCATACATCGCCATGGCTTCGTTTTCAGCGGGGGCAGCAGCTTCACCGCTTGTAGCAGAAGTCCAGGCATCGAGGGAGCCTTGGAGGGCATCAGCAGGAGCGGGGAAGTAACCCACGTCCACGATGTTGTCATTGACGTTGCTCAGGTAGAAGTAGATGAACGCAGCAACCTGGGGTTTCTCGGTCAGGATCTTCGCATCAGAGTAGATGAACAGCGGGCGGGCGAGCGGATATTCGCCAGCATCCACACTTGCTTGATTAGGTTCGACACCTTCGATGCTGATTGCCTTCAAAGCACCGGAGTTCTCAGAGTAGTAGGCAAAGCCAAAGTAACCAATGGCATACGGGCTGCCTTCCACACCCTGAACGAGGACGTTGTCATCTTCAGAGAACTGCGCGCCTTCGAGGCCGAGTACGGCTTCTTCACCGAGGGCGATATCAGCCTTGCCTTCAGCATTCGGGGTCAGCGGGGCAACAACGGCTTCAACAAAGTAGTCGAAGGTGCCGCTGTCAGCGCCGGGGCTGTAGATGAGGATCGCTTCGGCGGGATAGGCGGCATCCACCTGGTCCCAGGTCTTGAACTCGCCAGTGTAGATCTTGCCAAGCTGTTCCTTGGTCAGGCCGGTGACGAAATCGTTCTCAGCGCTCACAACCACGGCCAGGGCATCGGTTCCCACGCGGAACTCGATGGGTTCGCGGCCAATCGCTGCGCAGGCTTCAACTTCGCTGTCCTTGATCGGGCGGGAGGCATTCGCAATATCGGTTTCACCGGTCTTGCAGAAGCGCTCGAAACCAGCGCCGGAACCGATGCTGTCCACGGTGATGTTGCCGGTGTAGCCTTCCTGTTGGAAGAGCTCGGACATGCGCTCGGAAAGCGGGAACACGGTGGAAGAACCTGCGGTGATGATGTCACCAGTTACGGCATCGGGGGCGTACATCGCCATCGGGTCTTCAGCAGGCGCTTCAGTGGGTTCAGCAGCAGGAGCTTCCGTGGCGGCTTCAGTAGCAGCCTCAGTGGGCTCGGCGACAGGGGCTTCAGTGGCGGGTGCTCCGCAGGCAGCGAGCACGAAGCTCAAGGCTACCAAAACAAAAACAAATGAACGTGCAAATTTGGTCATTTCTATTCTCCTATGTTTTATATAACGATGCGGATGATAACAAGCGGCTCTTAAGGTCAATGGAAGAATAGGTTAACGTCTTGTTAAAGCTTGAAATGAGAGCGTTAAACAAAAATGCCCACCATCTCTGGTGGACACCGTCTCCATTTCGGAGACATTAAGGAGGAGAAGAACGCTGCTATTGTTTCTCTGCCGCAACAACAGAAGAAGGTCTCAGCAACGAGACTTCAGAAAGAATGGGGTCGTGCCAATTCCATGTGTTGATCTCGGATACGGCGCGATAGGCGGTGAGATCAAGCTGTAAAGGGGTGACCGAAACAAATCCATCGGATAAAGCGCCGACATCGGTTCCCGACTCAGGGACGCCTGTTGGGGCTTCCCCACCGATCCAGTAATAGGGACGGCCGCGCGGGTCCACGCGTTCATCCAAACGGCTGTGATACACGCGCAAGCCTTGTCTCGTCATACGGAAGCCTTGAATCTCTTCATGCTTCAGGAACGGTACATTGACATTCAACAATGTGTCAGCGGGCAACCCATGTTGCAGGACGTTCCGAACAGCCATCCCTGCGGCAAGAGCGGAAGGTCCAAAATCGATCGGGCCGACATGCCCATCGGGTATTTCCAAAGAAACGGCAACGCCGGGCAATCCTGCGATTACGGCTTCCATCGCGGCAGTTACGGTTCCTGAGTAGGTCACATCATGGCCCAAATTCGCGCCGACATTGATGCCCGAAACAACCAGATCAAATTTTTCCTTGAAATATCCGAGCGTGGCCAGAGCCACGCAATCGGAGGGTGCGCCATCGCCTCCAAAAGCCTGTGTGCCATCATCCAGATGAAACTCGCGGACGCGCAGGGCGCGGTCCAGTGTTTTTACGTGACCGCTGCCAGACCAGTTTCGGTCGGGGGCAAGGATCGTCACAGTGCCAAGTTTGCGCATTTCCTGTGCCAATGCCAGTAATCCGGCGCAAGCACGCCATCATCATTTGTAACCAGTATGTTCTTTGTCATTCCAATCCATTCTCTTTCAAAGTGCCAATTCCAATTCCTGCTCATCCAGGATTTCATAGCCGCGGTCTTTATCATCCCATTTGGCAACGACCAATGACGCCCAAAGCAATGCGAGCAGAGGGACGATCACCACCAAATATAGTGCAATACAAAACATCAACATATCAAACCTCTTTTCAGCTTGTTGTGATGGTCCGTCGCGCAAAGAGACTGCCAAGGTAGTTCAATGCCCAACTGCCCAATATTTTGAACATGCCCCATTCATTTTGTTTGCGAACCTTTGTGGTTCTGTTCTTCAAGGCGGTCAGCAGATCTGCTGCTGTTTTGCCTTCGAATTCGGTTGCCCCAAAGCCGATGGTTTCGAGGATGTGCGCGTCGCTGCTGCCCGTCCGCGCGAGTTTCAAGCGGTTCGAAAGCAGGCTCGCGGAGTGATTGCTGACCCTGTCAATGGAGGTGCCATTGTATGTTTCGATGCCGATCAAGGTTTCGGCCACTTTTCGATTGCGCAGGGCCTTTAAAATGGACATGGCATTCAGACTCTTCATACCCATTCCGCCTGCCATGGGGTGCGGGGCTATGCATACGCCGCCGAGTTCGCGCACCTTCATAACCGTTTCCACGAGCGAAAGGCCAGCAGCTACTTTTTCCCTGATGAACAGGGCCAGCAGGTCGCCTTCAGCGGTGGTGATCTCAATGCCCGGAATAACTTCCACGCCGTACATGGGTGCAATTTCCAGAGCCTTCAAGGCGCCTGCAATTTCGTCGTGATCGGTGATGGCGATGACATCCAGCCCCAATTGTTTCGCGCGTGTCAAAACGGCGGGCAGGGAGGCCGTGCCATCGTAGCTGTAGATCGTGTGTAAATGTAAATCTGCGAGTCCCATTCAATTTCTCCTTAAAATGGACACTGACGTCCATGCTTTATGTTTTTCCATGTCCAGAGTGTACCTGCGGGCCATTAAGACCCTGTGAAGATTGTTTTAAGGAATTGTATGGGTTCCGTTAACAAAAACTACCCGCTAACCAGGCGGGTAGTTGCCTCTTTGAGGCTTAAGGAGGAGAAAAGAATTAAGCGCGTTTGCGCTTCTTCAGGTAGTCGCGGCGTTTGCGGGACGCGTCCACTCCGAAGACGACAACCATGGATACAAAAATGACGGAAGATAAAATTGTTTCCATACGTTTTCCATTTCTATGCCCACATCATACATCAAAGAGTTTATTTCTCACTTAAGAACCAGTTAACATCCAGTAAACAAAAATGAAAAGGCAAAAAATGGCATAAAGTCATATCCAATCCGTTGGGAATCTCTGTAGGTTGTTTACATATCATTAACCTGCCATTTCAGCCGTGTTAATTGACTCAGGATATTCTATCTTGTGACTCACTTTGTATAAAACAAACCATCTTTGAAGGAAAACAACATGGTGCGAAAAGAGCTAGGCCACGAGATCCACAATGTCAGAGACGAGATACTTGTGCTTTCCAGCATGGTTGAAAAGGCAATGCTGGATTCAGCGGACGCCTTAAAAGATCACGATTTCCAGGCATCCGAAACTATACTCAGAGAAGATAACAAGATCAACAGAAAGCGTTTTGAGATGGAGAGTTTGATCATCTCACTGATCGCCACCCAGCAGCCCATTGCCCATGACCTGCGCATGCTTACCGCCATGCTGGACATGTGCACCGAGTTGGAGAGGATGGGCGATTATGCCAAAGGGCTGTCCACCATCAACATCAGGTCTGAAGGGTTGAGCCTGCCCCGAATCCTGCTGGATATTCACCACATGGCAGAAAAGTCGGTGGACATGCTGCATAGGGCGATCACATCCTTCGTGGATGAAGACGTTGAATCAGCCAGAGCCATCGCCCATGAAGACAACCTGATCGATTCGTTATACAGGGAGATCTATTACGAAGCCATGGATGTCGCCATCGAAGATGCCAGAAATATCGAACGGGTAAATCACGTCCTGTGGGCCGCACACAACATTGAACGGTTTGCAGACCGGGTGACAAATATCTGTGAGCGTACTGTTTTCGTCGTTACCGGAAGCCTGAACGAACTACACCTGCAAGAACAAAACGAGGTCAGAATCTAGGATCATCATCCATGCAGAAAATCGCGGCGATAGACATTGGGTCAAACGCCATTCGCATGATCGTTGGGCGGGTCACTGATTTGTGGGAAGTGGAACTTTTGGAAAATATCCGCCTCCCCGGTCCGCCTTGGGCAGGATGTTTTCACAATGGGGAAATTACAGGAAACGACCATTCAGCAGGCTGTTGAAGCATTTCAACATTTTCGACGCGTGGCAGACGATTTTGAAGTGACCCGTGTCCGCGCGATTGCCACCAGCGCCATGCGCGAAGCCTCCAACGGTTATATTTTGACCGACCGCATCCAGCAGACAGCAAAGATCGAAATCGAAGTCATCAGCGGGGATGAGGAAGCGCGGCTGATCCACCGCGCGGTTTCAGATGCGATCAAACTTAACGGGAAGCGGGCTGTTTTGATCGACATCGGGGGTGGCAGCGTTGAGGTGACTCTTTCTGAAAACGGGAACATCGTCTCGACCGAAAGCTATAACATGGGAACGGTGCGCCTGCTCAAAAAGTTGGATGGGCACAAAGAATCCGGGCTCTCGTTTTTCAACAATCCAAATCGTCCCTTTGCCCTATTGGTGCGCGAATATGCGGAAGCCGCGCGAAAAAGGATCGACCTCGAGATCGGCAAGGAAAAGATCGACTTGTGCATCGGCACAGGCGGAAATGTCGAAGAGCTTGGCAAACTGCGCCAGAAACTGCTCAAACAAAGCAGCAGCGAAGTATTGCGAATGAGCGAATTGCAGGAGCTGATCGAAAGAATCAATGACCTGAGCGTCAAGGACCGAATTCGCAAATTAAAATTACGACCAGATCGGGCGGATGTGATCCTGCCTGCGGCGATCGTGCTTCAGTTGATCGCGCACGAGACCGGGGTAAAACAGATCCAAATCCCCAATGTGGGTCTGAAGGACGGCTTGCTGGCGGAGATCGCAGACGAACTCGCCAGAGGTCCACAATTGCCCAGACGGGAACAGGTATGGAGTTCGGCAACACGGCTCGGTAATAAATATGGATTCGATGCGGAACACTCGAATTTGGTGGCCAAACTGGCAGGACAATTATTTGATCAATCAAAGGAATTGCACCGCCTTGATGAAGAGGAACGCCTGCTGCTTGAGATCGGCGCACTCCTGCACGATATCGGGCATTTCATCAATACGCTCGACCACGACAAACACGGTTATTACATTTTGAAAGCAAACTCTTTGATCGGGTTGAATGTACGCCAACAGGAAATTGTCGCCAATCTCGTCCGCTATCATCGTAAATTTCCGCCGACGCTTGAGGATACTGGTTTCAAATCGCTCCCTCCTGCTGATAGATTGATCGTCACTAAATTATGCGCGCTGCTCCGCCTTGCAGACGGCATGGATATCAGCCATACACAGCATGTGAGAAGCGTGGCACTGACCAAAAAGAAAAAACGCTGGGAATTGAACATTCAAGGCAGGGGCGATCTGCTTCTGGAGCGCTGGGGGTTGAACAAGCGCCGATCCTTATTTCAGGAAATTTTCGGAGTTGAGCTGGAGATCACATAAACCATGGAAACCGATTCGATTTTACTTTCCGCTTTTGACGAGCGCTGGAAGAAATTCCGCGCCCAGCACAAAGCCTGCCGCATGGAATTTACCGACGAGGCCGTGCATGACCTGCGCGTGACATCCCGGCGCTTGTTGGCGGTGCTGGGGCTTGCAAAGGTGCTCGTTCCGCATCCGCGGGTGCGAAAGGCACGGCAAATCATCAAGCAAATGATCGAAGACCTGAATGAACTTCGTGATGTGCAGGTAATGCTCGTGGAAACCTCTGAAAACATTGAGATGATGCCCGAATTGAAGCCGTTTCGAAAATTCTTGAAGAAGCGCGAAGCCAAATTAATGCGAGCGGCTTACAAGCGCATCAAACAAAATGGGCTTTCAGAACTCAGCAAGCGGATCGGGAAGATCCGGGAGAGCCTTGAAAAAGAGGAACAGGCAAGCCCGCAATTTAACGAGCGGCTGCTTGAAGCGGCGCACAATGCCTATGCTTTAGCCGAGCAGGCCTACGGTCAGGTGGATCCGCTGCAGGCTTCCAGCATCCACCGTTTGAGGCTGGCGTTCAAAAAATTCCGCTATCTGGTTGAGATGATCCATCCGCTCGTTAAGGATTTTCCAATCGGGAATTTCGAGAATATGCATAAATATCAGGGCATGATGGGAAACATTCAGGATGCCGAAGTTTTCCTGAATTCGTTTTGGAGTACGTGAAAGAACATTCGCCCCAGACCGACACCGAAAACGTGACCCAATTTTGCAATGCCCGGCTGAAATCGCTGATCGTTGATTTCATGGAAAACAAAGGTGAGGTTTTCACTTTTTGGAATTTTGACAAACCGCAGAACGAGGAGCATAAGAATGAATCTTTACATCATACGTCACGCAATCGCAGTGGAGGCAGGAAACCCAAAGTACGAGGAGGACAGCCAGCGCCCGCTGACCGGAAAGGGGAAGGACAAGATGAAGAAAATCGCCCAGGGATTATGGGAGATGGAAATACAGATGGACCTGATCTTGAGCAGCCCGGCAGTACGGGCAATGGAGACGGCAAAGATACTGGCGAATAGGCTCGATAACAAAAAGAGCAGGTTGATCGCGACAGAACATTTGGAAGCCACCGGCTACGCCGATCAATTGATCAATGAAATAAAAGAGAAATATGGCGATATGGAAAATATTGCGCTGGTGGGGCACGAACCCTACCTGAGCAGCCTGGTTTCAGTGCTGATCTCAGGGAAAACAGACAGTTCGGTGACCTTGAAAAAGGGAAGTGTATGCCTGCTATCCATGGATGCGTTAGAATATGGAAAGTGCGCAAGCCTGAACTGGCTGCTATCCCCGTCACAATTGGTGCAAATTGGTGAAAACTCATAAGCCAAGCATGGAAAAAGAATTTCTCGAAGCCCAGTCGGAGTTGAATGACCCGTCGCTGTTCGTGAACCGCGAACTCAGCCTGCTGGAGTTTCAAAGACGCCTGCTGGATGAGGCCAAGGATGAACGCAATCCGCTGCTTGAGCGGGTGAAATTTCTCGCCATCCTCGGTTCGAACCTCGACGAATTCTTCATGGTGCGCATTTCGGGCGTCCGCAAGCAGGTGGAGGCGAATATTAGTGAGCTTTCCATTGATGGAATGACTCCCCGCGATCAGCTTGCCGCGATGCGGAAATTTGCCAGCGAACTCTTCAAAGAGGCGCACACCTGCCTGACCAAAAAGCTGATGCCCAAACTGGACAAGGCGGGCATTCACGTGATGGAGTACGGAAAGTTAACGAAGCCTCAAAAGGAAAAAGTGGATGACTATTTCCGTGAAATGGTCTACCCCGTTCTTACTCCGCTGGCGTTGGACCCGGGGCATCCATTCCCGCATATTTCAAATTTAAGTTTGAGCCTGGCCATCGTGATCCGCGACCCGAAAGGGACGGAAAGATTCGCGCGCCTCAAAGTGCCAGATACGCTTCCCCGCCTGGTACCCATCAAACGGTCATCGGGAGGCGAGCGCAAGGATGGGACCATTCCACGCCACCACTATTTCGTCTGGCTGGAACAGGTCATCGCCGCGAACATCGAATTGCTTTTCCCGGGCATGCATGTGGTTTCGGTTCATCCCTTCCGCACCATTCGCGATGCGGACGTGGAAATTCAGGAGATCGAAGCCGACGACCTGCTCGAAACCATGCAGCAAAGCATTCGGCGCAGAAAATTCGGCTCGGTGGTGCAGATCACGGTCAACGAATCCATGCCGGGTGATATCCGCGAATTGCTGGTGGATAACCTGGAAGCCAAGCCAAACGACATCGCCGTGCAAGCCAATCCGCTGGGGCTGGCTTCGCTCTGGCAACTTTACAAGAGCGTGGAAAACACGAATTGAAATACACGCCTTACACGCCGAAGATAGCCAAACCGCTTAAAAACCTGGAGAGCACTGAAGACTTCTTCGCCGCCATTCGTCAGCAAAACATCATGGTTCACCATCCATATATTTCCTTTTCATCGGTGGTGGATTTTCTGAACACTGCGGCACGCGACCCGCATGTGCTTGCCATCAAACAAACGTTGTATCGCGTCGGGGGAAATTCCCCCATCGTTGAGTCACTGCTCGAAGCATCAGAGCGGGGCAAGCAGGTGGCCGTGCTGGTGGAACTCAAAGCCCGCTTCGATGAAGAAAGCAACATCGGCTGGGCACGCAAGCTGGAGCAGGCTGGGGTGCATGTTGTGTACGGCTTGATGGGATTGAAAACGCACTGCAAGATCGGGCTCGTCGTAAGGCAGGAAGGCGAAGGCATTCGCAGATATGTCCATCTTGGAACTGGAAATTACAACGCGGTCACAGCCAACCTGTATGAAGACCTCGGTATGTTCACCGCCGATGAAACCATCGGCACCGATGCCACCGACCTGTTCAATTTTCTAACGGGATATTCCGCCCAGCAAAGTTATCGAAAACTCCTTGTTGCGCCCGTGTGCCTGCGCGACAAATTTGAATCTCTGATCCTGCGCGAGATCGAGCACGCCAAAAATGGAAAAGAAGCGCGGCTCATATTCAAGGCCAACGCCATTGTGGATCCGCGCATCATTCAACTGTTGTATCGTGCTTCACAGGCGGGCGTCAAAGTGGACCTGATCATACGAGGGGTGTGCTGTCTGCGCCCCGGCATCAAGGGCATCAGCGAAAACATCCGTGTCATCAGCGTGGTTGGGCGTTACCTCGAACACAGCCGCATTTATTACTTTTTCAACGACGGCACCGAAGAGATCTATCTCGGCAGCGCCGATCTGATGTCGCGCAATTTGAACCGCCGTGTCGAAGTGGCCTTCCCCATCGAAGACCCTGCACACATTCGCCATATTCGCGACACCGTCCTCGATGCCTACCTGCAAGAAAACGCCCGCGCGCGCTTCATGCAAAGCGACGGCAGTTATGTGCGCAATCAGGTAAAAGATAAATTGACAGTGGATATTCAGGAATTGTTGATCAGCGAATACAGGGGCAAGCGGGGATAGTTTTTACCAAACGGGGATCTCAAAATAGAAAGTACTGCCGCGTGTCTCTTCGCTTTCCGCCCAGATCTTTCCGCCGTGCGCTTCCACGATATGTTTCGAGATCGAAAGTCCCAGTCCGGTGCCTGAACCTGTGCGGGAACGATCCACGCGATAGAATCTTTCAAAGATGCGGGATAGACTCTCCGACGGGATTCCAACGCCCGAATCCCGCACAGCGAATCTTACACAGCCGTAACCTGCTTCTGCTTCGAGAACAATCTCTCCCCCGGGCTTTGTGAACTTCACCGAGTTGTGAATCAGATTCACCAACACCTGCTCCAGCCGTGATTTATCCGCGCGGATGGCGGGCAGGTCTGTGAGGCAGTTTGCGTGCAATTTCAAATTCGCGCGTTCCGCCTGCAGCTTCATTCGATCTGCCGCGGAGGATAATAAATCTTTCGGCGAAAGCGGCGCAAGGACAAGTTCCACCTGCCCCGATTCGATTCTGGAAAGATCAAGCAATTCCTGCGCCATTTGCGTCAGCGCATCCACTTCGGTGATGATCCTGCTCAAGAAACGCGGACCAGCATCAGGGTCCGATATGGCCCCGTTTTGCAGGGTCTCGGTCAATGCCTTGAGCGAGGCGAGCGGAGTCCGCAATTCATGTGAGACATTCGAGATGAAATCCCTGCGCACCGTTTCGAGCTTGCGCACACGGGTAAGATCCTGCACCACCAGCAGACTCCCGCCTGCATGCTTGTCGGGGATGACGATGAGCTGCAGAAAATGTTTTCGCGCAGGCAGTTCAACCGACTCGGTCTGCAGTTCACGCATCTGCTGGCTGCGCCGCCACGCCTCAATCAATTGATGATTGCGAACCACTTCCGCAACACTGCGCCCAATGGGATTCTCGGACTCGAAAAGTTTTTGCGCCGCAGGGTTTGCATACTGCACCTGCCCCGCTGAATCAGCGATGAGCACGCCATCGGTCAATTGAGCAAGCACGGTCGCAAGGCGGGTGTTCTCGGAACCCAACGCTGCAAGTTGATTCGCAAAAGACGATTTCAACGCCGCGATGGCACTCGATAAATTCTCGATCTCTACCAGGTCGGCGGGGAGTCTTTCGGGAACGGAACGTACCAGTTCAGCGTATTGATCGACGCGTCGTTTTAAAACATAATATCGCCACGCAAACCACGCGGCGACAAAAAACAAAAAGCCAGCGATCACCCACGGAAAAAGATTCATCCTTTCCCTGTTATCCTTCGAATCTATATCCGCCGCCGCGCACCGTCACAATGCGGACCGGATTGGCAGAATCTTTTTCTATCTTTTGGCGCAGCCAGCGGATATGCACATCCACGGTACGGCTGTCGCCGATGAAATCCCAGCCCCATACGCGCTCTAAAATAAATTCACGGGAAAGCATCTGGCCTTTGTGTTCGGCAAAGAACAGGAGCAGTTCATATTCTTTTGGTTTCAGTTGCAGGGGGATTCCATCCAACGTCACTTCGCGGCGGGTGAGATTAACGATCAACGATTCGAAATTCAAGGTTTCGTGCCTGGGCGGCGAAGCCTCAGGCCTGCCCATTTCCTCGCGCAGCAAACGCGCCCTGCGAAGCTGTGACTTCACCCGTGCCATCAATTCACGCATGGAGAACGGTTTGGTCAGGTAATCATCCGCGCCGACTTCGAGGCCCACCACGCGGTCGATTTCATCGTCGCGAGCGGTGAGCATCAAGATCGCCGTGGACATTTCCTTGCGCAAAATACGCGCCACTTCGAAACCGTCCATTTCGGGGAGCATGATATCGAGCACGATCAAGTCAGGTTTCAAGCGCCGCGCCGCTTCGAGCGCAGAGCGTCCATCCCCCACTGTTTCCACCGTATAACCTTCTTTTTTTAGATTATAGGCAAGGGTTTCCTGTAAAGAGAGTTCATCTTCAACGATGAGAATTGTTTCAGCCATTACTGGGAATATATCACAAAGGGTTGGCTGTCTGTTAATGGGATGTTAAAGTTTTTTCTCCACCTCCTCTTGATGCTGCGATTTAAAGGTTACTTCATATTTTGAAAAGCGCAGAATCTTTTACTTACCTTCTCCGGTGCGGATGGTTTGTGTGTACTGAAGAGGCGATTTACCCACCAGCTTCTTGAAATCGTTGACGAAATGTGACTGGTGACTGTAGCCAAGATCCGCCGCAACGGATGCCCAATTGGGTTCCTGCAACTGCGCCGCCAACTCCACCGCTTCGAGCAGGCGATACCGCATCAGCACCCACTTCAAGCCAACTCCCACATATTTTTGGAAAAGATACTGAATTGTACGGCCGCTTACATAAAACCGTTCGGTTACCATCTCAACAGTCCGCAGGTCTTTATCGGCGGCAACAGTTTCGAGAATCGAATTGATCAACGCCATGTTCTGATCGAGCGCTGGCTTCCTTGCCAATAGCAATTCTTCCACCCACGCCACCATCAACTCGTCATCGTTCAGTCCGAGCAATGCATGGCGAAATTCCTCATCCACTTCAGGGAAAACCTCTTTTACATCCACAACCTTATCGGTCAACATAACGATGGGTTGACGCCAGAACGGGTGAAACCCGCCGGGCTTGAACATAGTCCCCACGATCGTACCGACATCCTTCACTTCATATTGGTATATCCCGGTCGTCACTCCCGTGATCCAGGCGCGGTCAACGGTGAAAGCGAAGTTGACGCTCGAATGCGGCAGGACTTCTGAGATGTACGGCGGCTGTCCGCGCAAATCCCAATGGATCGTCCAGTGGTGTTCCACGAAGGGGGCAAGATCAGCCGAAGGCAGGTAGCGGCTGAGTTGAAAACGCGTGGCAGCGTTGGCCGGGTCAAGGATGCCCTTGTGCCTTCTGGCTTTCTTTTGAAAACGATTTGCGGATTTTTGCAATACTTTCGACATTACAACTGCTATTATACCGACTTAGGAGAAACGATATGACAACGTCCTTTTCGATCACAAAACAAATCACGATCAACGCCTCAACAGGCAGGGTTTGGGAGGCCCTCACTACTCCGGAAATCGTCAAACAATACATGTTTGGCACAGAGGTTGTATCTACCTGGCAGAAGGGTGGTCCACTGGTTTATAAAGGCCAGTGGGATGGCCAACCCTTCGAAGACAGGGGGGCGATCCTGGAGATCACGCCACAAAAGCTACTGAAAGCCACTTACTTCAGCGCCGCCAGCGGACTCGAGGATAAGCCTGAAAATCACAACCTGATCACCTATGAGATCATCCCGGAAGAAGGCGGTTTAACCGTCTTATCCATCACGCAGGATAACAATCCCTCTCAATCAGCCGCCGATTATGCCGGTGAAAACTGGGAAATGACCCTCAACCAGATCAAATATCTTTTGGAGAAGTCATAAGCATGGGACCGACCTATTACAACACCTTCATCGAAGTCGCCGAAGATTGCCCTGTGTCACAGGCTGAGATTCCGCAGGCCAAAGGCGAGAAGAAGACGAAGGCGGTTATTGAATATGAACTAATCGCCAAAAATCCCTACAAATACAGCGGGGATGATATCGCCTTCCTTGCCCATGCACTGCACAGGGAAATTCCCAAAGAACACTGGGCCGAGGAGCGAATCAAGTTCTTCTCTCAGGGTCAGCCATGCCTGCGGGCTTCGGCGTTGGGCAAGCGGTATGGCTGGGGAACGTATCACAACGAAGATGGAAAAGTTGCGCTCATTCCGCTCGAATCAAAGGAATACAATAAATTCGCCAATGCTGTCGGCTTAAAACATTTGAAGGCCATGCGTTCCAAAAAGGCTTGATCGCCACTACAAAAAAGCGGAGCAGATGATTAGGTCTGCTCCGCAAGGTTTAGAATATTATCATTTCGGAGTGCGGACTCATCAATATCTATGTAAGAAGTCTCTTAAAAAAAACACTTCATTGAAGATTGATCTTCAATGAAGTGTTTTCACATTACTTATTCACCATTTCCTTGACTTGTTCTATATAAGAAAGGCTTTGATGCCTGAAATACGTGTTGTACAACTCGGCATAATGACCGTCTTGCTTTAGCAAGCCATCGTGGTCACCCTGCTCGATGATGGAGCCCTTTTGCATGACGACGATCCGGTCTGCGGCTTTGACGGTGGAGAGGCGATGTGCGATGAGGATGCTGGTGGTGTTCTTCAAGATGAGATTCAACGCCTGCTGGATCTGCCATTCGGTGAATGGGTCAATGCTGGCGGTGGCTTCATCGAGAATGAAAATGGCGGGGTTTTGCACGAGCACGCGCATCAACGCAACCAGTTGACGCTGTCCCATGGAAAGGCGGTTACCGCGTTCGCCCACTTCGGTGTGCAGGCCGTCGGGCAATGTTTCGAGCCATTCACCATCACCGATCTTTTTGGCGAGCTTGAGCATTTCGCTTTCAGGGACGCCCGGCGCGGCGTAGCGGATGTTATCAATCACCGTGCCTGAAAACAGGAAGGGGACTTGCGAAACGATCCCCAACTGGCGGCGGTATTGGGTCAGGTCAAAGGTGCGGATGTCACGGCCATCAATGCGCAACTCTCCGTTTTGGTATTCGTAAAAACGCGCGATCAATTTTGCAATGGACGATTTGCCCGCGCCGGTATGTCCTACCAGGGCGAGAGTCTCTCCGGGTTGTATGACCAGATTGAAGTTACGCAGGATCGGTTCTTTATCCGAATAGCTGAAATCGAAATTTTCGAACTTGATCTCGCCTTTGAGTCGCGGCACATCCTGCTTTTCCTTTTGGATCACATTCGGGTCGGCATCGATCAAAGCGAAGACGCGCTCGGCAGCGGAGAGGCCGCCTTGAATTTGCGCCCAAAACGAAGTGAGATTCAGGATCGGGAAAAAGAACTGGTCGAGGCTCATGATGAAGAGATACCATGCGCCGATGCTGACCAATCCCTGCTCCGCGCTCATACCGCCGACATAAATGAGGATGCCGACAAAAACGCCAGACAGCGCATTGAGCGTGGGGAAAACCAGCGCAAGCACAAACCCGCGCCGCACATTGACCTGATATGACTGCTGATTCGATTCATCGAACGAGGCGAAGATGCTTTGCTCCTGCCTGAAATTCTTCGCGATGGAAATGCCGCTGATGGTTTCCTTGATCGCGGCGTTGACATCGGCCATCGCTTTCATGCCGCGCTTCGTCACCACACGCGCCAGCACGCGGAAACCCGCAGCCACCGCAAAGATCGCGGGCATGAACGCGATCAACAACAGCGACAATTTCAACTCGGTGCGAAAAAGCACCACGCCGAGAATAAACGCCTGCATCAATTGCGAAACCACATCGGTGATGATGACGATGAGTTGACCGAAGTCATTCGTATCGGATGTGATGCGCGAGACAATGCGGCCCGATGAAAATTGATCGTAGAACGAGAGATCATGTTCGGCGGCGGCGCGGAAGGCGCGTGTGCGCAGATCGAGGACGACATCGCCTACGGCGCGCACGATCAGACTCCGCCGCATCCAGTTCAGCCCCCACAAGCTGACTCCAACCCCCATCAGCGTGACTCCCACCAGGGCGATCTCCTGAATCGTCGGCTGTTCGCGGAGCAGATCTATCATGCGGCTGACCACCACCGGCAAAGCCGCGCCGATGAAGGCCAGCGTAATCACCAATACCGAGGCGATCACCAATTGTTTGGCTTTGGTTTTGAAAAAGCCAGCAATGCGGCGCGTGAGTTCACGGTCGCTGTATTGTCTATCGTATTTTTCGTCGTTTAGTCCGGCAAAGAAACCCATAAATCCTCGTGGTATTTCGTCCTGAGCGGAGCCGCTTGTTCTTAAGCGGCGCAGTCGAAGGACAGTTTTTCAAAACACATTATTCTCACATCAAATTGCCCTTCGACTGCGTTCCTCGAAGAGCACTCGTCTCTCCGCTCAGGGCGGAGGATTTTTATTCCCTGAAAATTCTGGAATACGCTTCGGAGGTTTTCATCAATTCATCATGCGTGCCGATGGCTGCGATCTTTCCCTTGCGAAAGACGATGATGAGGTCAGCCCAGCGGATCTGCGAAAGGCGGTGCGTGATGATGAAGGTGGTCCGTCCGCGGGCGGCGTTGGCAATGGCGCGCTGAATTTTGTCTTCGGTGGCCGAGTCGATCGCGGAAGTGGAATCATCGAGCACGAGAATGCGCGGGTCGGTGAGAAAGGCCCGGGCAAGCGCGATGCGTTGACGTTGTCCGCCGGAGAGGGTCACGCCGCGTTCACCGACGACGGTTCCATAGGTCTGGTCGAAATCCAAAATAAAATCATGCGCTTGCGATGCGATGGAAGCGGAAATGATTTCTTCCTTAGTGGCGCCGGGTTTGCCAAAGGCGATGTTATCGCTCAGCGAACGTGAGAACAAAAAGATATCCTGCTCGATGATGGAAATCTGCGAACGCAGGGCGGCTAGATTCCATTCGCGCACGTCCACGCCATCGATCAAGACCTGACCCGAGGTGACATCGTAGGTGCGATTGATCAGCCTTGCGAGCGAGGTCTTCCCCGCGCCTGTCTGCCCGACAATGGCGACGGTTTGTCCCTGCTTGATCTTGAATGAGACGTCTTGAATGACGGCATCGCCCTCGGGGTAGGGATAAGCGAAGGAAACGCCGCGGAATTCCACTTCGCCGCGCATTTCGGTGGCGCGTCCCACAGCATTTTGGTCGAGATGAGTCTCGCGGTTGATAAGTTCCAAAATACGACGCGCGCTGGAAAGTCCGGAGGAGATCTGTGAATACGCCCATGTGGATGTGAAGGTGGGGAATTCAAGCAAACGCAGCAAACCAAAATAAGCAACGACTGCGCCGAGGTCAATCGTCCCTGCGCGGAAAAGCAGCAACGCGTGGACAAGTCCGCCCGCGTAGGCGGTGCCCAGCAACAGCATGGCAATGTAGCGTCCTTCAAGATCACCCTGACGGACGAAGGCATCGCGCACCTTACGCGCATTGGACACGAAGCGGTCCACTTCCGCGCCTTCCTGCGCCGCGCCTTTCATGATCTCCACGCCATCCAGCGATTCGGAGAGGTGCGTGTTCATATCACCAAAGGTCGCGCGGACTTCATCCGTGATCGGCGCAAGCGACTTGAGATAACGCGCCAGCCCGATGAAATAAATGATCGTGAAGATCGTCGGCGTGATGAGCAGGGAGGGATGATAGCGCGGCGCAGCAAAGAACAGCATGATGATGAACATGAAGGAGCCCACCACCAGGTTCACGCCGGGGTTGAACATGAAGTTCACCTCACGCACATCGTTGGTGGAGCGCGCCATCGTATCACCGACAGGTTGAAGATTATGGAAGGTCATGCTCTTGCCAAGCAGGGAGAGATACAACTCGTCGCGGATATCGCGTTCCATGCGCTGGGCCATGAGTTCCGCGCCGAAGTTGCGCCCCAATTGCAGCACACCACGGATGACCTGCGAAATGCCAATGATCAGCGCCAGTGGCAGCAAAACGGATGTATCCGGCGGCGATTCGATCATCGAGTTGAAGGCATCCCCTGTCAGCACGGGCACGTAGGCCGCCAATGCGGCATTGCCGATCGCACCGATGACGATCATGATCACGATCCACCAATAAGGGCGTGCGTGCGAAACGATCCACTTGAGGGTGGTCGCCCGATTATAGGAATTCTTGCGATGCAGGGTAAATTCTGCGGGAAGAGAAATGGAAGACATGCGTTGATTGTACCATTTTGAAATAAATGGCTTTCGCACCTTTTAATTCAGACAAGTGTTGTCTTGTTTAGAGTGACAATCCTGTCACCGCCCTATTTAAGGAGAATAAAAATGAATATGCCTAGCACAATCGCTGGTTGGTGCACGATCCTGTTTTTCCTTTTCTTTGGTCTGGGAGTATTTTTAGCCATTCCCCTGCTTTCAACACTCACAGGCATCTTCGCGCTTGGTGTTGTCATCTTCACACTGATTGGAAAATAACCTACAAATCACCTCAAAAATGTCACCCTGAGCGATAGCGAAGGGTCTCTACGCCAAACTACGAGACTCTTCGGTCGCAAAGAACGCTCCCTCAGAGCGACATGGTATTTTTGACAAGTTCGCAAGTTGGAAAATTATTTCGTTAAACAACTGGAAGGTTGGCAGAATTCAAACCTGCCAACCTTCCAACCTGTTAACCCGTAGCTCGTAAATTACGCCTTGCCCAACACCAGCGCCAAAAGCGCCATTCTCACATACAAACCATATTCCATCTGACGGAAGTATGCGGCACGCGGATCATCGTCAAAGTCTGTGCTGATCTCGCCCACGCGCGGCAACGGATGCATCACGATCATGTCCTTCTTCGCCGCCTTCATGATCTCAGGGTCGATCACATACGCGCCTTTCACTTTTTCGTAATCAGCGGGGTCTTCGAAGCGTTCCTTTTGCACACGGGTCACGTAGAGCACATCTGTTTCGGGGAGAATCTTTTCCAGTGACGCAAACTCAGCCTGCGGGATGTTTTTCGCGCCGACTTCCTCCATCACTTCCTTCGGCATCTTCAAAATATCAGGCGAGACATAATTCAATTTGATATTCGTAAAGGTCGAAAGCAAACGCGCCAGCGAATGGACCGTACGTCCGTATTTCAGATCGCCGAGCATGGTCACGGTCAGGTTGTCGAGGCGGCCGATCTCTTCCATGATGGTGAAGGTATCGAGCAGCGCCTGAGTCGGGTGTTCGCCCACGCCATCGCCCGCGTTGATGACAGGTTTCTTCGCCGCCTTCGCCGCGATCGCCGCCGACCCTGTTTCAGGGTGGCGCAGCACGATCACATCGGCATAACATTCCAGCGTGCGGATCGTATCGGGCAGGCTCTCGCCCTTCGACACCGACGAATACTTCACCTCACTGATCGGGATGACCGACCCGCCGAGTCGTTCCATCGCCGCCGTGAACGATGACGAAGTACGCGTGGACGGTTCATAAAAAAGATTCGCCAAAATCTTTCCCTTCAGCAAATCGAACGTCCCAACGCGTTCGACCATTCCACGCATTTCGTGCGCCACACCGAACACGTACTCCAGATCGTCGCGGCTGAATTGTTTGACAGATAAAATGTCCTTGCCATACCAGTCGGCGTTCTTATTTTCGCCGAAAGGCAGGTGCGGGGATGTTGATTGAGTTGGCATGATTTAGTCTCCTGGTCTGATGGTCTTTAGTCTTTTAGTCTTTTTGAAAATCGGAACTCCGATTGCACGCTGACAACGGGTCCCGTTTTATCACATTTTTCTACGCCTCGCACAAATCTCTGCGACTCACTCCACGGGTAAGGCTGGCTCTGTTTCGAGGACTTTCTTCAACTCTTCCAGCAAAACCCTGATATCGCTTTGGCTTTTTGCTTTCCTCTTCTTCCTCTTTCTTCCTTTCTCTACTCCTCATGCCCATGCCGATGATGGATATCTGGCATATGATCGTGCTCATGTTCCTCGGCAGGATGTTCATGCTCATGCGAGTGGACTTCCATTGCGGTGTCATGTCCATGCGCGGAATCATCATGGCTGTGACTGTGATCATGGAACATGGCCGTATGTGTGTGTGAATGGGAATGCTCTTCATTGATCAGCAGCAACGCGCCGCCGATCATGAGGATCGCCGCGATGACAAACAAAAACGACGGAAATTCTCCAAAGATAACAATCGACAGAAGCACGCCCGCCAGCGGAGCCGTGCCATACAACGCACTTGTCCGCGCCGCACCCAACCCGCGCATCGAGCGGATGAACAGCATCGTGCTCAAGCCGTAACTGACAAATCCCAAAGCTAGAGTGCCAAGAATGATCGATAGAGACGGCAGTTCATTGCCGAGGAAAAAGGCAAGCAGGAAAGAGAACGTCCCTGCAACCAATCCCTTCCACGCTACGATGGCAAGCGGATCCTTGCCCGAGATATTGCGCGTGAAATTATTGTCCACGCCCCACAACACACAGGCGAGGATAATTCCCAGCGCACCGAGCGAAAGCCCAAAGCCTTCGCCAAGGTTCGTGGAGAGGAAAATACTCGCCAACGTAATAACGATGATCGCGATCCACGCACGGCGGCTGATGGCTTCCTTGAAAAACAACAGAGCGATCAATGTTGTTCCCACCCCTTCGAAATTCAGCAACAACGAAGCTGTCGAAGCGGACGTGTTTTGCAGGCTGATCATCAATACGATGGGAGCCAGAATTCCACCAGAGATGATTGCGCCAGCCAGCCACTTAATATCCGGAGGTTTGATATCTGCCTCGACATCTTTGGATCGCATCCGCTGAGTCAGCCTGACGAGAAAAGTCCCTGTGCCGCTGCCGAGGTACAAAAAAGCCGCCAGAAAGATCGGTGCAATGTCATCGCCGAGCAGCAATTTCGCAATCGGCGCACTCGCCCCGAAAAACAGCGCAGCAGTCAGTGCTTGCAGGATAAAAGGTAAAGTGGAGGATTTCATTTTACAAAAAGGTGATTCGCCAGCGGAAAAATATTGATCAATGGCTCTTCATACGGGTGGACGCTTTTCACAACCCGAATCGCATCGTTGACCAGTTCGCGCCTGCAATTGACTTCGATCTTATATTCGACGCCGGAACTGATCTTTCCGACCTCACCCTCAAAAGGATTCGCACCTTCGAGCGGGCGGTAATATCCCTGCACAGGGTAAACCGCCACACAGTGATCGTAATTTCCGATTCGACCCACGCCGATCTTTGCCAATTCATGACGGATTCGTAAAACATGCTCCTGAGGGGTGAAAATCTCGAGCTTTACTTCGATAAAATCCTGCATATGTTTTATTCCTCATAAAAAACTTCCGAAGCCTTAAGACTTCGGAAGTTTGACTACAATCCTGTGGATACATCCAGCCCGTTTTCGCGGGCGATATCATCGAACACAACCTCGATGTCGTCGATGAAATGGTCAAGGCCATCCACTTTTTCTGTGAATCCCGCGCCGAGCAGGCCCAACTCACCCGCCGCCGTCTGCCAGAATTTGAAGTGATCGCCCTCCAACACCTCCACAGAGATGGTCCACGTGTGGAAGAGCGGCCAGAGCGCGGCGAGGGGAATCGCACCTTCGAGCATGGCCTTGATGGCCTTCTCATAATAGTTCAAGCGGATCGGATCAATGCGCGGGTCAACGCCATCTTTTTCGCTGGCGAGAGTGTAAGCGGATTTCCAATCGGCGACCCAACCTTTTACTTTTTCAGCGTCCACATTATTGGCGCCGATCAGGGCAAACGCTCCTGCGACCAATCCTGTCTGTTGGGCGGCTTCGGCGCGGGCAGGGAATTCCAGCAAAAGCCTGCGTTCGTGGATCGGAGGTCCGCTTAATTCGGCGACCGCATTCAAGGCATGGAAGAGAGCCTTCATATATTTGCGAATTTCCTTCGGGCCGACGGAGGCTTCATCCACTTCGGTCAAATCCATCCAGATCTGGCGGCCGTGGGAGAGCATTTTGCGGCAGCGCTGCAGCATGAGCGGCGGCTGTTCAAAGTCAAAGCCTGCGCGCAGACTGGCTTGCACAAAATCGAAGAATTTTTCGCGCTCATACAGCAAAATGGGATCGTACATTTCGTAGCCGAGCCACGGGTCGCCGCGCAATTCACGCGGCGATTTGAACTCTTCCTTCATGCGGCGGCTGATATCGAGATGAAAATCGGGGGTCAGTTTCACGAACTCGTGTGATTGCTTCGGCTGGGTCTTGTGGACGAAGACAATGTCAATATCCGCGGTGCCGCCGAGCATGGGGTCAACATTAAGCAGTGAGCCTGTCAGGTAGGCGGCGACAATATCCTTATCGTTGTACGCCCGTTCCTGAGCAGTCTCTTTGGCAATGCGTAGAAGTGATTCACGTGTTACGCGCATGGCGGTTTCCTTTGGATGTCATTTTTCGGGCAAAGGCAAATTTTGTTGAAACGGGATCAGCCCAAGGGTCGAGCGGATGCGGTTCTCAATCTGCTTGAGATGTTCGGCATTGCGAATAATGTCCAGTTCGTTCGAGTCAATTTTCAAAACGGGGACATGGTCAAACGGCTTCGAGAAGAAATTTTCATACGCATGATTGAGTTCGTCAATGTATGCGCGTTCCATTTGTCTTTCGTACGGCCTGTCGCGGAAGGCGATGCGCGACATGAGTGTATCGGTGGTGGCTTGCAAGTACACGATCAGGTCAGGCTTGGGAATTTTCTCGCCGAGCGCCTCGTGAACTTTGTGATACATGTCGAGCTCATCGCCCTGCATGTTGATGCCCGCAAACAGCGCATCCTTCGCGAAGGTGTAATCTGCGATCAGGCTTTTTCCGTCGGCCAAAATCTTTGGGACATTATTATTTTGCTGATGATAGCGGCTGAGTAAAAAAAAGATCTGGGTCTGAAACGCGTAACGCGCGCGGTCTGCGTAAAAATCAGAAAGGAAGGGGTTCTCCTCGAAAACTTCAAGCAGAACCTCCGCTTCGAATGTGTTTTGCAGAAGGCGGGCAAGTGTGGTCTTGCCGACGCCGATCACCCCTTCGATGGCGATGTACATGAAAAAAAGCTCCCTGAGTGGATTGGCGCAAGGATACCATAATTTACACGGATGAAAAAAGTGAGAAGTGAAAAGTGGAAGATTGTATAATGGATGGATGTCAAAAATTTGCATCGTTCCAAAAGTGGATGGGATCGGCGGCATGGCGTCCTTCCGCTTGAAATTCGAGCAGGGACTGCGCGCGCGCGGCGTGGATGTGACACACGATCTTTCTGCGGATTCAGACGCTGCGCTCGTTATTGCGGGGACCCGAAACCTGCTCCCGTTATGGAAAGCCCGTCAGCGCGGACAGCGCATCGTGCAGCGCCTCGACGGAATCAACTGGGTTCACCGAAAAAGAAACACTGGGCTCAAGCATTATCTGCGCGCCGAATATGGCAACTTTATCTTGTCGTTCATCCGCCGTTTTATTGCGACAAATATTATTTATCAAAGCGAGTTTTCCAAAGCTTGGTGGGAGCAAAAATACGGAAAGACTCGCGTACCTTTCGCTGTGATTCATAATGGGATTGATTTGAATACCTATTCTGTAAGGCAAGAGAGTATCTTGCCTTACCCGCCATTTCGCCTTTTGCTTGTCGAAGGCAACCTGGGCGGCGGTTATGACATGGGCTTGGACAATGCCATCGCCCTAACTGAAACCTTGATCGAAAAACACAACCTGCCCGTGGAATTGATCGCCGTCGGCAAAATATCAGAGGAACACCGTCAGCGGGTTGAAACTAAAACCCGCGCACCCATTCAGTGGATGGGAAGCGTGCCGCGTGAGCGCATCCCTGAGATCATGCGCTCGGCGCATCTGTTCTTCTCCGCTGACTTGCACCCCGCCTGCCCAAATTCTGTCATCGAAGCGCTGGCCTGCGGACTTCCCGTCGTGGGTTTTGATACGGGCGCGGTGAAGGAATTGGTCATCGGTGATTCGGGCAAGGTCGTGCCATACGGGAGCAACTCCTGGAACATCGAGCCGCCCGATATTTCCGCGCTCGCTGTTGCCGCTAAAGAGATTTTGCAAAACCAGCCGCATTTCAGCCAAGCCGCGCGGAATCACGCCGAATCCGCGCTGGGATTGGATAAAATGGTGGAAGCCTATCTCAAGGTTCTTTTAGGCAAAAAAGATTAACCATAAAAGAGACGAAGGGTCACAAAGGAAAATACAAAAACTTTGTTTCGCTTATAAAGAACGGAATTCAACGCGTAATTCTTTAAACCTTTGGACCTTTGTGTCTTTGTGGTCAAACCATCAAACTCCATGAAAAATTCCTCGCACTCCTACGACTTTCTCTGGCTGGGCATTGCCCTGTTCCCATTACTGACCATCGCCATCCTTCTGCCTGTACAGCCCCATGATTATTGGTGGTATTTACGGCTGGGAAGGGATATTCTGGAAAATGGCGCTGTCCCTGTGATGGATACATACAGCTCCATACAGGCTGGACAACCTTTGGTCTATCAGCACTGGTTATCGGCTGTATTGCTCTGGCTGACGTATAAGGTCAGCGGAATTTCAGGAACGGTCTTTCTCCTCGCAACATTGATCGGGCTAACCTATGCCCTACTTTGGGCGTTGATGAGACAAATGGAGATCGGACCCCGTCTGGCGACTCTCCTCACATTACTGGCAGGGTTATCAGGCAGTAACAACTGGGGAGCCCGTCCACAACTGCTTGCATATCCGCTGTTTCTGGCTGTGGTGTGGCTCTTGTTGAAATGGCAGGAGCGCGAGCAAAAATATCTCTGGGCGCTTATTCCTCTCAGCTTTGTCTGGGCGAACCTGCACGGCTCATTTATTTTGTTTTTTATCCTTGTTGGGCTTGCCGTTGTCTTTGGGGCTGGGGATAGAAAAAAACTTTTCCAGGTTACGTTGTTTGCGCTGGCAGTCACTTTGATCAATCCGCGCGGATTGACGCTCTGGCAATCGGTGCTCGAAACCCTTCTGTCACCTGTAAGCAATAAATTTGTTACAGAATGGGCGCCGCCGGTAAACCTGGGCTGGCAAATGAATATCTTTTTTGCATGGTTGATCCTGCTTGTGCCGCTTGCGGTCTTTGCCCGCCGCCGTCCCACCGTATTGGAATTTTCGCTGTTCATCTTATTTTCATGGCTGGCATTTAAAGCGAACCGTTTTGTGATCTGGGATCTGTTTATCATCGCGGCTTTCACCGCAAGCCTTATGCCTGATTTCATTACAAAATTTTTCGACCGTCCAGTACAAGTTAAAACGCCGACAATCAATTTGGGTCTGGGCGCAGCATTGCTGTTAATGCCTTTAATGCTTTTACCCGGGTTTCGAGAAAACCTGACAAGTGAATCCATTCCATCCATAGACCCTCAAACGCCCATTGCCGCCACCAAATGGCTGTCGGAAAATCCTGAATTTAGCGGCATGATGTGGAACGACGTTGTATTTGGAAGTTACCTGATATACGGCCTGCCCGCGCGACCCGTCTGGATGGATACGCGTTTCCAAATTATCTACACTCCACAACAGGTGGAACAATATCTTTTCGTGCAAGCCGCACAACCCGGCTGGGATTCTTATCTTGAAGAAAATGGAATTAATTTATTATTCCTTGCAAAAACCCAACCCGCACTGGTCGAAGCTGTGAAAAATTCCAGCCAGTGGTGCGAACAATATCGCGACGATGTTGCTTTCATCTTTTCACGTTGCGAGCCGCTGCCATGAAAAATTTTCCGCATCGCCTCGGTTTACAACAACGCGTGCTGCCCAGTTACCGCGTGCCGTTTTTTGATCTGCTCGCGCAATCCTGCGAAAGCATGGGACTCTTCGCCGGTCAAGCGCGCCCCGTGGAAATGATCGCAGGCGGCAAACCGCAAATCGCAAGTTATCACGAAGCAAAAAACATCCACCTCTTCAGCGGCGCGTTCTATCTTTGTCATCAACAAAACTTCATTCAATGGCTCGAAGAATGGAATCCGCACACTTTAATTGTGGAAGCGAACCCCCGCTATCTGGGGACATCCTCCGCTGTGAATTGGATGCACACCCGCGGAAGAAAAGTCATCGGCTGGGGATTGGGTTCGCCGCCTCTTGCTGGACCTTTGGCAGGGTTCCGTCAAAAAAGCAGAATCTCGTTCCTGAGCAAATTCGACGCACTCCTCGCCTACAGTCAACGCGGCGCGGATGAATACGCCGCCCTCGGCTTTCCCCGCGAAAAGATCTTCGTGGCGCATAATTCAGTGTCACCAAAGCCAGAGCAAATTCTTGACCGTAAACCACAGACCGTAGACCGCGCAACAATTCTATTTGTAGGAAGATTACAGGCTCGAAAACGGGTTGATTCTTTACTGCACGCCTGCGCCGAGATGGAATCAAAACCGCGATTAATTATTGTTGGGGATGGACCGGAGCGTGCGGCGTTGGAGTCCCTTGCCCGGGATGTGTATCCTGCCGCAGAGTTTGCCGGAGCCAGGCATGGGATGGAACTCAAACCCTATTTCGCAGAATCAGACCTATTTGTTTTGCCCGGAACCGGCGGGCTGGCTGTTCAGGAAGCGATGAGCTACGGACTGCCCGTCATCGTAGCCAAAGGCGATGGCACGCAAGATGACCTTGTCCGCGATGGGAACGGCTGGCAGATTCAACCAGAAGATTATGGCGCGCTGGTCGCCACAATGAAAAACGCGCTGTCAGATATGGCTCGTTTACGAAAGATGGGCGAAGAATCGTTTCGAATTGTTTCCGAGGAGATCAATATCCAAAAGATGGTGGAAGTTTTTGTGGATGCGTTAAATAGTGTGGACAGACCCTAATGGTTTTTTAAACCTTTAGGGTCTCTTTTCAAAAATATAAACATCCTTTTCTTCATGCGCCAGCCGATACCCAGCCGCCGCGCGAAGCGAAGTCAAAAGCGAATTTTCATTCGCCGATATACCATCCCGCGAAACGAGGACATACTCGAAGGGATGGTTTTCTTTTAATGACCACTCATCCACACAAGCAGATGTTTTATCCATGCAGGCTTGCAAGGCGTAGTATTCATCCAGCTTTGTCAGGAACACTTTATCGGGCATCCACTCGTAGCCTTGAATGGTGACGATGCTGTAACTGCCGCTCAACACGGGGAACCATTCCGCTACCGCATCAGCAAAGGCTTCGGTTTCGCCAGTGAGGATCAAAAATTGACTTTGCGGCGGAACGTTCTTTGCCACCCATTCCATGGCCGCGCGGTCAGACGGCGTGAGACTCACTTTGGGATACACCTGATCCGAAAGCACCGTTCCAAAGAATGCATAAAAGATCAAAGCCGTCAGCGCGAATTTGATCGCGGACGATTTGATGAAATATGTACTCCAATTCGATTCGATATCGCCCGCTTCCTGCAAATTGTTTTTCAACGCGTACAACCCGGGGATGACGATATCCACAAACCCGATCGCCGCCAGCATCGCCCAGGGAATGATCGAAACAGAAGCCGCACTGCGCGGATCGATGATCGCGGGCAGGAACAACCAAACTGCCAGCAAAAACTCGCGCCGAGCCAGCACAACGACAAATCCCAGCAGGGCCAGCGCCGAAAGCAAAGTGACAAATTTTTCGTCAGCAAACGAACCTGTCAGAATCGCCACCCACGCCAGCGGATTTTGAAAACCCGTCTGCGCCGCGCTCAAATAAGGCTGCAATCCATGCCGTGAGATCACAATGAGAAAAAAGGGAATAGTCAGGGCAATCACACCCAAAGCAACGAACAGCGCATTTTTAATCCCCTCTTTTGACCTGCCAAAGAAGGCCCACAAGACAGCGCACAGGAAAACAGCATGCAATGAAGCCTCAAGATGACTCAACACCACACCGACCCCAAAAAGGATCGTCAACACCAGATATTTTCTGGAAGGCATGGTGAATAATTTGTATGCGCTGAAAAGGATCAGCATCAGGAACAAATGTCCCAGCACCCGCGTGATGCCTCCTCCCATGATGTACCAGGAAATGGAACGCGGCAGCAGCGCAAAAAAGACAGTCGCCAGACTGCCTTTCAAAGGAGATTTTAGGATCGCCGCCGCCATTGGGTAAAACGCAATGGAAAAAAGCACACTGCCAACCGCAGGCAGCCAGCGAAAAACTTCAATGAGAGGAATGTTGAAAATATCTGAAACCAGAGCCGTGGTGTAAAACCCCAAAGGCGGGTATGCAAACGGGATCGAGATGCCGTTGTAATTCACAAAAGCTGGCAGGCGATAGCCTTCCGCTTGAATCGCCTTCACCATTTCATGGAACAATCCCCCATCTGTGACCGGGAAACCGACCATGCTGGCGGGCAAAAAACGGGCATACGCACCCAACAAAAGCCCGAAGACAAGGATCAAAATATTCAAGCGTTCGGTTTCTGTTTTCAAAATCACCTCTCAAAAATAATCGAGCCACAAAGAACGCCAAGTGCGCAAAGACCAGGAAAAGTTTTTCTTCGCGTTCTTTGCGCACTTGGTAGTTAATTATCTAAACAGGAATTCAAAAGCAATCACCGCGACACAGCCTCTTTAACAGAAATCGAAGGCGGCATGTGTTTGATAAATCCCTCGGGGTCTACCGGGCAAAGCACCACTTCCTGGATCGTCTTCGAGAAACCATCCAATTTCCTGGGTTTCAGCAGCAATCCGTGTTCCACGATCTTGCGCTGTGGAGACAGAACACTCCATGTAAGCGGCAATGTTTTCACAGATTCGATCTTCTCAATGTTGTGGATCTCATTAAAACCAAAGAACAATCGATAATCAACGTGTCCGGGCACGTAACGGATCGCGATGCCCTTGTTCGTGATCAAGTAAACAGTCCCAGCGCCGAAGAGCAGAGCATCCTTATAAAGGAACATGAGCCCTGCTAAAAGCAGCGTCCATTGCAGGGAAGAAAGGCCGAGTTTTCCATCTGCGATCCAACCGATGGCTGCGCTTGCCAGACAAACCAAAACGAAATTGCGGATCTGAAACACTAATGGCGCGCGCGGCTGGTCACGGTGCAGCACACGATATTCGCGCGCAACCTCCGCCTCCCATGCCCGCTGTTGCAACACCATGAACCACATCCCAAGCAGAATGATCGCCAGGAAAATCCCCGAAATAATCGGCGGCCAGGCCCACAATGCAACGACAGGCACCCAGGCATAGGGAATCTTTTTCAGGAACAAATATGGAATGGAAAGAACGAACGAATGGAATGCTTTCATTTCAACACCTACGGTTCAGCCACCAGCTCGGCACTCACGTAACCCTTTTTGCCATCCTTGGTCTTCACGTTCAACCATTTGCCAGCTTTTCCGAGTTTCGCCCGCGCCTTGCTTTCATCTTCAACGACGGTTAATTTTGCGCGCATTTTTTCAGTGGAGATGATCTCCGATTTTACCGAAGCAGTCTTATAGATTTTTGCGCCAAGCCTGCCAACACGCGCTTTGACAACGACGGTCATTGCGACGGGTTTCGGGGGTGTGGTGGTGACGCCGCTCGTATCCGTCGTGGACGTGGTAACTGGTTCTGTTACAACGACAGGAGCGGCCACTTGAACCTGCTCCAAATACCACGCGGCACAAAAGCCTTCGTGTCCCTTGCCATCGTTCACGCGCACCCATTGATTCACGCCGCCGATCTTGGAATAATCATCCGCGCCAAGCAGGGTGAGGACGGTGCCCGCAGGGACAGAAACAACGATATTGCTCGGACTGGAAGTATCGATGCTCGAGCGGATGTTCAAGCCCCAAGTGAGGTCGGCTTTGACTCGGGCCAGGGTAGTGCTTGTTGTGACTGTACCCGTTGTCGGCGGAGTCTGATCCGTGCCTGTCGTTTGGTCAGTGCCCGGTAATGAAATTCCTCCGCTGGCATTGAATGATTCATAAACGATCACATGCATGATCGAACGCTGCAACGGGTTGCCCTGACTGTAGCGCGGCATGAGATATGTTTTTTTGTTGACGTCGGTTTGATACGGCCACGGGTCGAGCATCAGATAATCGTTGCCTTCTTTGGCGTAAAGGACGACCCAATGGGTAAGCAGCCCGGGCGCGGGGGTGCTATCCACCATCACGATGACAGGCTGGCCCGCCGCAATGGAGGCATCGATGAGGCCAAGCGGCGCATCGGTGTTGCCGCAGGAGATGTTGCTTTTCACATTGATCTGCGGATAGATCTGATTGACCGTATCCCAGCGGATGCCCGCGCTGACAAAGCCGTTGACGTTCTTCAGTTTTTGGTTGAGGGTCTTGGGGGTTTCGATAAATCCATGCCCGCTGATGAGCATGGCCACACTCGTCAACGCGCAGCCCACATAGCCAATGGTGTCGCGCGAATCGCCAAAGCCGAGAATATCTTCCTTCCATTTCGGGTCCTGCTGGGAGTAGTACACAAGTTGGAATGTCATGGGGCACCTCTGTAAAGTTGGAATATCACGACGGACTTATTATACAGTTCAACCAAAATGGCTACATCGTCCTGAAGGAGTGTTCAGCTTCGCTTACTCACAACTCATCCATGATCTCGGCTTTTTTTCTCTCGTATTCCGTATCAGAGATCAGGTTTTGGTCACGCATTTCCTTCAACTCAGCCATACGTTCAAGTGGAGATTTTCTCTTTTTACCCTTTGCTGGTTTGCTGGTCTGTTTCGTATCTTTTGCGAGCGTGCCGAAATCTTCAGAGTGGAACATGGCCTCACGGTAGCGGATAAAAAAGACGACAAAGATCGCAAGCGAAACAAGAAGCCCAGTCATGGCAACGGCAGGCAGAGTGATATCTTTGCCATCACAGTAAATATTGTGCTGCCAGCCCACCTGTCCGGGCTTGTACGAATAGCGTGTGGTCTCGATCGAAAATTCACCCGAACATAACAACGGCTTGGACAGATAGTTAATGGAAGGGAAAAACGCGCCGATGGCCGCCGCGAAAATGGCGTATCCCAAAAACAGACTGACGCCAAACATGATTCCGATCAACATCCAGTTTGGTTTTCTCATGGATTTTTTCTCCGTAAAATGGTGCAGCAGATGCACTCCACATTCGATAAAGCTATTTCTCCGCCTTATCCAAATCCTTGCCGATATCACGCTGGAAATCCCAGGTGAGGTAATCGAGGTTGGATGGCAGTGACAATTCCAGTGTGTACAGGTATTGCAACTCCACTTTCACCTTGCGCGGACGGCACTCCAGCAAATGTCCGCCGCTGGATTTGTCGTCGGTGAGAAAATGCAGATGCACGCCGGGCACGCTCAGGGAAGCCATGAACGAGGGTGTGTAAAATCCGACCATCAAGCCATGCACATCGTTAAATTCAAAGGTCGGCTGTTCCTTCGCCACTTCCACCAGCGGACGATAATTCTCCTGTTTTGGCACCGAGCGCGTTTTGACATATCCGAATTCACCCGTGATGCGGAAGGCATAAAAGATATTCGGTGAAGGCATCAATTCGATCATCCATTTCAGGAAGTCGGGATACGACATTTCCTGTTCGAGGGTTTCTTCACCGGAAGGCTGAAAATTCGTAACACAGGCGAACGGCGAGCAAACTTCTTCATCCGTGATCTGATTCACCTTGCCGTCAGACCCAACGCGGAAGATCTCGCCATCCACCATCATCATCTCGCCATCGAGATCGTTGAAGGTGCCGAGGCCAAAATCACCATGCTTTTTGATCTCGTAAAAGGGAATGTTCTGTTCGTAGATCCCCTCCACCAGCGAGTTGACCGGCGCGCACAAATACACTTTATTATCGGCTTTTCGTTTTCTGATTCTTCGCAGGGTTGTCCGTTCCATTTTGACTCTCTCTCAAAATTTGATGGCACGATTATACACTTCTGATTTGATATACTACAAAAAGTCATGGACATTTCACAAACCATTCATCTGCTTGGCGACCTGCTCGGACAGGTCATTTCGGAACTCGAATCGCCGCACGTTTTTGAGGTCGAGGAAAAGATCCGCGCGCTGGCAAAGGCCCGCCGTAACGGTGACGTATCTTCCGCGGCGAGCCTGCAACAGGAAGTTTCTTCCCTGAATACGGAAGAGGCGCGGGCGGTCGCCGCTTCGTTCGCCGCGTACTTTGATCTGGTCAATCGCGCGGAAGAGAATCAGCGCATCCAGATCCTGCGCCGTTACGAAGACGAAAAATTCCCCGAACCGATCCACGAATCCATCGGGGAAGCCATCGCCACACTCAAACAGCGCGGCATCACCCGCGGACAGATGGAAGACCTGCTCGGAAATCTATCCATTGAACTCGTCCTCACCGCCCATCCCACCGAAGCGCGCCGCAGAACTGTGCTTTCCAAAATGGAACGCATCACTGAACTCATCACGCAGATCGGCGCAGGTTCACTCTCTTTGCGCGAACAGGAAGATGCCATTCAATTGCTGCGCAATGAGATTTCCTTCCTCTGGCTCACCGACCGCGCGCGCGCCGCGAAACTCTCCGTAGCCGATGAAGTGAAAACGGGATTGTATTTCGTCGACTCGTTTTTCTGGAATACCATCCCTGTCATCTATGACGATCTTGAAAAAGCGCTCGAACGTCATTACCCAGGCCTGCACGCCCCCGCGGACTGGTTCAAGCTCGCTTCATGGATCGGCGGCGACCGCGACGGGAATCCCAATGTCACTTCAGATGTGACCGCCGAAACCCTGCGCCTGCATCGCGGTCTGGCAGTGGAAAATCATCGCAAGAGTTTTCACGAATTGGCACGCCATTTGAGCGTGAGTTCCAACCGCATCCCGCCGCCGCAAGCCTTAATGGATTGGATCGAAAAACGCAGACCTTTTCCGCCACACATTGCCTACATCGAAAAACGCTATGTGACAGAACCCTATCGTTTAGTACTGTCTCTGCTGGCCTCTGACCTGGCTGAAGCCTCGCGCGAAGATATGAAGTCTCATTTACTGCAAAGCTACGCCTATCATGCCCGCATGGAAGTGAAAGACCTCGCACAACCTTTGGAGTTGATCGCAACAGCCATTCCCCAAAAACTGACACAGGACGACCTGCAGGATGTCCGCCGTAAGTTGATGATCTTCGGCTTGCACGCTGCAAGGCTCGACATTCGGGAAGACTCAAGCCGCTTCAATGCCGCGCTCAGCGAGATCCTGCGTGCCCTGAATCTCGAATCCGATTTTGAAAACCTGCCCGCCGATTCAAAAACCGAGTTACTCGCGCGCCTGATCAAAGAATCCGCGCCGCAGCTTTCCAACCATCCCGGGGTCACGTCCGCCACAGCGGAGACCTGGTCATTGTTCCAACTCATCGGGCGCACACACGAAGTGTACGGAAGTGAACTTCTCGGCCCCATCGTCATCTCGATGACTCACGCCGCGTCCGATGTGTTGAGCGTGCTCCTGCTCGCAAAATGGGCTGGGTGCAAAACCATCCCACAAATTGCGCCACTCTTTGAATCCGTCCCCGATCTCAAGGATGCTCCGCGCATTCTTGAATCTCTTTTTACTTCAGAAATTTACCGCGAGCATCTCACAGCGCACAACAATGAACAAATGGTGATGATCGGTTATTCCGACAGCAACAAAGACGGCGGCTATTTAATGGCGAACTGGTCATTGTATGAAGCGCAGGAAGAGATCACCCGCGTTGCGCAAAAACACAATATCAAACTCACCATCTTCCACGGCCGCGGCGGAACCATCGCGCGCGGAGGCGGACCCGCCAACAGCGCAATCCGTGCTCAACCGGCTGGCAGTATCAATGGTCGGTTTCGTTTGACCGAGCAGGGCGAGATCATCGCCTTGCGTTATTCGAATCCCGGTCTCGCGCATCGTCATCTTGAACAGATCGCCAGCGCTGTCATCCTCGCCTCTGCCCCGCTGCCGCATCAACCCATTTCAAAAAATTGGCGCAGCGCCATGTCGCAAATGTCAGATGCCGCGCAGCGTGCCTATCGCAAGATGGTTTATGAAACCCCGGGCTTCATCGAGTTCTGGCAATCGGCCACGCCGCTCGACCAAATTAAACATTTGCAGATCGGCTCGCGTCCGTCGGCGCGCTCGCAAACTGGTGCGGTCAATCAAATTCGCGCCATCCCCTGGGTTTTCTCATGGATGCAAAGCCGCTTCAATTTACCAGGCTGGTATGGTCTCGGCTCCGGGCTCGCGGTCATTGATGATAAATCGTTGTTACAGGAAATGTACGCAAGCTGGCCCTTCTTCAAAACATTGCTCGCCAATACCGAAATGTCCCTGCTTAAAGCAGATATGGATATCTCAGCCTTATATGTGGATCTGGTCTCGGATAAAAAACTGGCGAACGAAATTTTCTCTTCGATTCGCAGCGAATACGAACGCACGCGGGAAGCTGTTCTTTCCATCAGTGGACATTCGACTCTGCTGGAGCTTGAACCTGCCACCCGCCAAGCCGTGCAGGTGCGCAATCCCTATGTTGACCCGCTCAACTATATCCAGGTGGAAACCCTGCGCCGCCTGCGCTCCCTGCCCGATCAGGAAAGTACCGAAGCCCTCGCCCTGCGCGAAGTGATGGCGATCACCATCAATGGAATTGCATCAGGGTTGAGAAATACGGGGTAGGATAAAGCGAGTTATAAAAAGTGAGAAGCCGCGAAGAAAATTTTCTTCGCGGCTTCTCTATTCTCTATTTACTTCTCACCTATTACCTAGTTCACCCAATTTTGGGCGTATCACCAATGATCTCCCAGCCCCGTTCCACTGCAACAGATTTCAACTTCGCATCGGGATAAACCGCCACAGGATGTTCCGCATGTTCAAGCAGGGGAATATCCAACACGGTATCGCCATAGGCAAAATCCACGCGCTTCACACCGAGGCGGCCCAGGATCTGTTCCAGTTTCTTTTCGCTCGCAACCAGCTCGCCCACCATTTGAACACGGCCGTTCTTTATTTCCACGGGCGTACCGCTCACTTGCGCGCCGATCCGCTTTGCAAATGGCTCAATGAACGGCTCCACCACGCTGCTGGCAATATAAACCTGCGCCCCACCTTCACGATGAGCGATCAACCGCGCCACCACGTCCTCGCGGCGCTTCTTCCAAAAATCATGCTCCACGATCCACTCAGATACCTGAGCCAGCTTCTGCGGGTCGGCATCCTTGATATAAGACAGGCTGTCCACCATCAATTTTTGTCCCCAGGCCTGCCAGTCGATCAACCCGTTCTTCGCAAGTAAATAAGACGGCATGATTGCCGCCATGTACAAATTGGCGCTGAACTTGCTCTGGTTATGCTTCACCCAATCCACCAACCCCAAAAACGGCGATCCGGTGGTCAATGTACCCATCAAATCAGATACGACGATCATATTTTCTCCAATGTGTTTTATTTTTCCACGAACTCTTTTACAACCCTGTAAAACTTCTCTGGTTCCTCCACGAATCCATAATGGCCTGACTCTTCAAAGACTTCCATCTGTGCATTTGGAATTCGCGCCGCCATTTCCTTTGCCATTTCAACATTTGTGATGAAATCGTGCCGTCCCACAATGATAAGCGTCGGGACATTGATCTTCTCCAATTGTGGACGCAGGTCAAAGCTGGGGGCTTCTTTTTCATTGAACACACGCAGCGGCGCAATTTTGATCAGTGTATCTTTTGTCCGCTCGGCATAGGCCTGGGCGCGCGCATCGAATTTTTTAAAATAAAACTTCTTCTCACGCTGCCACAAACGCCCCATGTCTTCATCGGTTTGGTATTCTCCAGCCCATTCCTTCTTCAACGCATCCAGAGAATCTTCAAACCATGGTTCATTCTTGAAAGCCTGCACCGACGCTTCCACATCGGATAAGAATTCCCCAAAATAAGCGGATGTATCGAAGAGGATCAATTTTGATAACGAATCGGGATAGCGGATCGCATACTCCAGCGCGACCATTCCACCATGTGACCAGCCCATTAACATCGCTTTCTCCAGGCCAAGGTGCCTGCGCAAGGCGTCCACGTCAGATGCGTAATCAGGCAACAGATAGGCGTCCCCGGCCGCAGGTCCAGAAAGACCCGAGCCGCGCGGATGAATGGCGATGATTGTGACGAAGTCGTCTATTTTTGCAAAGTCATCCCAATCCCGCGCATCCGCACCTGGCCCGCCAGAATGTGCGATCAGCAACGGACCTTTTCCGCGGACCGTGTAATGGATTTGTACACCGTTCAAAGTGACATCATATTCGCCTGCAATAAGCTGAGCCATATGGTTTCTCCTCAAATTTCGATGATTATACTGGCATCGGTGCCATTGTTTCGTTCGTTACAATCAATGCATATAAAAGATACAAGCGGATTGTTGAAATCAACAATCCGCTTGTAAAAACTGAATATTTGAAATATTGACTATACGCGTGACAAACTGCTGTTGACCTTGCTAAATACATTACCGATCAATGGTCCAAGAATCATAAGCGCAGCAATAACAACGATGGCTACTAAAACAAGAATCAGCGCATACTCGACCAAGCCTTGACCTTTTTCTTTCGGTGAGAATAACATGTGATTTTTACCTCCTTTCCTTAAAATTCAAATACGGCACTATTATTATAATAAGAAAACAACCTGAACGAATTAACAAATCAGTTAGCTCACACATTCCCATGAAAAAAATTTGGGCGGCCAATTGGCCGCCCAATTACGAACTTTTGCTTCTTCCCCGGTATGTTTATACACCGGACAAGCTGCTGTTGACCTTGCTAAATACATTACCGATCAATGGTCCAAGAATCATAAGCGCAGCAATAACGACGATGGCTACTAAAACAAGAATTAGCGCATATTCAACCAGACCTTGGCCCTTCTCTTTCGGTGAGAATAACATGTGGTTTTTACCTCCTTTCCTCTAAATTGGTGAAGCAATTTCATTATAACGAGAAAACATCCGAAATCAACCTGTTTGTTTTGGCCCATTTGGGCTATTTTCGCGCCAAAATTCACAATTATTGTGCTGTGTTGCCGCCATCCACCAAAAGCAAATGCCCCGTCACAAACGACGCTTCATCCGAAGCAAGGAACAGGACCGCGTTGGCGATCTCGGTGGGTTTGCCAAAACGCCCCATCGGAATATATGCGCTCGATTCCTCGATCGCCTCATTCAAGGTGACAGGATCGGAGCCCTCGAAATAGCCTGTCTCCAGCCAGCGGTCTACAAAGGTATCGCCAGGGCAAACGGCATTCACGCGAATCCCCTCTCGGGCATGGTCAAGCGCCATCGCTTTCGTCATCATCGCCACGGCACCCTTGCTCATCACATAGGCAACTACATTCTTCCCTGCCACCACCGACCAATCCGAACCGTTGTTGACAATTGCGCCTTTGCCCTGCGCACGCATGTGCGGGATGACCAGCCTGCTCATCCGCCAGACTGCCGTGATGTTGATATCCAGCGTCCTCTGCCAAACTTCCTCGGTGGTCGTCTCGGCCGTCCCCTTCGGCACGATGCCCGCATTGTTGAACAAAATATCAATGCGGCCGAATTCCTTAATGGCGACATCTACGACTCTTTGACAATCTTCCTGCTTCGTATGATCTGCCTCGACGAACACGCATCGGACTCCCCGTTGTCTGCATTCCGCTTCGACGGTTTTTCCCAACCCGGAGCGTCTGCCGGTGATGACCAGATCCGCTCCCTCGTCTGCAAAAAGAAGCGCAGTGGCTTTTCCAATTCCACTTGTCGCGCCGGTGATAATTGCCGTTTTATTCTTCAGTCTCATAATTTTCTCCATAAGGCTCTGTGGGGCTTAGCGAAGTATAATTCATCATTATGGACAGCAAGACTCTCAACGTTCTCGAATACCCGAAGATCCTCGATCGGCTGGCAGGTTTCTGCGATTTCTCCGCTTCGATGGATCTGGCACGCGCACTCGAACCGACCTCTTCTTTTGAGTTGGCAACCGCCCAACTCGCAGAGACGACCGAAGCGCGCAAATTACTTTCCGTCAATAGCATGGGTATCGGCGCTGCACACGACATCCGTCCGCAGGCCGACCTGGCCGCGCGCAGTGGTGTACTCGATCCGCATGCCCTGCTCGATGTCAAATCCACGCTGATCGCCTGCCGTGAGCTCAAGAAGGCATTCGAAAAGCGCACGGAGGAATATCCACGCCTGACACAAATTGCGATGGGATTGCCCGAAACACATGGTCTCGTGGATTCGATCTCGCGCATTCTCTCAGACCGCGGCGAGATTTTGGATTCAGCATCGCCAAAGCTCGGTGAGATTCGCCGCAATTTGCGTATAGCGCAGGACAGGTTGATGAGCCGCCTGCAAAAGTATGTAACCGATTCAAAAACCGTTTCGATGTTACAAGAGCCGATCGTCACGCAGCGCGATGGACGTTATGTAATTCCGTTGCGCGCAGAATTCAAAGGCAAGATCAAATCCATTATTCACGACCAATCCTCCAGTGGCGCGACGCTGTTCATCGAGCCGCTGCCCGTGGTGGAAGCGAACAATCAGATCCGCGAATTGCAGCTTGCCGAACGAGACGAGGAACGAAGAATCCTCGCCGAGGTTTCGGCGCAGGTCGGTGAACATGCCGCCGAATTGAAATATGGCGTGGAGAATCTTGCCGCACTCGACCTGGCCTTTGCAAAAGCAAAGTATGCGGACGAGTTGCATGCGAGCGAACCCTTGCTACGTGAGTTGAAGGTGACAGGTTCAAAGTTGAAAGATTCGCAACCTTCCACCTTAAACCCTTCGGCGGGTTCAGGACAACGCATTACAACCTTGAAACTTATTGATGCCCGTCACCCACTGCTTGACCCGAACACCGTCGTCCCCGTGGATGTAGACCCTGCGCCTGGCACGCGCGCCATTGTGATTACAGGCCCGAACACGGGCGGGAAAACGGTTTCGCTGAAAACGGTCGGCTTGCTGGTGGTGATGGCGCAAAGCGGATTGCATGTCCCCGCGCAAAGCGGATCGGAGTTGCCATGCTTCCATTCGGTGTGGGCTGATATCGGTGATGAACAATCCATCGAGCAATCGCTTTCCACATTCAGCGGACACATTACGAACATCATCCGCATTTTGAAAAAAATGGATAGCCGTTCGCTGGTCATCTTCGATGAGCTTGGTTCAGGCACAGACCCGCAGGAAGGCGCAGCCATTGCGCGCGCAATTCTGACACACTTGCTCGAATCAGGTGCGATGACTCTCGTTGCGACCCATTATCCTGAATTGAAATCCTTCGCACATTCGACAGAAGGTGTGGTGAATGCCTCTTTGGAATTTGATATTCAAACGCTTCGCCCCACCTATAAACTGACTCTCGGACTCCCGGGCAGATCCAACGCCTTGTTAATCGCGCAAAAGCTGGGACTTCCACAGACAATCATCGAATCGGCGCGAGCAGAGATCAATCCGCTCGATCTGCGGGCCGATAAATTGCTGGATGACATTCGCAAGGAACGTAACCGCACTTCACGCGAACGCGAAAAGATGGAAAAGGCGCGCGCCAAATTGGAAGCGCAAACACGCGAGATTGAAAAGCGACTTGAAAAGATAGAAGATGAACGCCGCGAAACTTTAGCCAAGGCACGCGCCGAAGGCGAGTTGGAAGTGGCGGTGCTCAAACGCAATATCGACTCGTTGAAGGGTCAATTGAAGAAAGCAAGCCAGCCTTTACAGGCCATCAAAGCCATTGAAGCGAAAATGGAACAGATGGAGGAGAAGGTGGAAGCGCCGGTGGAGCGGAGAAGTGAACAGGTCTCAGTGGGCAGTAATCAGTCGTGGAAGTTGGGCGAGCGGGTTACTGTCAGCACGTTGAATGCAGAAGGTGTTGTGACCGCTTTGGGTGAGTCGGATGCGGAGATCCAGATCGGGACCCTGCGCATACGGGCGAGACTGTCTGAGTTGGTGAGAGGCGGCGGTGAGCAGTCATCCACAGCCAGTAAACAGTCGCCTGTAAGCATCAAACAGAAAGCAGACGGCGGATCGAGGACTTCTGTATCGGCGACAAAATCTCCCGGCATGGAAGTGGATTTGCGCGGGTTGATGGCCGATGACGCGCTCGACAAAATGGAAAAATATCTGGAGCAGGCATTTCTTTCGGGTCTGCCGTTCGTGCGCATCATTCACGGAAAAGGAACGGGCAAGCTGAGACAGGCCGTGCGCGAGGCTTTGCGCGGACATGAGTACGTGAACTCGTTCGAAGAAGGCGGCGACAAGGAAGGCGGCGAAGGCGTGACCGTTGCAAAGTTGAAAAGCGGATAGGTAATTGGTCAGGCTTGCGGCATAACCTGCTCAAAGATGGTATATAATTTTTTTAAACTATAACAGGGAGCTTCTTATGTCCATTGATGATGCCATTAAACAAATGACGGATACGATCAAAGCCGCTTGCGGAAGCGCGGAAGTAAAGGTTGCGAAAATGTCTGATGAAGAGGCGCGCCTTTCGGTATACGCGCCCGCAGGTGATATGCAAAAGATCAAGGATGCGACCTTTCAACCCGCAATGGATCTGCTCAACAAGGACGGGATGGACGTTCAGGTGTTCGTGTACGACAAGGATGCTCCGCCACTCAAGGGATAAAAAGCGCGGACCATTTCAAAACAGGTTTTGCCTGATATATTCAAGAACAAAAATTTCCCTTTTCAACCATCCAGGGATTTGCTCACGAGCCAGCAATGATTTGTTGGCTCGTATTGTTTCATCGATGTCGAGCCATACGGGTTTGAATCCCAAGTCTTTTTCATATGCATCGAGCTTTTGCTCGCCAAAAACATTATCCACTTCGCACAGATAATAGTACGAGGTCATCTTGAACACGTCATAATCCTTTTCCTGCGGGCGGATATATTCGACGACGGCACCGATGCCCTGTCCAAAATGGAGGAGCGACATGCCGCATTCTTCATGGATCTCACGGCGCAGGGCTTGTTCATGCTCCTCACCTTCATTCATGCCGCCGCCGGGGAATTTGTAATCGCCAACTTCGGTCGAGTGGACCATCAACAGTTCCCGTCCGCGCAAGGCCACTCCTCGAATGGCTGTTCTGTACACGGCCTTTCCGAGGATGTTCAAGTTTTCGTGTCGGTGAATTTCGGTCAGGATGTTCATTGGATTCCCTCGATCTTTTTGCCGCGAATTATCCAACCAACGTGGATTTTTTATTTCTTCACGCGAAGCTTACTGATATTCAAAATACTTCTTCAAATTAAGCATGTGTTTTTCAAGCAGATTCCATGTGATCAAAGCGCCGACGACTGTGATGGTGTAGGTCAAAACGATGTAGGCCAGATACATAGCCCAGCCGCGCAGTTGGGTCCGCCAGAGCATATCCAGAAGGATCAAGATGACGGGAACATGCAGAAGATAAATGGAATAACTGTATTTTCCAAAGAAGATAAGCAGCTTGTTCTGAAACAGCCTGCGAAACATCGATGTTTCAGGATGGGTCATCAAAATGGTGACCATCGCCGCTGAAAAGACCGCTGCCAGTGTGTATCCACCGAAGACGAGCCAGATATTTTCATCAAGCGGAACCATATGGGGATAGGCTGTAAAACACAACGCAAGAAACGCCGCAAACGCGACCCAAAAAGAAGGAATGGAAATATTTTTCAATCGCTGAATCCAAAGGGGTTCGGTAAACGCAACAGCAAGCAGGCCGCCAAAGACCAATTGCTCGAAACGCGTGAAAGTATTGTAATAAAAGAACGTGGATACCTGAGACATATCATCCCAGAACAGGATTCCCAGCAAACGGGCGAGGATCGAAAAAAGGATCACGCCAATGCTAAGCTTTATCAACGTTTCCTTTTTTGTAAAATAAACAACAGCAGGCCAGATCAAGTAGAACTGTTCCTCGATGGCCAGCGACCAGGTGACCGCAAGATATGTGGTCAGTGGAATTTTGCTGATCAGTATCAGCCAGTTTTGTTGATAAAGCAAAAGAAATGGGAGGGCACGCGGAATTTCGGGCGTGAAATCGGGGTCAAGTTTGGGAAGCAGGAGAAGAATGACAGCGATAAAAACAAAATACAATGGGAAGATGCGCAGCGATCGTCGGACATAAAAATTCTTGAAATAATTCTTCTCGTGCTTCGTCCTCAGCAAAATGGACGTGATCAGAAACCCCGAAAGCACGAAGAAAATATCCACGCCCACCCAGCCAATGGAAGAGAGGCGCGTGATGAAATGCAAAGTTTCGTTGCTGGTGAAATAGTCTGCCCGCTTGAGCAGATGAAACGCCACGACCACAATGATCGAAATCCCCCGAACACCATCCAACTCCCTGACCCGCTCATTCATAAAACACAATATCCATTTTCAGTGCTGGCTTCGAGTTCAGATTCAGCATGGCGGTTCTCCTGAACCCCATTTAACCACAAAAACTGCAGGGACACGGCGCTGCCGTGTCCCTGCAAAATTATGCTGTCACTGCTTCCAATTCTTCCTGTTTTTTGAATTGACTCATGTACAGGTCGTAGTAGAAGCCTTTCTTTTCGAGCAGCTCGTCATGCCTGCCGCGCTCGATGATCTGTCCAGCCTTCAGCACAAGAATTTGATCTGCATTACGGATAGTGGACAGGCGATGCGCGATGACGAAGGAGGTGCGACCGCTCAGGAGTTTATCGAAAGCCTTTTGGATGAGACGCTCGGTTCTTGTGTCTACGCTGGAAGTTGCTTCATCCAAAATGAGAATTCTCGGGTCTGCGAGAGCCGCGCGTGCAATGGACAACAACTGGCGCTGACCCTGGCTCAGCCCTGAACCACGTTCACCGAGGACGGTGTCATATTTTTCGGGCAGACGTTCGATGAATGTATCGGCATTGGCGAGTTTGATCGCCGCCATCACTTCTTCATCGGTTGCATCGGGGCGTCCAAAGCGGACATTGTCAAAGACCGATGCAGAGAACAGGAAGGTATCCTGCAAGACGATGCCAACCTGCCTGCGGATGGATTCTGTTTTCACATCGCGCACGTCCACGCCGTCAATTTTGACGGAGCCTTCGGTCACATCGTAAAAGCGCGGGAGCAAATTGATAATGGTCGTCTTGCCTGCGCCCGTGGGGCCGACAATGGCAAAGGTCTGGCCGGGATTCGCGGTGAATGAGACACCTTTCAAAACGGGAACGCCGTCTTCATATTCGTGCGAAACATTCTCGAACTCAACGAGACCCTTGATCTCTTTCATATCCTTCGCTTCGGGCTTGTCCGTCACAGCGGGTTTTTCATCGATGATGGTGAAGATGCGCTCCGCGCCTGCGATGGCGTTCTGGATATTCGTCCACAACACGGCGATCTGTTGGATCGGCTGGTTGAAGCGCTGGACGTACGCGAGGAAGGTCACGACCAGGCCGAGCGTGACCGCAGAGCCGAGGAAGGTTCCGCCTTTGAGCAGATACCATCCACCCACCCCAGTGACGATGGCAAGCGAGACATAAGACAATGCTTCCAAAGCCGGTGCGAGTGCGGAAGTAAACGAAACCGCGCGTACGTTCGCATCGCGGTTGGCGGCGTTGACTTCCTTGAAGTTCTCGATATTTTCATCCGCACGGTTGAAAGCTTGTGCTTCACGCACGGCCGCAATGGATTCCTGCAATTCGGCATTGACGTTGCCGATCTCTTCGCGCGATTTTCTAAATGCCTTGCGCGCCTGTTCGGAGAAGTAAAAGGTTGCAATGAACATGAGCGGCGCCACGATCAGTGACAACAAAGCGAAAGGCAGGTTCGCCGTGATCATGTTGTAGGATACCCAGACCAACAGCAGGATTCCGCTGAACACATTGACCAGCGCGAACGAGAATGCCTGTTCAATGGCGGATGTATCGTTGGTGATACGGCTCATCAGGTCGCCTGCTTCATGCTCGGCATAATAGCTGAGCGAGAGGCGATGCAGCTGCTCGAACACTTCCACACGCATTTGACGAAGCACATGCTGGCCTGTCCACGACATGGTGAAGAAGGTCAAGCCGTTGAGCAGGGAGCCTGCTACAAAAAGGATGACAATGAACACGATCAAGCGGACCAAACCCTCGGTGCGCTGTTCGACCGTCGCCGTGGCAATATCGGGGAGAGTGTAGCCGCCCGTCGCGTAGAGTTTGTTCAGGAATAATTGTCTCCCTGTGAGGGTGGCAGGGTCTGAAGCGAGCCAACAGGAAGATTCTGTTTGGGTTTCAGAAGCCTCTGTCGGTGCGAATGAAGCGAAGGGGTTGCTTCCGCTGGGAACGAGGAAACAGTCCGTCGCCTGTCCGATCAATTCGGGGCTGGTCACTTGAGTCCATGTGGCTGTGATGACGAAGAGCACAGCAAGAGTCAGCATGAACCAAAAGCGGCCAAAGTAACCGCCAAGGCGCGCGAGGGTCTCGCTGACATTGCGCGGCTTGCTGGTTTCCCCTTTCAAAAATTCACCTGCGCGTCCGTGCATCATAATGCACCTTCCTTTTCATGTTCATGTTCGTGAGCCAAGATCTGTGAGTTATAAATTTCCGCGTAAATGGGATCGTCTTCCAGTAAGTCTGCGTGTTTGCCCATCGCAACCACCTTGCCCTTTTCGAGGACGAGGATTTTATCGGCATTCATCACGGTGCTGATGCGCTGTGCGATGACGAAGGAGGTGCGTCCCTTCATGAGGATATCGAGCGCGCTTTGAATGGCGGCTTCGGTGTTCAGGTCAACGGATGAAGTTGAATCATCGAGGATGAGAATGCGCGGGTTGAGCAGCAGGGCACGGGCAATGGCGACGCGTTGTTTTTGTCCGCCAGATAAGGTTGTGCCGCGTTCGCCAACATGAGTGTTATAGCCTTCAGGGAAGGACATGATGAAGTCATGTGCCTGTGCAGCTTGTGCGGCGGCTTCGATCTCTTCCTGTGAGGCATCGGGTTTGCCGAAGGCAATGTTGTCACGGATGCTTCCGCTGAACAGGGTGGTTTCCTGGAGTACGATACCGATCTGTGAGCGCAATGATTCGAGAGTCACATCGCGCAGATCGTGACCGTCAATGGTGATCTTGCCTTCGGTCGGGTCATAGAAGCGCGGCAGCAAATTAATAATGGTCGTCTTGCCTGAACCTGTCGCGCCGAGCAACGCAATAGTCTCGCCTGATTTGGCTTCAAAGGTCACATTGGAAAGTACAGGGTCGCCGCCGCCAAAATAGCGGAAGGTGACATCTTCAAATTTAACATTGCCAGTCACTGCAGGGAGTTTGCTTGCAGTGGGTTTGTCGGTGATGTCATTCTTGGCATCGAGGATCTCAAAGATGCGGTCGGCAGATGCAGATGCCTGGCCGAACTGCGTGATGATCATGCCCATCATCATGATCGGCATGAAAAGATACATCAAATACATCGAGAATTCCTGCCATTCGCCGAGACTCAACGTCCCCGCCATGATCGCCTTGCCACCCACATACAAAATGGCGGCCTGACCGAGGTTCGCGATCATGAACACAAGCGGGAACATAAAGGTGAACAAGCGTGAAAGTTTGATGGCTTGTTCCATCGTGTCATCGGCGCGCGCCTTGAATTTTTCCTGCTGTTGTCTTTCGCGCGTAAATGCCTTGATGACCTTGATCCCCGCGAGGTTTTCCTGCAAGACCGTATTCAATGCTGAAAGTTTTTGCTGCACCTGCGCGAACATCGGTCGGCTTGCGCCCGCGAAGAAGACAAACAACACAAGCGCCACAGGCAGAATCGGCATCACCGACCAGGCGAGCGGAGCATTCGTCGAGAACAGAATGATGATCGTTCCAACAAGTAGGATGAATGCCCCGACGAGTTGAAGCAGCCCCTGCCCGATAAAGAGGCGCACTTTTTCTACGTCGTCTGTGGCGCGGATCATCAACTGTCCCGTCTGGTTCTTATCGTGATATGAAAACGAAAGCGTCTGGATCTTGGAATACAGATCGTTTCTCAGATCATACGCAACCGCCTGCGAATTTTTCTCGGCCCAATATGCCTGCAAAAAGGCGAAGACGCCGCGCAGGACTGCGAAGACGAGAATGGCGACGATGGCGTTGATCAGCAGTTGCGGCGCATTATTGAAATCCGCCTCCAACTGGACCTTGAGCTGGTCTGCCGTCCATTCGGCAGGATACTGCATCACATCCAGGATCTTGGGTACTGCCGCGCCGACAAACCCGGCGGGGATCTTTTCCAACGCGCCCAGGATCTGGTCGGCAATATAGCCGCTGGTCACCGCATCAATGACGCGGCGGATCATGTTCGGCACGGCCAGTTGTGAAAGCGTGGCAATGATGAGAAATAAATAGGGAAGCGCAGCCTGACGTTTGTAACTGGTCAGATATTTGATCGCGCGTCCCATGCCGCCCTTGGACTTTGTCCGCTCAGGACGGCGCTGGGTTATTTTTCTTAATTGAGTTGCTTGCATAAGATTCCTTTCCTAATCTCCGCTGATCGCTGATTTAACAGATGTAACATTAAGAGGCAGCAATTCGGTGGAGCGGTGTAATAATTTACGGAATGGCAGGGCGATCAAACGGGAAAGCATCATCCGTTTAGTCAAGACCGTGACCATGGTTCCGTTCTTTCCATCAGTAGCGGGGGAGGCGAGCCACAAGGCTTTTTCGGCGGGAACATCGGCATCATTCCCCCAAAGCATGGCTACAAATCGCAGCGGATTCATCTGCTCTTCATAGCCCACAACCGCGTGGACGTTGCTGAGCATTTCCGTTCTCACCAATCCAGGGTTGAAACCGAAGATGTCCACACCGCTGTTTCTGTATTCATTTGCAAGGGTCTTTGTAAAGTTGCGCACCCAAACTTTGCTGGAACTGTATGCGTTCTGCAAAGCAATGGAGCCTTTGTCACCGCGCCCAAGCAGGTTGATCAACTTTCCGCTTTTCTGCGCGAGAAAATGGCGCATGGCAACAATTGATCCGTTGTAAGTACCGATAATGTTGGTATTGATAACGGTTATAAAATCCCTGCGGGAATATGGACAGTGGGACCATACGGTGCGGAGAGTCCTGCATTGTTAACCCAAATATCCATTCTGCCGAACGTTTGGATGGCATGTTGGACAAGTGCCTCCACTTGAGCCATATCGGCCACATCGCAGGCTAAGCCTGTCGCTTGGTACCCGCTTGCTCGAAGCGAATCAACTGCCAGGCCCACGGCGTGAGGCGTGCGCGAGGCAATGACCACTTTCGCGCCTGCACGGGCGTACGTCTGCGCGATGGCAAGGCCCAACCCACGTGATCCGCCTGTGATGACGGCAACTTTATCTTTCAAAACCATATCCTTCATGTGTTTCCTTTTCTTGTGTCCATTTCGCGGGCGGCATTTGTAAGAATATTTAATGCCTCTGCTACTTTTGCGGAATCTTCAGTGCTCAATTTTGAGGTGACTTCATCCATCCAGCGGTAACGCTCCTGAATGCCTTCACTCACCAGCTTTTCACCGCTACTCGAGAGACGAAGCAATTTAGCGCGGCGGTCGCTGGGATCTTCAGCGCGTTCAAGGTATCCACTCTGCACAAGCTTTTCCGCCAGTTGACTGGCAGCCGCGGCACTGACGTCGAATCGCTCGCTGATCTCAGAGAGTCCACATACGCCTTTGTAATGCAGCTGCATCAGGATGCTGAATTGCGGCATCGATAGCCCCGTGGATTTGGCGAATTGATTCCACCCACGCATGGAGCGGTGCATGAACACATCCATCCACGCGCGCAAAGATTGATTGATCTGTACTGGTTTAGTCATAGTTAAGCCTTCTTTTTAGTTAAGCGAGCTTAACTGTATACGTGAGTTAAGTATTCGTCAAGAGGGCCTGCGTTAGAGAAATATTAGAGAATTGGGAATATAAAGAGACGGTCACTCATTTCGCGAAGGTGACCGTCTCTTTGATCGAGCATCAAATATACTTATTCCACCCGTGTTTTGCTCACCACTTCAATCAACTCGAACGAGAGAAAGATAAAATCGGAATTTTTCGGCTGGCTCTCGGTGACCTGGACGTGTAATTCGTATTCATACCCCGCTTCCCATTCAAAGCCATAAATGACATCGCCGAAATTTATCCAATCGGTGTCGTCTGCCGAATACTTCGCCTGAAGACATTTCCCCTGCGGGCCGCTCGGACAATCCACCTGCTGCGGACCGACGAACAGGGTGATCTCTCTCGTGCTGGTTTGCGAGCCGTCACTGCACGCCGAAAAAAGGACGGCAAAACAGATGGCAAGCGTCAAAATCAAAAACATCTTTTTCATGAAATCCTCTATCGTAGCCGCACGGGGAATGGCAGTGGTTTCGTCTGCAATATGACCGCCAACTCCTGCGCCTCTTTCTCAGTGAAGGCTCCCGAGATCAATCCCTGCCCATCGGTGATCGGCTGGTTGATGCGCGGAACCGAGATCACCACCTTGTCTAAAACGATCCCGAGAAATTTACCGACGTTTTTGGAGGTATAGTCCAAAAAGATCTGCGTGCCTTCCGTGGTGAGTGCAAAGCCGATTTGGAACTCATTGCCAATCTGAGCGCGATGCGCCTCTGCCGCCAAAATACCTTCGTTCGACATCACGGTATGCCACTCCTGCCCGTCAACTTGCGGCAGATACTTGCTATCCAGGTCCGTGCGGACGATATCTCCAGCCAATACGGGACTATCGCCAAAATCCACGAACTCCAAAATCCCCACATCACCCACCTGTTCGGCAAATTTCACAGCATCCACAGTGACAGGAATCATCCCCACGATCTCACCAGCCGTGGAAACTTCAAATGTGACGTTGGAATACCCAAGCCGTTCACTGCGTTCTGAAAGAACCTGCGCGGCTTTTTCAAGGTCTGCCTGCTCCACAGTGACGCCGTCAGGCACATCGGAAATAAACACGACCGTGGTCTTTGGCAGCAGGTAGGCATTGGCGAATTTTTGAATCTGGGTAAATCCAAAAAGCAACGCGTAAGAGACCATCAATGCCGCCAGTATCCACATAATATATTTTCCAGAGCCGCTGCTTTGCGGCTCACCTTCTTCGATGAAACCGATGGATTGATTCAAAGTTCAGGCACAGACTGGCTGGCTAATTCTGCCTCTGCATCTTCAAGATTGATGCGCGCTTCGCCAAGGTCGGGATTCAATTGCAGTGCTTTGCGGTAGGCCGCAATGGCTTCTTCGATCCGCCCCATCTCATCGAGGGCCAATCCGCGCAGGTTGTGGGCATCGGCAAAATTCGGGTCATACTGAAGCGCCAGGTCGCAATTGATGAGCGCATCGCGCAAGCCTGCCTCTGTGGTAATTTCATATCCCTTCTGTGCAGCTTTGAAATGCTGTCGGGCGGGACTGTTCTCATTGTCGCCCGGGCCTCTTTCGGTGGGTGCGATCGGCGCATCCAGATCTATCCCGCAGTGCGGACAATACCTTTCCTCCTCTTTTATTTTCTCCCCGCAATCAGGGCAGCGCAAACTGAAGAAACCATCCAACATGGTTACCATCCTTGAAATAAATTTACCCGCTTCAACCTTAACTTTATGATTCAGAAAACATTTCGTCAAGGTGCGGAACTGGTTCTTTGGTACCCTCCATGTAATTCCATGACAAATCAATTCCCACCTCCCACTCTCCATTCATCCCCTGTATAATGGAACATTATGATTCACTCGACCATTTCAGGGCGCAACATTTAGAACCGATATGTCATTATCTGAAGAACCCATCATCCCCACCGAGCCAACTCCGCCCTCACAAGATATGAACTCGCTTCCCCCGCGGCCGCGCCGCAGGCGGGCGACTCGTCGCGACATGATCCCCACCGATGCAGAGGGGCAGGCCGCGCTGATTTCCGAGCTTTCACGCCGCGCCTATCCATCGATCGAGTTGTTCATTTTTTTCGCTGGCATGCGGAGCGATCCTCGGGCTGGGCTTCCTGCGCGATTCACAAGCCATCCTTTTATTGGGCATTCTCGTCACCCCGCTCATGACACCCCAGGGGCTTTCTGCTCGCCAGCCTCACGGGGTCACCCCGCTTTCTATTTCAAACATTGATGGGCCTGCTCGTCAGCGCCGTTATTGTTTTTATCGGCGGTCTGCTTGCGGGTTTTGCGGCGCGACTCTTTTTACCGATCACACTCACCAACGTTTTTATCCATGCGCGGCTATGGCCCGAGGAACTCTTCGTACTCGCCATCGGCGCGATCACGCTTGTTGCATCTTTCGTACGTTCCGAAAGCAAACCATTTTTGCCGAGCGTCATCATCGCCTATGCATTCTATCTGCCCATCAATGCAGGTGGCTTCGGCCTCGGCTCCGGTGTGGATGGCATCTGGCCGCAGGGCATTCTCGTCTTCGCAACACATTTCATGCTCGCCAGCATTCTCGGCCTCCTGACCCTGCTTGCATTAAAACTTCGTCCCTCAACACGCGGACTCATCCTCAGTGGAATCATGCTTTTGGTTTTCTGGAACCCTTTTCAGTTTGATGGGAAACGGCTTCCCGCTCACCACACCGCAAACAGCAATACCGCCACCCCCACATCTACGACTCAACCCACAGCGCTTCCTTCTTTAACCCTGAGCCTGCCAGCAACAACAACGAACACTTCCCGCCCTTCAAGCACTACAAAACCATCCAGCACGCCAACCGTGGATGAGACCACATCCGCCACCTCCACAGAAGAAGACGCCGCGAATACATCCACCGCCACAACCGCCGCTACGGCGACAAAGCCCGCAGCCACTCCCACAAAGACTTCTTCAACCCCGGCTGCCACTTCCACTGCTGTATCCATACCGACCATCACAGCGACAGTTGAACTGCAAACCATCGCAGGCACGATCAGCGCTGATGAAGGCGGCGGCGCGAACCTGCGCCAAACCCCCAACGGAAAATATTTGATGACCTCGATAACGGCACGGTCGTCGAGATCTACCCCGACTTCCGTCTGGTAGATGGCATCACCTGGCTGCACGTTTACGTCATTCGTGATGACCAGAAAATCGAAGGCTGGCTGCTTGAATCGGTGGTCAGCTACGCCACGCCCGAACCAAACTTCGAACCTTCCGCTACCCCCGAAATCGGGATCACACCCGCCCCGTAAAACAAGGATGAACTATGAGGAATGAAGGATGAATCAATCCCCGCCTTATGTTCATCCTTTATCTTTCATCCACCATCCTTTGGAGACCTCTACATGCCCATTCACTTTGGAACCGACGGCTGGCGTGCCGTCATCTCAGACAGCTTTACATTTGATAACCTGCGCATCGTGACCAGGCTATCGCAGATGCAGTAGCATCCGATCACTGGGATAAATCCACAAACGGCGAAAATGGCCCGACAAAAAGAAGATCGTAGTCGGTTATGACACAGCTTTCTTTCAGACCGCTTTGCGGGAGAAGTCGCGCGTGCTGGCTGCCAACGGCTTCACTGTGTTCCTCGCTCAATCCGATTCACCCACCCTGCGATCTCTTTTGCGGTAAAGCATCAACATGCCATTGCAGGCATCATGATCACCGCATCTCATAACGCTCCGCGTTACAACGGACTCAAGCTCAAGGGCGCATTCGGCGGTTCGGCTCTGCCCGAGCAATGCCGCCGCGTGGAAGTGTATATCAACGACAATGAAGAACAGGCGCGCGCCCCAACCTGATGGATTTCAACAAGGCGCGTGATGCGGGCCTGATCCAGAAATTCAATCCGCTGCCAGCCCTTATTTCGAGCATTTGGCAAAACTGATCCGCACCGACATCATTGCCGATAATCCCCAGCGTTTTGTTGTGGATGCGATGTATGGTTCGGGACGCGGCGTCATCAAATCCTTTTGCAGGGCACGGGTTGCGAGATCGCCGAAATTGCGGCGAGATGAATCCTGGCTTCGGCGGCGTTCATCCCTGAACCCATTGCAAAATATCTTGCCGCTGGCGAGCGCAGTCAGTTCGGGTATGGGTAATTTCGGTGTCGTTACCGACGGCGATGCAGACCGTATCGGAGCAATGGATGAGCGCGGAAATTTCGTCGACCCGCACAAGATCATGGCTTTATCTTTGAAATATCTCGTTGAAAAACGCGGCTGGACAGGTTCCGTGGTCCGCACGGTTTCGACCACACGCATGATCGACCGTCTTGCAAAGCGTTACGGTTTGAAACTTCACGAAACCCCTGTGGGCTTTAATCACATTGCCGACCATATGATGAAGGAAGATGTGCTCATCGGCGGCGAGGAATCGGGCGGCATCTCTTTCAAAGGGCACATTCCCGAAGGCGACGGGCCCCATCATGGGCTTGCTGCTCGTGGAAATGATCGCCGAGGCAAAGAAATCGTTGTTCGAGATGGTGAATGATTTGCTGGCAGATGTCGGGCCCTGCTTTGTACGAGCGCGTTGACCTGCGCCTCAGCCGTCCTGTCGCCAAAGCTGAAATGACCGAGTTCCTCACCCAGAAAGCGCCGAAGGAAATCGGTGGACAAAAGTGAATGAGATCAGTCAACGTGACGGCGTGAAATACATCATGGCCGACGACCGTGGTTGTTGATCCGCCCTTCGGGCACGGAGCCCGTATTGGTGTATATGCCGAAGGCAGAAATATGGAAATGGTCAAAGCGCTGATGGATACGGAAAGACAGTTGCCGAAAGCGTAGTATAAAACAAAATCACCCGCGAAAATCTTCGCGGTGATTTTATATCTCCAATGCAGAGCTTGAGGAGACGAACTCCGCGAACTCAGCACTTCTGGTAATTAAAGAATCAGGCGTTATCAGGCTTGGGCAGTGTGGAAATAAAAGTGGATCCCTGCCCTGAACACTCTCAACCCAGATCCTGCCTCCATGGACTTGATGATCCTTTACCAGGGCCAGCCCCACGCCTGTGCCTTCGGATTTATTATCCAACTTTTCAAAAAGGCCGAAGATGCGTTCATGGTGTGCGGCTTCGATGCTCCATGCCATTATCGCGGACGAAGAAAATCAACAAGCTATTCTCTTCGCCTTGCTGGTCGATCTCAATCAGCGGGTTGAGTTGACTGCCCATGTATTTGGCGGCATTATCGATCAGGTTTTGCAGGGTTTCGACAAGGCGTGGTTTATCTCCATATACGGTTGGCAGGCCTGGGCTGAGTCAGAATCGTTACCTGATCTGCCTCGATCTGCCCACGGCGATTTCCATGGCTTCACGAACCAGTTCATCGAACGGAACAATTTGCGATGCATTTACCATGCGTCCGATGCGCGAGAGTTCGAGCAGTTCGTTGAGCAAAGTCTGCATCTTGCGGACCGCTTCCTGAATACGCAGTAGGTCAAGCTTGAGGCGATCTGTTTTTCCAGAAAGGGCATCCTTCGAGATAACCAAGATAACCGCCAATGGTGACTAATGGGATTTTAAGTCATGCGAAACCGTGTAGGTAAAACCGTTCGAGTTCGCTGTTCTTGTTTTCCAACTCGTTGATCAATTTCTGGCGCTCATCCAATTGACTCCCTGCACATCTGAAAAAGACGCGCATTCTCCAACGCAATGGAAACCTGATTGGCATAGGTCAGCAAGTTGGGCATCGCGCTCGGTGAACTGATCCACTTTGCGGCCGTCCAACGCACAAAGCTAGCCAATTTTCCACGTGCCTTGAGTGGGACGGGAAGCCAGCCATGCAGGAAATCGGGGAATTGGGAAAGTCCTTTTGATATCGTCGATCAACACATAGGGAAGTTCCTGCGTCCAGAAAATGTAATCAGGTTCCATTTCCTTGTTAACGCGATATATCCGATCTTCCTCGGTCAGATCGGGCAAACCGATCCCGCCCATAAGCTGGGCAACCTCTCCGTTGTATAGCCAGACCGAGGCGCTGTCGTAACTGACCACACGTTTGAGCTGTTCGAGAATACGCTGCACGGTTTCCGAAACATCGAGAGTGGAAGTCACAATTGCAGTCGTTTCACGAATGGTTTCCTGCCTCGGCATTTTAACCTTCAAGTCGGCGATGAGTCTCGTTGCACGCTCCTCCTCCGCCCGTTTGCGGTCTGTGATGTCGAGTGCGGAGGTTAGTATGTAGACAGCATCTTCCACATGGAATTTTTCGTTGGAGAGCAGCGGCGATCCCGCCTCCACCCAGATTTTCGACTGATCCAATTTCAAACTCCTTCAGGACACCTTTTCCTGATATTCCTGCGCAATGAATACATTTCTCCGCGCTTTGAAAGATGCCAAGCTCGGAAGCGCCATATCCGATCACAGCTTCGCGCTCCAACCCAAAGGTATCCCAAAAATGCTTTGTTCGCATCGATGAAACGACCCTCCTGATTTTCTATGGTCATCAGCATGGTGTGGTATGAAAGGCTCTGGAAAATTTTTTTCTTCTGAGAATCGCAGCGCTATTTCGGCGCGTTTACGTTCCATCAGTTCGTGTTTTAACCATCATCATTCAACTATGTTCAATGGCGGCGCCCAAAACTCTGCGTTGCCACTTTGATCACATCCACTTCCATGGATGTCCATTCGCGTTCATGGTGGATATCATCCACGCCAGCGTAGCCCCAATGTTCTATTTACAATGACCTCAAATTTAGCAGTGCAGCCACGTTTATGGAACGCAGCAGTCTTTTCTCTGACTTGAAAAAGATGCAAGGTTCCCACCAGCGGCTCGCCGCTATCCAGAATCTCGTAGAGACGTCAAATCCCATCGAGTTCGGCGGCATTTTGAAACTCCGCGATCGAGGTCGAGCCTAAGCCCGACGCAGTCCACCATGGATCATGGATGAAACGATCTGATTGCTTGTCCGTTGTGTTTTTTGGAATAAATAGGCATGCGAAGAGTTAAATTCCTGCCGCTTCTTCCAGAACTACATTGATGGTTTCTTCAGCCAATTGGCCGCCTTCTAAAACCGCTCGGGCAGAGAAGGTAATGGCTTGAGCATGATTCAGCTTCCTCAAAATTGAATTCAGCCAGCTTGCGTCCGTCACATCTCGGAAGAATACCGATGGAGGGGCTACGACACATCGGATTCATCGAACATCTCAACGGCACTGTCATTCAACCAGCGTTCTTTCCCCGCCCGCAAATCACGCGGATATTTGATCGCTACGCACGGAATATCGTTCCTCGTGAACCGCGTCAACCATATCTTCCACCGGCAACCCTCTTCCCAAGCGGAATACTTCCTTTGCGATCTTGTTCCATACCTGGGGGTGAATTCTCCGCAGGGTAACAACGATTCGCTCAATTCCCCGACGAATGTAAAAAGGGTTAAGCGGTTTTGGACGCATAATCCTGATAATAGGAACAGCCCCGCCGCTTCAATCGCCTGACGATAGACCGTTCCTTAGACCCTAAGGCTTAATCAGCTTTTCGGGCTGGATCGCCGCACTGAGTATGCCACCATCGATCTTGGAGCGTATCCACCTCCGCAAAATCTCCAATCCTGCTCCTTTTCGAAATCATCGAACCCGATCGTGCCCTACCATTGGTCCATTTACGGAAAGGGAACCTCCAAAATGGATTTGATCCTCAACGCAGAAAAATACTCCTGTCTCTAAAGGGAAGGAACGAAGATGTATTCCTGACAACGGTTGTCCACTCCATCAAAGTCTGTTTGATAATGTTCAAAGCTTCGTCATCCAAAGGGGGTGAGTTTTGAAATTGGGGTTAGTTCAGGTCGCTTGGATTATCCGGGGCGCGGGTCCATTCAAGTTATCGAATCCAACGGCTCATTATTGGGTCCGCTGTGATGTTCGAACAGGTAGGTATGCGAGGCGTGGATCGTTTTTCTGAGTCGTTCGAGGACCGTATTGATATTTTCGCGCCAATCTGGCGCTTTCCAAATCCGTTCCGCGGCAAACGTAATTTATCCCAGAATAGCTTCGCGCTGATGGCAGGCTGTCTTCCGCAGATTTGCCCTGCAACCCTTTGCAGCAACACACCATTGAAAGATATTCCGTCAGTCTGTACCAAAGATATTGTCGCAACGATGATAAATGCAGCAGAGAAGAAATCCCAAAAATAATTGCGCATACAAGAACCCCAAGTATAAAGACCCCACACCACCAAACACTCAGCCGTGCAACGCATAAATGTTCAGGAAGAACCAGAAAGAACAATGTTCTTTTCTGGCACCAGTTGGCGCATGGGCCGAGAGAATTCGTAGAACGCAATATTGTTGATGTGATGAATGCCGAGTCCACGTGGCCAGCAGCGTATCCGTCAGGATCACATGATGGCAAGCGATGGGCGGTAAAGGGTCGAATTTCTTCATTCACAAAGAAAGCCGCAATCGGCAGAAAAGCAAATTGACCCGAGGATGGA
>NZ_JADJKT010000025.1:0-142463 GCF_016705895.1 Candidatus Villigracilis affinis | reverse complement strand
ATAGACAACAGACCATTGACCATCAAATCGTCCATCGTCCGCGGTCTATCGTCATTCATCATTCCGCATTCATCATTCTGCATTTCCGAAGGAGCACCTATGTTACTAGAAGCCACCCAAGTCCAAACCATCATCCGCGAGGTCTCTGCCGACCTTGAAACCCCCGTCAGCTTGTATCTCAAACTGCGCGGCGACGGCGCGTCCTTTTTATTGGAATCCGTCGAAGGCGGCGAACGCATCGCGCGCTATTCGTTTATCGGTGTCCAACCCAGAGCGGAATATATTCTGCGCGATGGTCAGGTCGAGGTCAAAGAGAACGGCGAAACACGCACCGTCCAACTCGATCACGACGACCCGACCATCTTTTTGCAAAATGAAATGAGCCGCTTTCCCGCTGTCCACTTGCCGAACGCGCCGCGCTTCACGGGTGGGTTGGTGGGCTATCTCGGGTATGAATCTGTCCGTTATTTTGAACCAACTCTCAGCGAGAAAATGAACCGCGCTCAAATTCCCGATGGAATTTATTTGCTCGCCGATACCATCGTCGCATTCGATCACGCGCGCCGCACCATCTTCCTTATCGCAAATGTTTTGGATGGTAACGCCGAAGCCGCAAATCAAAAATTGGACGCCATCGCCGAGCGCATTCATCAGCCTCTGCCCGCCGCGCAAAAATTGAAGTCAAGCCGTCTGAAATAAAATCGAATCTCACGCGCGAAAAATTTGAAGAGATGGTGCTTGCCGCCAAAGAGCACATCGTTGCTGGCGATATTTTTCAGGTGGTGCTTTCGCAGCGTTTCAGCCGCGAAACCAATGTCGAGCCTTTCGATGTCTATCGCGCCGTGCGCCGCCTCAACCCTTCGCCGTACATGTTCTTTTTTGATTTCGGACTCGTGGACGATGAACCGCTTTATATTGTTGGATCGTCGCCTGAGATGTTTGTGCGTTTGGAAGGAAGAACCGCTTCACTCCGACCGATCGCTGGGACGCGCCCCCGAGGAGCAGATGCCAACGCTGACGCATCGCTTGCCAAAGACCTGCTCGCCGATCCGAAGGAACGCGCGGAGCATGTGATGTTGGTTGACCTCGGCCGCAACGACCTCGGACGCGTCTGCGAATATGGCACGATCAAAGTTTCTGATTTCTTCACCGTTGAAAAATATTCACACGTCATGCACATCGTCTCCCACGTCGAAGGGACTCTGCGCCCCGAACTGACCGCTTTCGATTTAGTGAGAGCCGCCTTCCCCGCAGGGACAGTCAGCGGCGCGCCGAAAGTCCGCGCGATGGAAATCATCGCTGAATTGGAATCCGACGCACGCAACGCCTACGCAGGCATGATCGGCTACTTCGGCTTCGACGGCGCCATGGACACCTGCCTCGCCATCCGCACCATGGTCGGGCGCGGCAACACCGTCAGCGTGCAAGCAGGCGCAGGCATCGTCGCAGACTCAGACCCATCCACCGAGTTTCAAGAGACGGTGAACAAGGCGAGCGCGATGTTGAGAGCGATAGACGCGGCAGAACAAGGATGAATTATGAATGATGAAGGATGAATAAAACCATTCCACATTCTTTCCTCTTTCTTCTTTTGAACTTTTTCATCCTTCATAATTCATCCTTCATCCTTAGAAAGGAAATTACCTATGACAACGAAACCTAGATTATTAACTGGTGACCGCCCCACAGGCCGCCTGCACCTTGGTCATTATGTCGGCTCGCTTCGCAATCGTGTGCGCCTGCAACATCAATATGATTCCTTTTTCATCATTGCTGACCTGCACACGATGACCACCAAACCCGAGCCGCAGTACATCAAAGAGATTCCAACCTACATCCGCGAGATCGTTCTGGATTATCTCGCCGTTGGCATTGACCCGAACGTCAGCACCATCTTTGTGCAATCTGCAATTCCAGAAACCTACGAAATGAATCTGCTCTTTGAAATGCTGGTCACCGTTCCGCGCCTCGAACGCATGCCCACGCTCAAAGACATGGCACGCGACGCCAACATCGACTCCATGCCGTTTGGTTTGCTCGGCTATCCCGTTCTGCAAGCCGTGGATATTTTGTTGCCGCGCGCGAATGTTGTCCCCGTTGGACGTGACAACCAATCTCATGTTGAACTCGCCCGCGAAATGGCACGCAAGTTCAATAACTTCTACGGCAAAGAAATCTTCCCCGAACCAGAATCCATCATCGGTGATGGTGCTTTGCTCGTCGGCACAGATGGACAAGGCAAAATGTCCAAGTCCCTTGGCAATGCCATCTATTTATCCGATGACGCAAAGACCGTCGAAGAAAAAGTCAAAGGCATGTACACCGATCCCAAACGCCTGCGCGCCACTGACCCTGGCACCGTGGAAGGTAATCCCGTCTTCATCTATCACGACGCATTCAATCCCTCCTACGCCGAAGTGGACGATCTCAAAGAACGTTATCGCAAGGGACAGGTCGGCGATGTGGAAGTCAAGGAAAAACTTGCCAAAGCCATCAACGCCTTCCTCGAACCCATCCGCGAAAAACGCGCGTATTACCTTGCCCATCCCACCATCCCGCGCGATGTCCTCGCCAACGGAATCCGCCGTATGCAAACCGAAGCCAAAGAGACCATGACCCTCGTCCGCGATGTGACTGGCTTATCGTATTCATTGGATTTGTTTGCTGATGAAGTGGATATTTTTGGAAATGAAGAATAAGGAACGGTGGTTGAAGGTAGCGATGCGGCCGTTCGAGGCCTTCTTCATCACTTGTTGTTCATACGCTTCGGCACCCCTTCACCAACCGAAGGAAATACCATGTTAGCCCTTATAGATAACTACGACTCCTTCACCTACAACCTCGTTCAATACCTCGGCGAACTTGGCGCGGATATTCGCGTCTTTCGCAATGACCAAATTTCCTTGAACGAGTTGATCGCCCTCAAGCCTGACCATCTTGTCATCTCCCCAGGCCCAGGCGAACCCATCAAAGATGGCGGCGTTTCCCCCGAAGCCATCAAACACTTCACGGGCAAAATTCCCGTGCTCGGCGTTTGCCTCGGACATCAATGCCTCGGCGCAGTCTACGGCGGCAAAGTGGATCGCGCTCCGCGCCTCATGCACGGCAAGACTTCCCCCGTCACGCACAACGGACAAGGTGTCTTCAAAGACATTCCTTCGCCGTTTGAAGCCATGCGCTATCACTCGCTCGTCGTGTACGAACCCATCCCCGCCGAACTTGAAATTGTCGCGCAAACATCCGAAGGCGAGATCATGGCGCTCAAACATCGTCAGCACCCGACCTACGGCGTGCAGTTCCATCCCGAGTCCATTCTGACCGAGCATGGCAAACAACTGCTCAAGAATTTTCTCGATATCAAGATCGCCCCGCCCGCACCTGCGGAGCCGTCCATGCTCAAGCCGTTTATCGCCAAGACCATCAACCGCACCGACCTCACCGTCGCAGAAGCCGAAGAAGCGATGAACGTCATCATGACAGGTCAGGCCACGCCCGCGCAGGTCAGCGCCTATCTGGTCTCGCTCCGCATGAAAGGGGAGACCATCCCCGAGATCACAGGCTCCGTCCGCGCCATGCGTGCCAACGCGGTCAAGGTAAAACTCGCAAATCCCGATGAACGCATTTACGACATCGTCGGCACAGGCGGTGACGGCGCTCACACCTTCAACATTTCCACCGCCGCCGCATTTGTCCTCGCGGGCACGGGACGCAAAGTTGCCAAGCATGGCAACCGCGCCGCGTCCTCTCACTGCGGTTCTGCCGATGTCCTCTCCGCTCTCGGTGTCAGTCTCGACCTCACCCCCGATCAGATCGCCCACGCCATCGACAACATCGGCATCGGTTTTATGTTCGCCGCAAAATTCCACCCCGCCATGAAGCACGCCATCGGCCCGCGCAAAGAGATCGGTCAGCGCACCATTTTCAATGTCCTCGGCCCGCTCACCAACCCCGCAGGCGCGAACATTCAACTCACTGGCGTTTATGCTGCCGCCCTCACCGAGCCGCTCGCCAATGTTCTCAAGGAACTCGGTTCTCGCGCCGCGCTCATCATCTACGGCGCAGGCGGCACCGACGAACTCAACACCACGGGCATCAATCGCATCAGTCACCTCAAAGATGGCGCGGTCAACACCTATGATCTTGATCCCGCCGAATTCGGTTTCGCCCTCGCCACCATGGAAGACCTGCGCGGCGGCACGCCCGATGAATCCGCGGCGATGATGAGAGATATTCTCTCTGGCAAACTCAAAGGCGCGCGCCGCGACTCCGTCCTGCTCAACGCCGCTGGCGCTCTCGCCGCCGAAACTGGCGATTTCAAGTCCGCGCTTGTGGAAGTCACCGCCGCGCTCGATAACGGCTCCGCCCTCGCCAAACTCAACGCCCTCGTTGAGTACTCAAAATCCGTTTCCTAATCCGCTTATCCGCTTTGCCAAAGGCAATCCGTTACCCATGAACATACTCGAAAAAATCATCGCTCAAAAGAAATTGGAAATTGCGGCGCTCGACGCCTCAGCATTACGCCGCGCCGCGGAGCAGAGTCCTGCGCCTCGAGATTTTCTCGCCGCAATCAAGCGCCGCCGCTTCGCACCCCGCCCAAGCCTGATCGCTGAACTAAAGAGAGCCTCTCCCTCCAAAGGGATTCTCGCCCCGCACCTTGACCTCTTCCAAGTGGCAGACATCTACACCCAAAACGGCGCCGCCGCCATCAGCGTCCTCACCGATGAAAAATTCTTCATGGGCAAACTTGAAACACTGCGCGATTTACGTTTCACTCATCAATCACACATTGCCCCTCTTCCGAAAGATTTCACCATCGACGAATCCCAAATCTACGAAGCCCGAGCCAACGGCGCCGACGCCATCCTCCTCATCGCCGCCGCATTGACCGATGACAAACACTTCGCCGACCTGCACGCCTGCGCCCTCAGTTTGGGATTGACCGCATTGGTCGAAGTCCACGACGAAGCAGAAACCGAGCGAGCCTTGAAGTTGAAAGATGTAAAACTCATCGGCATCAACAACCGCAACCTCGCCACCTTTGAAGTCTCCCTCGCCACCACCGAACGCCTCCGCCCGATGATCTCCCCCGAAATCGCCGTCGTCGCCGAAAGCGGAATTTTCACCGCCGCTGATGTAGAACGGTTAGCCAATATCAACATTGACGCCATCCTCGTCGGTGAAGCATTAGTTACTTCGGATGATATCCCTGCGAAGGTTCGTGAATTATCTGGAATGGAGAGTCAATAGTCAAAGGTCTAAAGTCTTTTATGACCTTCAACCTTTGACCTTCGACTTGTAACCTTATGACCAAAATAAAAATCTGCGGAATCAAAACATTGAATGATGCCCTCGCTGCCATTGAAGCAGGCGCGGATTATTTGGGATTTAATTTTTATCCCAAGAGCGTGCGCTTTATTGAGAAGGAAACTTGTGCAGAAATAACATCCGTTTTGAAGCGAGAACATCCGCAAATCAAACTTGTCGGAGTATTCGTAAATTCACCCGTGGATGAAGTAAAGAATATTTGGAAACCTGCCATCTTGACCTTGCTCAACTCCACGGTGATGAAACGCCCGAAATGCTTGAGTCACTTCAATGGAAAAGCATTCAAAGCCTTTCGCGGAATTCCATCAGATATCACTGGCTATGAGCGCAATGATGCACCTGCTTTGTTGGTCGATGCCGCAGTCAAAGGTGTCTACGGCGGAAGCGGCGTCACAGCAGATTGGTCAGCGGCGGCGGAGTTGCAAAAAAATATCCGCTGTTGCTGGCGGGTGGATTGACTCCCGAGAATGTTGCGGACGCGGTGCGGCAGGTCAAACCCTGGGGCGTGGATGTTGCCTCTGGCGTGGAATCAGTCCCAGGCAAGAAAGATGCGAGCAAGATGAAGGCGTTTGTGAAGGCAGTCAAAGACCATTAGAATGGACGATAGACCACATGTCAAATGTTCGTCCAATCCAATCAAGGAGAACTTATGACAACATTATTACCCCCAAAATTCGGCCCCTACGGCGGACAGTTCGTGCCCGAAACATTGATGCCCGCGCTGATCGAGTTGGAGCAGGCATTCGTGGATGCGCAAAAAGACCCTGCCTTCAGAAAAGAATTTGAAGGCTTGCTGGCGTCGTTCGTGGGCAGACCCACGCCGTTGACCTATGCAAAAAGATTATCGGAACAATTGGGCGGCGCGCAAATTTATTTGAAGCGCGAAGATTTGGCGCACACGGGCGCACATAAAATCAATAACGCGTTGGGACAGGCATTGCTCGTCAAGCGGATGGGGAAGAAGCGCGTCGTTGCCGAGACTGGGGCAGGGCAGCACGGCGTGGCATCTGCCACCGCTGCGGCATTGCTCGGACTCGAATGCGTGGTGTACATGGGCTCCGTGGACATTGCGCGGCAGGAACCGAATGTCTTCCGCATGAAATTGCTTGGCGCGGAAGTGCGCCCTGTTGAGTCAGGCACGAAGACATTGAAAGACGCCATCAACGAAGCCATCCGCGATTGGGTGACGAATGTGCGTGACACGCATTATCTGCTTGGCTCGGCGCTGGGGCCGCACCCATACCCGACCATCGTGCGTGAGTTTCAATCGGTGATCGGAATTGAAGCACGCGAACAAATGCTGCGTGATGTGGGGCGTTTGCCCGATACGGTAATTGCGTGTGTGGGCGGCGGGTCAAATGCCATCGGTGTCTTCAGTGGATTTGTGGATGATGAACACGTTGAGTTGATCGGCGTCGAAGCGGGTGGAAGCGGAATTGCTTCAGGCAAACACGCCGCGAGATTTGGCGATGCAACCAAAGCACGCGTGGGTGTCATTCACGGAACGCGAACTTATGTCTTGCAGGATGAAGATGGTCAAATTGCCGAGACACATTCTGTTTCTGCGGGATTGGATTACGCGGCCGTTGGCCCCGAGCACGCGATGATGCGAGATAGCGAACGCGCATTTTACACATCCGCAACGGATACGGAAGCATTGAGCGCATTCCAAACCTTGTGCCACACCGAAGGGATTATCCCCGCGCTGGAGTCATCTCATGCCGTGGCGGAAGTTATCAAGCGCGCGCCGACGATGAGGAAGGATCAGGTGATTTTGGTCAATCTTTCGGGAAGAGGGGATAAGGATTTGAATACTGTGATTAAAGGAATTGGGAAACGAATTTGGGTTAGGAACTTGTGGTCACGCCATGCCGCCAAACGCTTAGTTACCCTGCCTTCATAACGAGGAACTTATGAACAGAATCGAAAACGCTTTCAAAAACAAACCGATCTTCATGCCCTATTATCCCTTGGGCTATCCTGACTTGGAAACATCCATTGATGTGATCGAAGCGCTCGCCAAAAACGGCGCGGACTTGATCGAGGTGGGGCTTTCCTTCTCCGATCCGCTGGCGGATGGGCCTGTGATTCAGCAAGCGACGCAAGTTGCCTTGGAACATGGAATTACAGTCAAGAAGGCACTCGCGGCAGTTGCGGAGTTGCGCAAGCGCGGCGTGACCATTCCATTTATTTTGATGGGATATTTCAATCCCATGCTGGCGTATGGACTGGAGAAATTTGTCCACGATGCGCGTGAAGCAGGCGCGGATGGATTTATCATTCCTGATTTGCCATTGGAAGAGGCGGGTGAGTTTCAATCTTTGGTGGGGGATATGCCGTTGATCCAAATGCTCGCGCCGACATCGCCGAATGAGCGCATGGAATCCATTGCGCGCAATGCGAAGGGATTTATTTATCTGGTTTCGGTTACTGGTGTGACGGGTGCGCGTACTGCCATTTCAGATGGACTTGGCGATTTGATTCAACGTGTGCGAGATCATACGTCCGTGCCTGTGTGCGTGGGATTTGGAATCGGCACGCCTGAGCAAGCCAAGCAGGTTGGTCAACTCGCGGATGGAGTCATTGTCGGGTCGGCGTGTGTGAAATTGATCGGGAGTAGTGAAAAGCCTGTAGAAACAGCGAAGCAGTTTGCGGCGGAGTTCCGAAGCGCGTTATTGGAAGTGAAGAAATGATTCTCGAAGTGGTAATTCTTGATGTAATTCCAAGTCGCGAGAAAGAATTTGAATCGGCGTTTGTAGAAGCATCGTCCATTATTGCCAGCATGGCTGGTTATGCTTCGCATCAGTTGCAGCATTGTTTGGAAAAACAAAATCGTTATTTGTTACTTGTCCAATGGGAGACAGTGGAAGCCCATACGGTTGGGTTTCGCGGGTCAAATGAATATCAAGAGTGGAAGAAACGATTGCATCACTTCTACGATCCATTTCCAGCGGTTGAACATTACGAGATGATCTTCGAGAATCCAAAATAGAATCTCCACCCGCCGCCTTGCGTAATCGGAAATTCCCCCTTGACGCATTTGAGTGACACGCATAGAATAGCGCCCAATATGTTAGCTTCTGTCCGCTTTTATTTTGCGTATTACTTTAACGGCCTCCGCTCGGTTGCCGCTGGTTGCGCTTAAGTAGACAGAAAAATCTGTAACTAAAGAGCGAGGCCAAACGGCCTCGCTCTTTTTTATTACCCTCACCCCCATCCTCTATCCCAGAGGGAAAGGGGGACAATAGGAGAAGAATATATGCCCACACGTGGAATTCGCGGCGCTACCACCGTTGCAGAGGATGAACCAGACTTGATCCTTCAGGCAACGCGGGAATTGCTTGAAGCCATCATAAAAGAGAATCAAGGCATGACGCCCGAAGATGTTGGCAGCGCCATCTTTACAGTGACGGAAGACCTCGCCGCCACCTTCCCCGCGCAGGCTGCCCGTCAAATGGGATGGAGCATGGTTCCGATGATGTGTGCCCGCGAGATCCCCGTGCCCTGGCAGTTTGCCCAAAGCCATCCGTGTGCTTGTGCATTGGAATACGGAAACCCCGCAAAGTGAGATCAAGCATGTGTACTTGCGAGACGCGGTCAGATTACGACCTGATTTGGTAGCCGCGCAATAGAACGTTTGAAAGTTAGAAGGTTTGCATGTTGAATGTTGAAAACCTTCCAACCTGCAACTTGTAAACTTGTAACTGACTAGGAGAAACCACCATGATGATAATTATGAAAGCCAACGCGACACCGCAGCAAGTGGAAGCAGTGATCGCATCCATCAAAGAGGCGGGACTGAACGTCCATCTTTCACAGGGAGTCGAAGCGACGATCATTGGCGCCATCGGCGAAACGCACAACATCCCAATGGAACGCTTCGAAAGCCTCGATGGCGTGGACGTTGTCCAACGCATTACCCAGCCGTACAAACTGGCGTCACGCCAGTTCCACCCCGAAGACTCGGTCATTTCCATGAACGGATTTTCCGTCGGCGGAAATGAAGTTTCCGTGATCGCGGGACCATGCTCGGTGGAGAGTCGCTCGCAGATCATTGAAACAGCCATCGCTGTGAAAGAGGCGGGAGCGTCCGCGTTGCGTGGGGGAGTGTTCAAGCCGCGCACGTCGCCATATTCCTTCCAGGGACTCGGCGAAGAAGGCCTCGAACTGCTCGCTGAAGCCCGCGAAAAAACCGGGATTGCCCATCGTCGTTGAGATCATGTCACAGGTGCAGTTGGATGTGATGGTCAAATACGTGGATGTGCTGCAGGTCGGCGCGCGCAACATGCAGAACTTCAACCTGCTGCGTGCCATCGGCGAATCGCGCACGGCTGTCCTGCTCAAGCGCGGACTCTCCGCCACGGTCGAAGAACTGCTCATGTCTGCTGAATATATTTTGGCTGGGGGAAACCAGCGCGTGATGTTGTGCGAGCGCGGCATCCGCACCTTTGAAACGTCCACCCGCAACACAACCGACATCAACGCCATTCCTGTTTTGAAAAACCTGACCCACCTGCCCGTCATTCTTGACCCAAGCCACTCCACGGGTCTTGCAAATTATGTCGCCGCCATTGCGCGTGCGGGCATTGCCGCTGGAGCCGATGGTCTCATCGTTGAAGTCCATCCCGACCCTGCCAAGGCAGTCTCTGATGGCAAGCAATCGCTCAAGCCCGAAGCCTTCGCGGCGATGGTCAAACAAGTCGGCCAGATCGCGCAGATCATGGGCCGCAACCTCGCGACCGTGCAAGGCGATATCCAGCCGTTGAAACAGGGTTGGGCGTGAAGAGCAGTAACAGTGAGTAATCAGTAAAAAACGAGAAGTGAGAAGTAAACAACGGAACATGCAATATATTTACTTCATCCTTCATAATTCAACCTTTGTATTTAGGAGATTTACTCACCATGATGATCATCATGCACCCCGGTGCACCCCGCGAACAAATTGACGCAGTTATTGCTGCCGTTGAAGGCCACAAACTCACAGCCCATCCCATCTTCGGCGTGGAGCAAACCATCATCGGCGCAGTCGGCGATGGACATTACGTTCTCAAGGAAACCTTCGAAGCCTTCCCAGGCGTGCTCGAAGTGCAGCGTATTTCCAAACCGTACAAACTCGCTTCACGTCAATTCCACGAACAGGATTCCGTTTTCGAATTCAACGGTTTCACCATCGGCGGCACGGAAGTTCCCATCATTGCCGGTCCCTGCTCTGTGGAAGGACGCACACAAATTCTCGAAGTGGCGCAAGCCGTCAAAGAAGCGGGCGCGAATGCCCTTCGCGGCGGAGTCTTCAAACCGCGCACCTCGCCGTATGCCTTTCAAGGTCTCGGTGAAGAAGGTCTCGAATACATGGCAGAAGCCCGCGAGAAAACTGGCTTGCCTCTCGTCGTCGAAGTGATGGCGGTGTCGCAGATCGAGATGATGGAAAAATATGTAGACATCTTCCAACTCGGCGCACGCAACATGCAGAACTTCAATCTCCTCCGCGCCCTCGGCGAAACCCGCACACCCGTCCTCTTCAAACGCGGCATGTCTGCCACCATCGAAGAAATGCTGATGGCGAGCGAATACATTCTCAACGGCGGCAATCACCGCGTCATCCTGTGCGAGCGCGGCATCCGCACTTTTGAAACTGCCACCCGCAACACCACCGACATCAATGCCGTACCCGTCCTCAAGAAACTCACACACCTTCCCGTTGTCATTGATCCGAGTCACTCCACAGGTGACTCCGCATATGTCCAATCCATCGCCAGAGCAGGTGTCGCAGCAGGTGCCGACGGTCTTATCGTTGAAGTACATCAAGATCCGCCGCACGCCATCTCCGATGGCAAGCAATCCCTCACACCTGAAGCCTTTGCCAAAATGGTGAAGCAGGTCAAAGCGGTTGCTGAAGCGGTCGATCGCAGTCTCGTTCCTCAACATGCCACAGCCTGACTTTAATCTCGCAGAGTCCAAGATCGCCATCATTGGATTAGGCTTGATGGGCGGCTCGCTGGCATTGGGATTACGCGGCAAATGCGCCGCGCTCTACGGAATTGACCCGCATCTTCCCACGCTCGAGCTTGCTCTGTCCCAACATATCGTGGACTACGCTGACAGTGATCCTGCCAAGCTCCTCCCCGAAGTGGACCTTGTCATCCTGTCCGCGCCCGTCCCCGCGATCTTGACTCTGCTTGAGCAGTTGCCAACGTTCACACCAAACTCTTGCATCGTGATGGACATGGGTTCAACGAAACGATTGGTGGTCGAAGCGATGTCCAAACTCCCCGAACGCTTCGACCCCATCGGCGGACATCCCATCTGCGGCAAGGAAAAACTTTCGCTGGCAAATGCTGAGAGAACGCTTTACTACGCTGCACCATTTTTGCTCACACCGTTGGAACGAACTTCTTCACGAGCCATCTCCGCCGCGAATCAGATCATCGAAGCCCTCGGCGCAAAAGGCAAAACGCTGGATGCCGTTGAACATGACCGCATCCTTGCATCCACAAGTCATTTGCCATTTTTGATTTCATCTGCGCTTGCACTCACCACCCCCGCAGATGTGACTCCTTTCGTCGGCCCAGGCTTTAAATCCACAAGTCGGTTGGCAGGCACATCTTCATCCATGATGCTGGGTGTATTGCAATCCAATCGCGAGAATGTATTAAACGCTCTGCATGGAATGCAAAGTCAACTGGCAGAGATCGAAGCCGCATTGTCATCTGAAGATTTCGCAAAGCTTGAATCTCTTCTCAACGACGCACAAGCCAAATACCAATCCTTCACTGGCAACTGACCACTTTCTACTTTCCACTCACCACTTTATGACCATTCATCCTTCATCATTCCGCATTCATCCTTTGTCTCGCCCTCTCTCCGCCACCGTCCGCGTGCCTGGCTCCAAGTCACTGACCAACCGCGCCTTGCTCATTGCCTCCCTCGCAAACGGCACGACGCACCTCACCAACGCCCTCTTCTCCGATGACTCGCGTTACTTTGCCAAAGCCCTGCAAACCCTCGGCTTTGATGTTCAACTCGATGAAGCCAATCACTCAATGACCGTCACAGGCATGGGCGGAAAAATCCCTGCAAAGAAAGCCGAACTCTTCATTGGCAACGCAGGCACCGCCGCGAGATTCCTCTCCGCTTTTCTGACTCTTGGCAATGGCGAATACATCCTGGATGGTGAGCCGCGCATGCGCGAACGTCCGATAGGGGATTTGGTGGAGGCGTTGGAGCAGTTAGGTTGCGATATTCAGCCGTTGCAGAAGGCAGAAGGCGGAAAGCAGATTTGTCCGCCAGTAAAAATAACTGCGTCAGGTTTGCGTGGTGGAAAGACAAAGATTGCAGGAGATATTTCATCTCAATTCCTCTCGGCTTTGCTGATGGTTGCTCCCTACGCCCAATCTCCCATCGAAGTGGAACTCACCACTGACCTAAACTCCAAACCCTACGTGGACATGACTATTTCCATAATGAAAGACTTTGGCGTTGAAATTGAACGCAGTGGTTATCAAGCCTTCAAGGTTTCACCTTCTAATTACCAATTACCAATTACTAATTACCCAATTGAGTCAGACGCCTCCGCCGCATCCTACTTCTTCGCCGCCCCTGCCATCTGCGGTGGAACCGTCAAAGTGGAAAATATCTCGCGCAAATCTGTACAGGGCGATATTGCATTTCTCGATGTATTGAAACAAATGGGATGTGAAGTGGAAGAAGCTAATAACTCGATTACGGTCTACGGCCCGCAGGGATTATCCATCGTCGGTGTTGATGTGGACATGCGCGACATTCCCGACACTGCTCAGACCCTCGCTGCCATTGCTCCTTTCGCTTCATCACCGACTAGAATTCGGGGTATTGCTTCTGCGCGAGTCAAAGAAACTGACAGAGTATCCGCAACCTGCACCGAACTTAAACGGCTGGGAGTAGAAGTCGAAGAACATGAAGACGGTATGACCATCCATCCATGCCAAACTTTCAAACCTGCCAACATTCAAACCTACAACGATCACCGCATGGCAATGGCATTCTCTCTCATCGGCTTGCGCTTTGACGGTGTCACCATCGAAAACCCATCCTGTGTTTCGAAAACATTTCCGAACTTCTTTGAAGTGTTAGAAACCTTGCGCTAATTATTATGCCTGAACCTTCATCAATCATCACTCATCATTCATCATTTGTACTTGGTCTCATCGGCTATCCGCTCGGACACTCACTGTCACCGAAGATTCACGCTGCTGCTTTAAGTGCTTGCGGCTTACAGGGAACTTATTCCTTATTTTCCATTCCCCCCGAAGACAAGCAGGGATTGAAAGACTTGCTCGCCCGCGTCCGCGGAGGTGAAATTACAGGACTCAACGTCACCATTCCGCATAAACAAAATGTCATTGAGTTGATGGATGAACTTACACCCACTGCCCAAGCTATTGGCGCAGTCAATACCATTTATATGCGAGAGAACAAACTCGTTGGTGATAACACAGACGCGCCGGGTTTTCTTGCCGATTTGAAGAAGTTTATTGGGAGTCGGGAGTTGGGAATTGGGAAGCGCAAATCAGCTATTATCTTGGGCGCAGGTGGCTCAGCAAGAGCAGTTGTTTACGCCCTGTGTAATGACGGATGGAACGTCACTCTCGTTGCTCGTAGAATCGAACAAGCCAAAAAACTTGCAGATTCTTTTGCGAATCTCGAAGTACGAGTTGTGGAGTACTCATCTTTCATCTTTAATCTTTCCTCTTTTGCTCTTATCGTCAATACCACACCTTTGGGAATGACCCCAAACATCGAAACCTCACCATTGCCTGAAAATATAATTTTTGCAGAGAACGCACTTATCTACGATTTAGTCTACAATCCACGCGAAACAAAATTGGTGAAAGATGCTCGCGCACAGGGATTGTACGCCACGACGGGCTTGGGCATGCTCATCGAACAAGCCGCCCTCGCTTTTGAAATATGGACAGATCACAATCCACCGCGCGAAACCCTTTACCAAGCTGTTCAACCTTAATTCTTTCTTTTTCATCTTTTACCCTTATCACTCACTACTCGGAGACCCTATGCCACTTCGCTTTCTCACCGCAGGTGAATCCCACGGACCATCGCTCACAACCATTCTGGACGGCCTCCCCGCAGGGCTTCCCCTCACGATTGAAATCATCAACAAAGAACTTGCCCGCCGTCAGCAAGGCTACGGTTCGGGCGGACGAATGAAGATCGAAAAAGACATCGTACAAATCCTCGGCGGTGTGATGGGCGGTGAGACCACAGGTGCGCCGATTGCCTTGCTCGTGCAAAACGATGACCATGTCAAATGGAAGGGCAAAGCCATCGAACCGATGACCGCGCCGCGCCCCGGCCATGCGGACTTAACAGGTGCGGTCAAATACGGATACAAAGACTTGCGCCCCGCTCTTGAGCGTGCTTCTGCCCGCGAGACCACGATGCGCGTAGCCGCTGGGGCGGTGTGCAAGCATTTTCTCGCGCAGTTTGGGATCATCGTTGGCGGGTATGTCTCGTCCATTGGCGAGGTGCAAACCGATTTTGGAGATATGCCTTTTGAAGAGCGCTTCACTCGCGCCGAAGAATCCGATGTGCGCTGCCCGATCGAATCATCTGCAAGTCAAATGCGTGCTGAAATCGAAAAGACCATTCACGGCAAAAACACATTGGGCGGCGTGCTTGAAATTGTTGCGCTCAATGTTCCTGTTGGCCTCGGCAGTTTTGTCCAATGGGATCGCCGCCTCGAAGCCAAACTCGCACTCGCCATTATGTCCGTCCAAGCCATCAAAGGCGTGGAAGTTGGTGACGCATTCGAGAATGCCAAACGAATTGGCACACAAGCCCATGACCCAATCAACCTTCGACCTTCAACCTTCGACCTTCAACGTTCAACCAACCGCGCAGGCGGAACCGAAGGCGGAATCAGCAATGGACAGCCGATCATCATCCGCGCGGCGATGAAACCGATAGCCACCACGCTTCTTCCCCAGCCGACAGTTGATCTTGCTTCGGGGACAGAATCTCCCACCAAATATGAGCGCTCCGATTTTTGTCCCGTCCCGCGTGCCGTGCCGATCCTCGAATCAATGGTTGCCTTCGTTCTGGCAGATGCTCTCCTCGAAAAACTCGGCGGTGACTCGCTCAACGAAATGAAACCGCGTTTTGAATCTCTGAGAAAAGCCACCCTCGAAGATTTGCCGATGGACAACATTCCACATATTTTTTGGGAATAATTAATTCTCATGCGAGTCCACAAGTAAATCCCTATTTGATTGCTTCGTCGGGCAATCATCCTTCAATGACGGATGGAGACCTATGAAACACATCTTCCTCTACGGCCCTCCTGGGACAGGTAAATCCACAGTTGGGAAAAAACTTGCCCATAATCTCAAACTGCCATTCATTGACCTTGATCGCGTGATCGAAACAAATGCAGGCAAATCCATTCCGCAGATCATGGAAAAACAGGGTGAGACTGCCTTTCGTGACCTTGAATCTGCGGCGTTGAAAAACCTGCTGCATGAAAAAGAAAGTGTCGTTGCCCTCGGCGGCGGTGCTTTGTTGCGTGACGAAAATCGTAATTTCGTTGAAAGCAATGGCAAGGTTCTGCTGCTGATGGCAGAGTTGTCCACTTTGCTTGAGCGGTTGCATTATGAGTCTGGGAATCGTCCTTTGCTGGCTGGCGACTTGCGCGAGAAACTTTCCTCATTGCTTGCGAAGCGTGCGGAACATTACAACTCTTTCCCCATGCTTATCCATGTGGACGGAAAAACTGCGGAGCAAAATGCTCATCATGCGCAAGTTGTGCTGGGACGACATCATCTCTCCGCGATGGGGGAGTACGATGCAATCGTAGGTCAGGTTTCCGACCTGACAAACTTCCCCATGCAAAATCCCATCATTGTGACGGATGAGAACGTGGCGAAATTTCATCTTGAGAAGATGCAAAACCTCTTGCAGGCGAAGGCCGTCATTATCCCTGCGGGGGAAGAACATAAAAATCTGGAAACCATTTCACTTTTATGGAAATCCTTCCTCGAAAACGGATTGGATCGTAAAAGCACAGTGATTGCCCTTGGCGGCGGGGTGCTCAGTGATATGGCTGGCTTTGCCGCATCCACATATATGCGTGGAATTGCGTGGGTGGGCGTGCCGACCACTTTGCTTTCGATGGTGGATGCTTCGCTTGGCGGCAAGACAGGTTTTGACTTGCCCGAAGGAAAAAATTTGATCGGCGCGTTTTATCCGCCGAAACTGGTGTTGGCCGACCCGCAGTTGCTTGGCACACTGCCCGAAGCAGAGTTGATCTCTGGCATGGCGGAAGTGGTCAAGCATGGAATTATCTCTGACCCTGAATTATTCAACTTGTGCTTGCGCGGGTTGGATTGGGTGAAAAATAATCTCGAAGAAGTTGTCAAACGCGCGATGGCGGTGAAGATCAAAGTCATTGAGGAAGACCCGTACGAAAAAGGAATCCGTGCGGCGTTGAATTTGGGACATACGGTTGGGCATGCGGTGGAACTTGTCAGCAAGTTTAAGCTGCGGCATGGAGAGGCCATTGCCATCGGTACAGTGGCTGAGGCGAAGTATGCTGCTCGGGTCGGGCTGGCAGGTGACGGGTTGGTCGAGGCGGTGACTGAGTCGTTCAAGTCGTTGGGGCTGCCCATCCAAATCCCCGAAGCGATGCCGCGTGAAGAAATCATCCGCGCGATGCGGGTGGATAAAAAGAAAACTGCAAAGGCCATTCGCTTTGCTTTGCCTGTTGAGATCGGGCGAGTGGAGTTGGTGGAAGTGACGGATTTGGAATCGGTTTTGGACGACGGACAATAGACCATTGACCATGTCGTCCGTTGTCTGTGGTCTATCGTCAAAGTGAGGAATCATGAAAATATTACTTTTGCACGGCCCGAATTTGAATTTGCTTGGCACGCGTGAACCGGAAGTGTATGGTTCGATGACGTTGGATGACATCAACGAAAAGATGATTTCGTTGGGAGAAGAGTTGGGCGCGGAAGTGATTTGCCTGCAATCGAATCACGAAGGTGCGTTGATCGATGCTCTGCACGATGCGCGGACGTGGGCGAACGGCGTGGTGTTCAACCCTGGCGGGTACACACATACGTCGGTTGCGCTGCGCGATGCGATCTCTGCGATCGTGATCCCTGTGATCGAAGTGCATCTTTCGAACGTGTATGCGCGTGAAGAGTTTCGACATACATCGTTGGTTTCAGCGGTGTGCAAGGGCAAGGTAAGCGGGTTTGGCTGGCGTTCGTATGAATTGGGTTTGCGTGGGCTCGTTGATATAATCAAGGTGTGAACACTCAAACCATACAAACTGCTGAACCCTTTTTTTTGCCTGGTAGTCGTACAGGCATTTTGCTTATTCATGGTTTCACGGGTACGCCCAAGGAAATGCGTTGGATGGGGGAATACCTAAACCGTGAACTTGGTTTTACCTGCCTCGGTGTGCGGCTGGCAGGACATGCAACCCGCCCCAAAGATATGGTCCGTTCGCGCTGGACCGATTGGACTGCTTCTGTTGAAGATGGTTACAATCTCCTGCGCGGTGCAGCGGATCATATTTATTTTGTTGGGCTTTCGATGGGCGGGGCGTTATCTTTGCTGATGTCTACAAGGTTGAATGTGAAGGGGATTGTGACTATATCCGCGCCATATATGATGCCAGATGAACACCCCGCGTGGCAAATCCAATTGTATAGTTATTTCAAAACATATCTTCCAAAGACTAAAGGAGAGCCCGGTGCAGGCTGGTTTGACAAGGAAGCCTACAAAGAACATATTTCGTATCCGCTGAATCCCATCCGCTCGGCGGCGGAATTGAAAATTCTGCTGGATAAAATGCATACAGCTTTGCCGAAAGTGACTGTCCCTGCGTTGTTGATCCATTCCAGAGATGATGCGTATGTGGTGCCTGAGAATATGGAAAAGATTTATGCAGGGCTGGTAAATGCTCCAGACAAGACAAAGCTATATGTGACTGGGTCAGGCCATGTCGTTACGCGTGATGCGGCTCGTCATCAGGTGTTTGAAGCGGCGCGGGATTTTATCCGCAGAGTTGAAAACCAGTCATAATTCCAAGAGGAAACTTTGAATCGAAATCTGACGTTTGTTGTGACATCCCTTCTGTTTTGGGGAATCGGCGAAGGGATGTTCTTCAACTTTGTCCCGATCTATCTGGGCAAGGAGTTTGCGCTGGGTGAGGAGCAAATTGGGTTGGCGCTTGGGACATTCGGTTTTTTCAGCGCGGTCACGCATATGCCGAGCGGCTATCTGGCGGACCGCATCGGCAGGCGGCCTTTGCTGATTTCTGCGTGGATTTTGGGACTCGCTTCTGCGTTCACGATGGGAATTTCGACCGCTCTGCCTTTTTACCTGGTGGGTTTGTTCGGCTATGGTCTGACCGCTTTTGTCTCTTCGCCGTTGAGCAGTTATGTCACTGCCGCGCGCGGTGACATGCCAGTGGGTACCGCACTTTCGCTGGTGTCGGCCTCTTTCAATATTGGCATGGCGCTTGGCCCTGTGACAGGCGGCTGGATCGGTGATCATTACGGCATGCGCATGAGTTATCTTGTGGCTGCAGGGATTTTTATTTTTTCGGTTGCGAGTATTTTGTTCATCAAAAAACAGCCGCTTGATAAACACGATCCTGAAGCCCCGCCCATTAATTTGTGGAAGAACCGTGGATTCATTTCGTTTTTGGGCATGGTTGGGTTTGCCGTTTTTGCCATGTATCTAGCCCAGCCGCTCACGCCGAATTTCTTGGAAGGCGTTCGTAAATTCTCGCTGAGTGAAACGGGATGGATATTTTCAGCGGGCGCGTTGGGGAATGCGCTGTTTGCCATCGGCTTCAGCCGCCTCGACCCGCGCAAAGGATTTTTGTATGCGCAGGTTTTGGTGATGCTTTTTGCGTTGATCATGTGGAAAGGCTTCGGTCTACCGCTTTTCATGCTGGGATATTTTCTGCTGGGCGGTTTCCGCGCGGCTCGCCCAATGGCGCAAGCGCAGGGACGCGAGCTTGTGCATCCATCGCAGATGGGCTTGATGTATGGCACGCTTGAAACGGTCAACGCGACCATTTTCATTTTCACGCCGCCGCTGGCTGGTTATCTTTTTGTGATTGACCCATTCTTGATCTATCCGCTGGCGATGGGTTTGATCGCGCTGGCGATGATGTCCACATTTATTTTTTCCTATCGAAAGGTACAACATGCTTGAGATCGTTTCCTTCACCCTTGGCCCTGCGCAAACCAATGCTTATCTGGTGGCTGACCCCGATACAAAAGAGGCCGTTGTCATTGACCCATCCTGGGATGGACATATCATTCTGGCAGAGGCGCAGAAGCGCGGCTGGCGCATCGGTCATCTCTGGTATACGCATGCGCACTTCGACCACATCGGCGGCGCGGCTGCCATTGCCGATGCCTTGAATCCGCTGCCGCATGTGGCGCTGCACCCCGATGACCATGTTCTCTGGCGGGCGGGCGGCGGCGGCGCGAAGTTCGGTTTGAATATTGACCCTGGCCCCGAACCGACCATTGATTTTGTGCAAGGCATGATTCTAAAACTCGGCTCGAATGAATTTGAAGTGCGTTACACGCCGGGGCACACCAAAGGCCATTGCATTTTATATGTTGCAAAGGAAAATATCTGCTTTTGCGGCGATGTGATCTTCAACGGCAGTGTGGGCCGCACCGACCTGCCCGGCGGCGATTTTGCCACGCTGGAGAATAGCATCCGCACACAGATTTTCACCATGCCTGATGAGACCCGCCTGCTTTCCGGTCATGGACCTGAAACGACAGTAGGACACGAAAAAATGTACAATCCTTTTGTGGGTTTAAATTAATTCCTGTATAATCTGAAAAAGTGAGGAGATGAAAAAATGAAAAATCCAAATGCTCAAAATCAAAAATCGAATTCTGCACCTTCAACGCCCCCATCCAATCCAAGACCATCCTTTCTCTCTTTAATTCCAGGCTGGTTTGTTGGGTTGATTCTCGGGGTCATCGTTATTGCTGTGCTTGCCAATGTGAGTAAATCATTTTGGTATTTTGAAGTGATCGAGAATGATCAGGTTGGAGTCACAATTGAGGCGGGTGAAATTCAGGGTGTGCTGCAACCTGGTATTGCATACGACTTTGGCCTATTTGTAGATCTGGTCAAGATTACAACCAGCGCAGTCGCCATCACAGTAGATGACCCTGAGTTGATCACAATTGACAAACAGCGCATTGGGCTGGAAGTCACCGCCGATGTGTTCCGTCCGCGGGAGGCTGATATTGTCATCTCCAATTATTCGCGATATCGAAATATTTATTTGAATGACGAATCGCTCCAACAGCGTATGACGGCATTTACCCTGCAAGCCATGAAGGTTTGCGTGGGCGACAAGAAGTTTGACGAAGCCGTCATTGGCTCGGGACGCGATGACCTGCGTGCCTGTATCGATGATGAATTAAGCGGCCTGGCCGAACCTCTGGGGCTTGAAGTGCGCAATGTGGCTGTGCCGCAGATTACGATCTCACCGGAAGTGCAGGCTGGGTTGGATGCCATCGTCCAAAGCCGTTTGGCTACTGAAAAAGCCAAGCAGGATGCCGAGAAAGCGAAGCAGGAAGCCATTGCCCAACAGGCAGTTGAAGAAGGCCGCATTCGGGTGGATCAAGCCAAATTGCAGGAAGAAGCCAGACAGCAAGCCATCCTGCAGGATATCAAACGTCAACAATTGGAAGCTGAACTTGCCGTGATCGAACAGGAAAAGGTCAATACGGAAGCACAGTTGGAGTTGACCAACCTTCAACAACAAGTAGCCGATGAACAAGCTTTGGTCGATATCGCCAAAGAACTTGCGTTAGCTGCGTTGTATGAAAAATATCCGTCGTTCGTTGCTTTGCAAATCGCTCTGGCAAATGCGGCTGCCATCAAACCCACGGATAAATTCATCTTCACTCAGGAAGGTGTCTTCCCGAATTTGATTTTCTCGAACGGTACATTGCCCACATTCAACGTAAATCCATAATTGGTCGGGGTGGAATTACTCCACCCCGATATTTTTTATTAGGGTAGAACATGAAACGAGCCGTTGGCATCAGCCTGGGAAGTTCTAAGCGTGATAAAAGCGTGGCGGTCAATCTCAATGGTGTCGAGATTCAAGTGGAGCGCATCGGCACCGATGGCGATATGGCAAAGGCGCGCCAGATGTATCTCGATCTCGATGGCAAAGTGGATGCCTTCGGCGTCGGTGGCGTGGATTTGTATCTGCGACTCGACCAAAGGGAATATCCGCTTCATGCCGCGCTGAAACTTGTCTCTGGCGTCAAGCAGACTCCACTCTGCGACGGTCGCGGCCTCAAGCACACCCTGGAGCGGCGCGTATTTCAATTGGCAAAGTCCACGCTGGGAGAGGTCCGCTTCAAGCAGGCGTTCGTCCCTGTGGCTGTCGATCGGCTCGGGTTGGCCGAAGCCGTTGGCGAGGTCTCCGACCGAATCGTGTCAGGTGATCTGATGGTGGCGCTGGGAGTTCCGATCCCGCTATATGGAATTCCTGCTTTCAAGCGGGTTGCGAGAGTCATGTTGCCCATTGTCAGTCACTTTCCCATGAGCATGATCTTCTACGGCAGTGATGGCGCGGAGCATGAGCCGAAATATGTGAAGTATTTCGAAGAATCCGACCTGATCGCAGGCGATTTTTTGTTCATGCGAAAATATATGCCGAAAAACCTCGCAGGCAAAACCGTGGTGACAAATACCACCACCGAAGACAATATCGCCCTGCTCAAAGAGCGCGGCGTGAAAACGGTCATCACCACAACTCCGCGCTATGACGGCCGCTCATTCGGCACAAACACCACCGAAGCCATGCTCACCGCCTACGCAGGCAAAGGCAGACGCTTGACCGATGATGAATTGAATGGATTGATTGATGAGTTGGGATTGAAACCGAACGTAATGCAATTGAACTAATCGTAGTCGGTAGACCATTTGTCTGTGGTCTACCGACTACTGTCTTATTTCGTCACCGAGTCTAGATATTTCAACCCCGACCCCGTATTGAACATGACAATCTTTTCATCGGGCTGAACCCATTTTTGTTTTATCAATTCTTCAAGCGCCGCCAGACATGCGGCGCCTTCGGGGGCGGCGAAGATGCCTTCCAGGGCGGCGAGTTTTTTCTGGGCTTGCATCAAGGCCTCATCACTGACTGCAACAGCCGTGCCGTTGCTTTCGCGGATATTGGCAAGGATAATACGGTCGGCGAAGCTTTTTGGCACACGCAAGCCAGATGCCACAGTTTGGGCACCCAGCCAAAAGTCACAGAAGGAAGCGCCTGCATGAAAGGCCTTGGGAATCGGGGCGCAGCCTTCCGCCTGTACCGAAACCATGCGCGGACGTTTTGCATCCTTCAACCAGCCGAGGGCTTCCATTTCAGCAAAGGCTTTCCACATGCCAACAAGGCCGGTGCCGCCGCCAGTGGGGTAGAGGATCACATCGGGCAGGGTCCAATCGAAGGCTTCGGCGAGTTCGTAGCCCATGATCTTTTTGCCTTCGGCGCGATAGGGTTCTTTGAAGGTGGAGACATCGAACCATCCTTCCTCACGCGCCTTCACCCCAGCCATGCCAGCGGCATCGCTGATGAGTCCTTCCACGAGGATGACCTCCGCGCCTGCGATGCGGCTTTCTTGAATGTTCGCATTGGGAGTGTCTTTGGGCATATAGATGAGGGCTTGCAAACCAGCGCGCGCGGCATAAGCGGCCATGGCTCCGCCCGCATTGCCTGCGGTGGGGATGATAACTTTCTTGACACCGAGTTCTTTGGCGCGGGAAACCGCGGCGCAAAGTCCGCGGGCTTTGAAGGAGCCTGTGGGGTTGCTGCTCTCGTCTTTTACGAAAAAATTGGAAAGGCCGAGTTCGTTTCCAACGCGGGGAAGATGTAATAACGGAGTATCGCCCTCTCCGAGAGTGACGATATTTTCAGGGTCTTGCACGGGGAGCATTTCATGCCAGCGCCACATCCCCTTGGGGCGCGCATGAATCTCATCACGATCCACATGGCTGCGGGCTGCATTCAGGTCGTAATTTGAAATAAGGGTGGATTGGCAATCCGGGCAAAAGGTATGAACTTCATTGATGGAAAAAGATCTTCCACAATCCGAACAAGTCAGATCGGTAAGATAGGATGTTTTCACAAGTAACTACCTGTAAATATTTATTTTGAATTGGGTGAAGGGACAAATGCCTCCACGCGCGCCCATAGCTCGCGAATGTTGATCGGTTTGGACATGTACACATCGCAGCCTGCGGAGAGTGCTTTTTCTGCGTCACCTTTAAGCGCATTGGCTGTTACGGCGATGATCGGCACATAAGTGAGGGCGTGTTTTTTGTCGCTGGTGCGTATTCTGCGCGCCACTTCATAGCCGTCGATATCGGGCAGGTTGATATCCAAAAGGATCAAATCCACCTCTTCGTTTTCGGCCTTGCTGACGCCTTCAATACCCGTGAGGGCCTGTAGCAGTTTGTATCCGCGCGATTCAAGGGCACGCCTCACCAGCATCATATTGTCTGGATTGTCTTCAATGTATAAAACGCTGTTTCCCATGCTCGTATTCTCCTTTAGGCCCCGTTTTTATCTTCGATGACGTTAATGACTTTATCCACGAATTTACGGGTGGGTAATGAACCTTTTTGATATAACGCTTCAATATGTCCGTTGAGGCGCTGACGTTCTTCGGTGGTGATATCTTTTGCGCTGACGACCACAACGGGAATATCTTTCGTGCGCGGGTCGAGTTTCAATTCTTCCACGAAACCAAACCCGTCAATGCCGGGCATGGTCAAATCGCTGACGATCAGGTCAGGCAGGTGCTGACGCGCCATGGCGAGTCCTTCCCAGCCGTCTTTGGCATGGTGAACGCGATAGGATTTCTTCCCTTCGAGCAGGCGGCGAATGATCAGCGCATCATCGGAGTTGTCATCCACCAGGAGAACGGTGGTGACTTTCTCATCCAGGTTTTCGAGCGCGGCTTGCAGACCTTCCTGCGGGGCGGGGGATTGGTCTTTGCTGAGGTGAACATCCACAGCCCATTGATCGCCGAGGACATGTTTTTCGACGGGGAAGGTGTGGCCCGTGCAGTTGACGACCACAGTCTCACTCTTGCTGATGATCTTTTCACGCAGCATCTTTTCGAGTCCAGCGTAGGCGACGGCTGTTGCGGGTTCGACGGCCATTCCCTCACTTTTAGCGAGGGAGCGCATGGCGTCGAAGGCTTCGGCATCGGTCACGGATTCCATGGTGCCGCCGTGCTTTTTGAGGATGCCATACAAATAAGTGTAGGTTTTGCCTGGGTCGCCAGTGGAGAGGATGATGATACGTGTATCGGGTACAACGGGCTCGGCTATTTCTTTATCGGCTTTGAAGGCCTTGACCATCGGTGAGCAGCCTTCGGCTTGAATGATCGCGATCTTGGGGATGCGGTCGATCAGGCCCATGTCGAACATTTCCTTGAAACCCTGATATACACCCAGCGGTCCCATCCCGCCGCTGACGGCTTGAATGTACCAATCGGGCGCGCGCCAGCCGAGTTGTTCGACGATCTCATAAGAGATGGTCTTCATCGATTCACGGGCGGCGATGGAACTTGCGCCGCGGTCAAGGTGCAGGTTTCGGCGCTGTGCGAATTGCGATGCGATCTGTTTGGTCTGGTCGTAATTGCCGCTGACGCGAATCACTTCCGCGCCGAAGAGGGCGGCTTCGCGCAGTTTTTCCTGCGGCACCAGGCTGGTCATGAATACCCAAAGTTTTATGCCAGCTCGTGCACAGGCGGCGGCATAGGCCACCGCCGCATTTCCCGTGGAGGCGATGACCGCTTCACGGATATTGTTTTCATTCATCGCTGCGACCGCAACGGCGGCCTGACGGTCTTTGAAAGAACTTGTCGGGCCGTAGCGTTCATCTTTGAAATACACCCGATCATGCCCCAGCTTGGTCGCGAAGCGCTGTGAAAGCCAGAGCGGCGTTCCGCCTGCGGGGTAAAGATCCAAAGCGGCGGGATTCTCAAGCGGCAGGACATCCTGAAAACGCCATAAGTTTCTTGGGCGGTCGGGCAATCCGCGCAGGATGTTGCGCTTGAAGACTTCGTAATCGTATTTTGCTTCAAGCCATTGTGACCCGCATGATTTGCAAACAGCAGGGACAAAGGGTTCGTAGGGTTGTTGGTTGCCGCAAATGGCACATTGCAGGAATTGTGGTTTGGCCATGTGATTATTTTACCTTTGATTCATCTTCTTCTTTGACTCTGGCTTCGATGGGCAGGAACACATAGAAGATGGAGCCTTCTCCGTTGACGCCGCTGCTTTCAGCCCATAATCTTCCGCCGTGCATTTCGATCAGGCGGCGGCTGATGGGCAGGCCCAGGCCGGTACCGCCCACTTTGCGGGTGGTGGAGGTGTCGACTTGTGTAAATTCCTGGAAGACTGCTTCGAGGTGGTCATGCGGAATACCGATGCCTGTATCCTTTACGCTGATAAGCACGTGGTTGTCTTCACACGCTGCGCGGATGGATATCTTTCCGCGTTCGGTGAATTTGATGGCGTTGTTGATCAAATTGATCATCACCTGACGGATGCGGATCTTATCGGCACTGATCCGAACTTCGTAATCTGAATCAGGCTCGATGAAGAGCGAGAGATTTCTTTCGCTGGCAAACGGCGAGGTGATGCTGGTAACTTCTTCGATGATCTCCTGCAGATTGAATTTTTCGATATTGAGATTCATCTTGCCAGATTCGATCTTCGCCATATCCAGCACATCATTGATGAGATGCAGCAGATGCTGGCCGTTCTTTTGGATCAAGCCCAGGTCGTTGCGCATATTATCGGTCAACGGGCCGTCGAGTTCCTCGAGCATGACGTCTGAGAAGCCGAGAATGGAATTGAGCGGTGTGCGCAATTCATGCGACATGTTGGCGAGGAAGGAGGATTTCAAGCGATCCAATTCGCGCAATTGCGCCACGGTTTCAGCCTGCTCCGCATACAACCGCGCATTCTGAAGGGAGACCGCCACTTGTGAAGCCAGGGTGGTGTAGATGTTGGCGTCTTCTTCCGAGAAGTGGTTGAGGTTTACCGAATGGACATCGAACACGCCCAGCACTTTATCGCCTGCGATCATTGGGACCGCCATTTCGGAGCGTGTGTCGGGCAGCAGGGGATTGATCTGGAAACTTTCCTCCCTGCGCACATCGTTCGAGATCAGGGCTTTGCGTTCATGGGTGGCGCGCGATACGAGAAGTTCGTTCTTTTCCATTGGAATGGTGTTGCCAGACAATACCATTTGTTTTCCAATGTCCCCGGCGCCAGCAGCCAACAGCAGGGTATTCCACGCATCATCTGCAAGATAAACCTGAGCATGATACAGACCGAAACGTTCCTTGGTCAAATCCACCACTTGTTGCAAGAGTTCATCTGGGTTCAACACGGTGGAAGCCGCTGTGGACACGGTTGCCACCGTGGCGAGTTCCGCAGCGCGCTTTTGAATTTCTTCTGTAAGGCGCAATCGCTCCAGTTGTTCACTGACACGTTCCGCGATCTGTTCGGCCAATTGCGCTGTTTCGGGGGTGATACTGTTCGTGCTCGCAAGCGCAAGCCGCCCGATGGTCTCGCCGCGTACGGTGAGCGGCTGCACCAGATTGATGCTATTCAAATTAAAAGCTTCTGTCAGCGGGCTGACTTGAGTTGAATCGTAAACATAACCGAGTGAAGTCTGTGTGCGTTGTGTATAAGCCTGCCAGCTTTCACGGCTCAGGCGGCGCGTGGCATCTTCAGCATCGGCACGCGCGCGGGATGCATCTGCAAGCAGGCGCAAGCTTTCCACTTGCTGCGAAACCTGCCGCGCAATCGATGCGATCATTTCCCGATCTTCCTCGCTTAATGGCCGCGCGGGATCTGCCTTAACGAACAGATTTCCGATCTGCTCATCGAGCACTTTCACCGTTTCCTGATGATCCTGTTCGGAATCAGGTACTTTGCTAAACGGCTCCACCGCAGATTGATTATACAAATAGCCGATGCGTTCACTGTTACGAATGCCATCGAGAAAAGATTCCCAGCTTTCATGGGTGAAGCGACGGGTGGCTTCCTGTGCTTCAGCGCGTGCACGTTCCGTTGCGGAAAGCAGGCGCAGGTTTTGGATCTGAAGCGATGCCTGCTGTGCCACCGCATTTGCAAGACGTTCCTCTTCCTCTGTCCATGTGCGGTCATGCGGCGGCTCGATCTTGATATCGCCGATGACCTCTCCGCTCGCTGTCAACGGGGCATCGACAACATGGCCAGCTTCTGTGGGAAACGGCGCGTTCTCGAGCGCGGTCACATTATCGTTTTGATACGCGTAGCCCACCTTTTCCTTTTCATACACCATGGCGGGCATGATGTGATTTAACTCGTCCGTTTTTGCCGCGGCGAGCATTGCCTCCGCCATCACGGCGCGCATTTTGCTTTCTTCAAGCTTCGCTTCCAATTCCTGGACGCGCGCAACCAGCGCGCTTACCGTATCATCCAGGATGGGAACGGGCGCTTCTTTGACAACGGGTGGGCTGCTTCTGTTTTCTCCGGGCAGAATCCCATCATTGGGGATCGACTGACCGGTGATTTGTTCCAGCCCCGAAAAGAGTTTTTCAACCCGTTTCTGTGATTTATCATCAGGGTACATAACTCGTGACTCCTGCACTTGGGCTGGTTATTTCTCTTTATCTTTCATGCTCAATTGGGCGATGGTCATGGGCGCACCCAGAGCATGGCCGAGTTCACGGGCTGCGATCTGAAGCACGGCATCCACGGTCGTCGCGCTTTGGATCTTCTGACTGATCAGGTTCAATGTGGTTTCACGCTCAGCCTGTTTTTGCGCACGGGTAAAGGAGCGCGCATTTTGCAGAGCCGTGGCCACCTGCGAGGCAAGCGTGGTTTGAATATTGGCATCCTCATCTGAAAAGGCATTAATTCGATCTGATTGTACATCCAGCACGCCAAGAACTTGATCACCGATGACGAGGGGTACAGCCAACTCGGATGAAGTATCTGGCAGAAGTGGGTTGGGAAGCCAGCCGGGTTCATTGCGTACATCGTTCACGATCACCGCCTGCCTGGTGCGGGCAGCGCGTGCCACCAGGGATTGTTCCTGTTCCAATGGGATGGTCGTCGTTCCGTGCGTGCCTTCGTGCTCGTCGCCTTCTTTCCAACCGCAAGCGGCAATGTGAAGCATGGACGTATTTTCATCAAACGTGAAAATGTGAGCGTGATACAAGTCGAATTTGCGCTGAGTCAGGTACACAACCGATGCAAGCATCTTGTCTATATCCAATTCCTTGGAGGATGCTGTACTGATTTCTGCGACCGCCGCCAGTTGCTGGGCGCGTTTATCCAATTCAACCTGACCACGTTTGGTCTCGTCGAACTGTCTTAAGCTTTCAATATGTGCGCTCAGGCGTTCGGCGACCGCAGTTGCAAGATTGAGTGATTCCTTGTCATCGATACTTAATCCCTGAATAGAGAGCGTACCGATCAATTCATCACGGATCTTCAATGGCACAGTGGACGCATGTTGATCCGTGGAATCGCCGTTGAGCGGGCGTACTTCCCTTAGATCATAAAGATAGCTGAGGTTTCCAGATGTGTTTTCCTTGTAGTTCTTCCAACCTTCGCGGGTCAGGCGCCGTGAAGCTTCTTCCGCCTCAAATCGATACTGTTCGGCGTTCTCCAGCAGGCGCAAACTTTCGATCTGCTGTGCAACCTGACGAGCCACTGTATTGATTAGGTCGGAGGTGCGCGAGATCGGCGATTGTCCTTCCATTTCCACGGTGATGTTTCCGATCGCTTCGCCTGTCACTGCAATAGGAGCAGTCAACGCGGAATCATTCTTCATTAATTGCTCGCCCTGAACCATCGGAACGACCTTGTTCTGTTCGAATACGAATCCTGTTTCTTCAGGCCTGTGAATGGCGTCGAGATAGTTCGCCCAGTTCGTACGAGAAAGGCGTTGTGCCTGTGCTTCCACTTCAGCGCGGGACTGTTCTGTCTCTGCCAGAAGGTTCGCATTTTGGATGGCGATAGCTAACTGTCCAGCCAGCGCTTCGAAAGCGGAAAGCAGGTCGTGATTCAACGAACCAGCCGTTTCGCTTTGCATATCCAACACACCCACTACTTTTTCGCCGATGAGCAACGGAACTGCCATTTCAGAACGGGTATTTGGCAGAAGGGGATTGGGACGGAATGTGGCGCTTTTAGTGGTGTCTGAAATGATCACCGATCTTTTTTCCGTGGCAGCACGTCCATTGATGGAGCCTGTGTTTAAAGGCAGGCGGTGGCTGCGTGACAGCAATTCTTCTCCCACATGCCCTGTACCTGCCTGCAAATTGAGGTAGGTCTGGCTGGGATTTGTCAGATATACCTGAACATAATACAGATCAAACCTGGAGCGGATGATCTCTGCCGCATCTTTCAACATGACATCCAGGGCGCGCACCTGTGAGACGGAGCGGCCTACTTCAGAGGCCAATTCCAGGTTCTGGGTACGTTCTGCCACACGTTCTTCCAATGTGATGAATGATTCGCGTAATTGGGAAATCATCAAGTTGAAGGCATTGGCGAGTACACCTGTTTCATCGGTTGCCTGAACATGGGCGGTTACATTCAAATTGCCTTGTGAAACCGCATTCGCCACCGTTGTAAGGTCGCGAACAGGGCGTACGATTTGACCGCTCAGGAACCATAGAATAATTAAGGCTAATATGATCAAGATCAAGCCGATCGTTCCTTGCAGGATCGCGGCTGCGGTGGCAGGCGCTGTAATCTCATTAAATGGGATGAGCAATCCAAACGACCAATGTTTGCCGGTTCTGCCGAGGTCTACTGGAGCAAAAGCCCGCAAATATTGTCCGTCGGGGCTCATGCTGATGAACGAGTCTCCAGCCTCAATGCGTGACTGCAATTCTGCGAAATCAGGGTAGATCTCTGTAGCAGGTTGATTGACCAAATCTGGCTGGTTGCGAACGCTGATCAACGTGCCGTCTGAAGTCATTAAAACAGCACCAGCCTGCCCGTTGTAAAGATCGACCTGATCCACGAGATCCTGCACGAAGGCGATCGGTGCATCCACTCCGGCAATGCCGTAGAACTCATCGTTGTACAAAATAGGCACAACAAAAGAAGCCATGACCGTATCCACACCCTGAACAGGGTAAATAAGCGGGGCGACGGTCACTTCCGTTTTTGTCTGGCGTGGTAGCAGATACCAATCGCCCAGCCCGGGGGTTTCGTAATCTACCAGTGCTGTGGCAACCACGCTGCCATCATCGCTGCGTACCCAATAGGGGATAAAGCGGCCAGTATTATCGTGTACTGCTGCACCCGTAAATGTTGCATCAAGTCCGTCAAAGGCGTTTGGCTCCCAAAGGGTATAGGTTCCCAGAAAAGATGGATTTTCGATCAATACCTGGCGCAACATTGCATTGACTTGAGATCGGCTCATCGCCTCCGTATTGGATTGATCCTTAATGGAGGTAAAGGCCTGGGCAAGGGCACGCGCTGTGTCCAAAGGAATTTCTACGTCTGCACGGACCAAGCGTGCCTGTGACGCTGCGAAAGTCAGCGATTCTTCCTGGGCTGCTTCAATGGCAGATTGTCGCGCTGTGATGGCGGAATAGGCAATCAGTACGAGGGAAATGCCTGCGAGAATAAAACCTGTCCAGACCGTGATCTTGAGGCGCAAACTAGATGAGACGATGCCCCATGAGTAGCGTAACAGGTAAATGGCAAAGATAAGGCCAAAAACCACAGCGCCTGCGGGACCGACTTGGACCATGGTCATGGACTGACGCCAGGCTGGATTCAACCCTTCAATGATCCAGATCAACACCAGAGCGGAAACTGCCACGATCACATATTCCCTGCGCGAGTGTTGCGGGAATACCCACAGAAAACAGATGGTGGAAATGATCAGGATGGAAAATGTGATCGATATTGCGCGTCCCTGGAATAATGTTGCAGCTGCAACGCACAAGGTTAGCAGCGAATAAAACATTAATTTCAAGCCCAACTCCGACCGACGGCGAAGGGTCAATATGATACCCATGACTGTTGATGTGCCGATCATCAGAACAACAGCCATGGAGATGTAGGTGATCGTCGTTTTTTCACCTCGGCTGGCTACTGTCAGGATGTAGATATAGATCAGCATCAAGATCGTGGAGAGAGACAGCGTTCCCCAAAATGTGCGCTTAACCTGGGTATCTTCCTGATCGGTAATAAATGGTTTGTTCTTATCCATTTTTATTTCTCCTTCATCGGGCAATGTGCTGCCGCGTTCGCACATAATCTTATGGCGGTTTGCAAAAATCCTGCCTGTGAATTAATTCTCATTGCTGTTATTTTGCTTTCCGGCGATCACTGCCTGGACACGTGTTGCTCCAAGGGCTGTGCCAAGTTCACGAATGGCTGTTTGCAGCGTGTCCTCCACAGTGGTGGCGCGCTGGATCTTTCTGACCGATGGCGTTTACGAGCGTTTCCAATTCGGCTTGGGATTTGGATTGTTCGAATGAGCGGGCATTTTGCAGCGAGATCGCAACCTGACCTGCGAGCGATTGCAGCAGACTGACATCTTCCTGATCGAGGCCGTTGACCACATTTTGCTGTACATCCAACACGCCCAGCACCTGCTTACCCGAAGAGATCGGGATGGCTACCTCGGATTTGGTATCTGGCAATAAAACATTGGGGAGCCAGCCTTCAGCTTTGGAAACATCTGGAACCAGAACCGGGGCGTTGGTTGTTGCAGCGCGACCGACCAAACCACGCCCTTGTGCGATTTTGTGTCCGTTTGCGAGCAGGATGGCTCCTGCTTCGCCTGTGCCACCAGCCATTACTAGGTCGCCGCTTGCTTCATCTAAAAAGTAGATGTGTGCATGGTAATACTTGAATGCAGATTGCACCTGCTCCACCACTTCCGCGGCAAGGCGTCGTGGATCCGTGGCCATGGAAAGGCGCTGGCTGACGTCTGCTGACGTTTGCACGGCCAACGCACGGCGGCGGACATCTTCAAATGCCTGTTCCAGGCGGCTGGTCATGATATTGAATGTTTGTGCGAGGGTGCCAATTTCATCTGCAGAGTTAACCTCTGCCTGCGTATCAAATTTGCCCGCTGAAATGATTTGGGCAGTATTCGTCAGGGCGATGATGGGGCGGGTGATCTGATTCGACAGGATGATCGCCAGAAAAATAGAAATTACAAGCACGCCAAACGTAGTAGCGATGGACGTCGTAAGGGTTTGAGTTTCGTTTGAACGCGCCGCGGCTATATCTTCTGTTGCCAATTGTTCACCAAGGCTCTCGATTTTCGTGGTCAGTGGTTCCACACCGCGTGCTGCATTGATCAGCGCTACATTGTAAATATCGATCTCTTTATCCAGTTCTACCAGGCTATCGAACGCTGTGAGATAGGCATCTGCCTGCGTGCGCAACTCCGTTTTTACGGACGGTTCAAATTTGTCGGTAATGGTGATCTGGGTTTTTAGCTGCGAAACATATGAATGGACGTTATCTACATATTGCTGGTCTGTACGCAACAGGTAATCTTTTTCATTACGGCGAATCTGTAGGAGTGTAAGTTCCAACTCTTCCAAGCCATCCTGGTTTGAGATTCTTTTCTCGATATTTTTGGGCTGCGGTTCTAAATAGACCTTCAAAGCCTGTATTCTCATCAAAACCTCTTTGTTGGAGCGCATTTATATAAGCTGCGAAACTTTGCTCATATATATCTATGTTTTGTGTTAAGGGTGGCTATGTCGGCGTCATATTGTTCCTGGGTTATTTCACCTGTGGACAATGTTGCCGCCACTGAACCAAAGGCCTTCAACTGCTTCGAGTCTTCACGCATGAAGGAGATACTCTCTGTGAATACGGGCACATAATTTGTGTATGCTGTATCGAACCCTTCTTCACGCCAGCGTAACAGGAAGTTTTTCTCGGCACGACGGGCTTGCAGAAGACTGATTGTTAGGTGATCTGACACATTGCGAATTTCCTCACCTTGCGTTATCGCTTCTTCGTAAAAAGCCCCGGTTCTGTTCAAACCTCGCAGCGTGACTATGGCAATGATCACAGCCAGAACGAACAGAACACCGAAGGCCAGTAGCAATTTTCGCGAAAGTGACAGACCGCCCAAAAGCCAAAATTTTTATTTTCTGGTGAACCAGTAGAAGTTGAGGTGATGTTCATTGTCATACTCCTTAATTGTCCTGGCCTTCACCGGCAAGTACCTTGGGGTCAAGTGTCACCATTGTTGACTTCATTCCTACGGCATGTCCCAACTCGCGCACGGCCACTTGAAGTGCATCTTCCACGGTGGTTGCACTTTGGATCTTTTGGGTGATGATATTTACCAATGCTTCACGTTCCGCCAGCCGTTTTGATTGCACAAGGTTGCGCGCGTTTTGCACAGTTACGGCGATTTGAGATGCGAGCGTGGTTTGAATACTGGCGTCTTCTTCCGTAAAGGCATTCAGACGATCTGATTGCACATCCAGCACGCCGATAAGTTGATCACCGACCAACAGGGGAACGGCCAGTTCGGAGGCAGTATCGGGAAGGAGTGGGTTGGGCAGCCAGCCTGATTCGTCGTGTACATTATTGACGATAACAGCCTGCTTTGTGCGGGCAGCGCGTGCTACAAGGGATTGTTCCTGTGCCACAGGTATGGATGTCGTGCCGTGTGTTCCTTCATGTTCATCGCCTTCCTTCCAGCCACAGGCGATGATTTGAAGGTTGTTGGTTTTCTCATCATGGAGAAATATATGGGCGTGGTACAGGCCGAAACGGCGTTGGGTCAGGTGAACCACGTTTTCCAGCATTTTGCTTACATCGGCTTCACGGGATGAAATCGTACTGATTTCGGCAACTGACGCAAGTTCCTTCGCACGTTTAGCCATTGTTTCCACGGAACTGATGTTTTGCAAAGCGACCGCAACCTGATTAACGATGGATTGCAAAGAATCAACATCTTCGCGTTTCAATCCATCCACGATATTGTGCTGCACGTCCAGCACGCCCAACACCCTGTCACCAATGGAAATGGGCATTGCCACTTCCGACTTGGTATCAGGCAGGAGCGGGTTTGGCAGCCAACTGGGATCCTGGGATGTGTCATTAACAAGGATCGGCTCGTTGCTTTCTGCGGCTCGCCCCACCAAGCCCTGACCTTTGGCGAGTTTATGACCTTGTGCCAGCATTTGGGCACCTGCCTCACCCGTACCACCCGCCATGGTCAATTCACCACGGTCTTCGTCATACATGTAGATATGAGCGTGATAATAGTTGAAGGAGTTTTTTACCTGTTCAACAACTTCGGTGACCAATTGCTTTTGGTCAAGGATCGTTGAAAGGCGGCGACTGACTTCGGAAGATGTGGCAAGCGCCTTGGTACGGTCAGTCACGCGTTGCTCCAAGGTGCCGATTAACTCGCTAAGACGGGTCGTCATGGAATTGAAAGAATTGGCCAGAACACCGATTTCATCCTGTTGGACGATATCCACCTGTTGATTGAGATTTCCCCTGGCAATATTTTCAGCAGCATTAGCAAGTTTGATGATTGGGGCGGTAATGCCTTGTGTAATGAGGAACGCAGCGAAACCGGCGATGATAACTGTTATAGCGACCAACCCCAAAGTAACTTGAAGCACTCTATTAGCTGACTGCAAGGCTTCACTTTCGCTATGCTCAGCAAGAACCGCAATCTGAAGTTCGGGGACCCAGTGATATACACCTGCAACTGCTATGTCACGGTAATCGCGGTAATTGCCGAAGCCGTTGGCTTTATTTTTAATGGCTTGGGTTGCACCGTCGGTGTGGATGTATGTCTGGCCTAGAACGGTTTCGCCGAAGCGTAGATTGGTCAATACGGCGAAATTGGAACTGATCATGTAGGTTTCACCGGTATCACCCAGACCTGCACGCTGCTGCATGATGTCATTTAGCGTGTTGAGGTTTACGCGTCCAGCGACTACGCCAATGGTTTTGCCGGTATTGCTTATAAGGGGCTGCGAAATTACGATGGTGTAATTCGACAGGGAAAGTTCGTAATTTGGCGGGGTGATATATCGTCCCTTTAATCCCTCATGGAAGAAAGGTTGGGAGGTCATGATCTTCCCTTCCTGTCCGCTTGCTGTGGAGACAACGACCTGTCCGTCTTTATCTATAACGAATATTTCGGTAAAGTAACCGGAACGCTGACTATTGTTGGTCAATTCGCTTCTTACCGTAGATTTAGCCTGTTCTGCCGAGGACTGATTAAGCACAAGCTCCGAGACTCTTTCCAGTGAGTCTGGGTTGGCAAAGATCAAGTCGAGGTTCGTTTGCAGGGATTCCAGCCAGGTTTTGATCTGGGCTTCCTTCAGGGTCGCCACTGATTCCAACTGGTCGAATACATCCTGCCGCAAGCCTTGTGAACTGATGTAGCTTGCTGCAGCGCCTGTGATCAATACAGGGATAAATACCAGCAGGATGGTTGTAATGAGCAACCTGGTCCGCAACGATGTGGACCGGACAGATGTCCGGCCACGATTGTTTTGTTTTAATTGAGATTTGTTGTTCATGAACACCTCGGCATACGTAACTCAAGCATGTTTCTTGAATCGCTATTGGCTGGTGAATTGGTTGGTATATATCGTATTTAAGTCGATCGGGGCAGCAATTAGATCGAAGTCGAGCAGGATCTGTTGGGTTGTTTCCCAAACATCCGCATCCATGGAGCCAATGGGGGCGTCGCCAGTGCTGATGAATGGAATTTGGGCTTTCATTACACTCTGTTGATACTTGAGGTCAAGATTTGGATCATATTTGACCGCAAACCCGGCAACTTCCTCTGGATTTTCAATCGCATACTGATAGCCTTTTATGGTCGCCTTTATTAATCGGCTGATCAAGTCGGCATTGCTCTGTATGAATTCCTCTTTGACAAAGATTGTGTTGATATATACATCGTAGCCATAATCGTTGTAATAGATGAAGTTCAATTCATCACCGGCATCCTGCGCCATTACTTGCTGATCTGTTGCGAACATGCCGCTCATGGCATCCATGTTTCCTGCTTTAATTTCATTGGCGCCTTGAAAATCTTCAATAAGCGCATAATTCATGGAGTTGCGATCCAGACCGGTACGGTTCAATAGCGCCAGAAAGGGGAGATCGAAGAAGTTGCTCAAATCGAGCGAATACACTCCTACCGTTTTTCCAACCAGGTCTTCCGGTCTTTGAATATTGTCCTTTTTTAAGGAAGTGATGGTTAAAGGGTTTTTTCTAAAAATAGTCGCTACGGATACGAAATTCTGTTGATTTGTCTTGGCGATGATAAGGCTGTCGCCGCTGGTAATACCGAATTGTGCCTTGTCATTTTGTACTTCATCTATCGGATTGATTTCCGGGCCGCCTGGATTCAAGACGATCTCAATATTTTCTTCCTTGTAATATCCTTTTTCGACTGCGGTATAAAACCCGGCATATTCCACGCCGTGGAACCAGCTCAATTGGATGGTTACTTTATCTGTTGGGACAACGGGCGTTGGCTGAGTTCCGCAGGCACTTATAAGGATTGCCATGAGGCCGATCAATAAACCGATTTTATTAAGAGATGTCTTGTTCACTATATTTTCCTGTATGAAAGATTTTATTTGTATCGTAACTTTTGTGCCTTTTGCGAAAAGCGCTTCTTATTGACTGGTAAATTGATTTGTGTAGACTGTGGTCAAATCTATTGGTGCAGCGGATCAGGTTGAAGTCCAGCAGGATCTGTTGGGTTGTTTCCCAGACATCTGCGTCCATCGAGCCGATGGCGGCATCGCCGGTGTCAATGATGGGGATTTGGGCAATCATGACATTGGTTTGGAATTTGAGGTCGAGGGTTGGGTCGTATTTCACGGCAAACTCGGCGGCTTTGTCCGGGTTTTCCAGTGAGAATTGATATCCTTTCATTGTAGCCTTGACCATTCTACTGATCAGGTCAGGATTGTTTTGAAGAAACTCCTCGGAGGTGAACAGAACATTGGCATAAACATCCACGCCATAATCCTTGTAATAGATCAGGTTCAGATCATTGCCAGCCATGATCGCTTGCACAGGTTCGTTGGTGGCAAACATGCCGCTCATGGCATCCATGTTGCCGTCAGTGAGTTCGCTGGCGCCGTTATAGTCGTCAATTGCTTCAAACGTAATGCCGCTTTGATCGATGTTCAGTTTGCGCAGCAAAGACAAAAGCTGTACATCATAGGTGGTGCTCAGATCAGGGGCGATTACGCCAACGGTTTTTCCAGCAAGGTCTTCCGGCTTGCTGACCGTGCCGCTACTCAAGGCCATGATAACCAGCGGATTTTGCCTGAAAATGGTTGCCACCGCGACATAGTTCTGATTGTTTGATTTTGCAATGATCAAACTATCACCTGTTGTGATGCCAAACTGCGCTTTGCCGCTGTTCACATCGTCCAGTGGGGTTGCTTCGGGGCCGCCCGGTACAAGAGTGACTTCAATATTTTCTTCGGCATAATAGCCGTTTTCAAGAGCGGCATAGAATCCCGCGTATTCCACACTGGGAAACCAGCTCAACTGCACAGTGACTTTGTCTGCAGGGGGATTTAGCGCGCTGCATCCAAACAGGGAAAGAGACAGGATCGCAATCAGGATTGAAATGCTCATGATTTTTGAGGTTTTTGTTTTCATAATTTTGCAAGGCTCCTTTGGTTTTGTAATATGTTATGTCTTTACGATTCGAGTCTTGAAAGCGGTAATAACAAGGTAAAACGTGTTCCTTTATCTATTTCACTTTCCACATTGACCTGCCCGCCATGATGCTCCACAATGGATTTCACGATTGCCAGGCCAAGTCCATTGCCTTCAACTTCATTGTTCCTGCCGCCGCGTACACGATAAAAGCGGTTGAAAATGAAAGGCAGGTCGGCAGCGGGAATGCCGCAGCCGGTATCCTGCACCTCGACCAAAAGCTGCGAGTCGCTGGCTTCTGCTTTGAACGTGATCGCCCCATCATTGGGAGTGTATTTGAGGGCATTGCCCAGCAGGTTGCGCATTAACTGGCGAAGCTGCAAGGGGTCACCGCTTATTGCAGCAGACTTTTCGAGAGGCGAAAAGGAAAGTTTTTGATTCTTGATCTTCGCCTGCGGGATAAACTCGTTGGCGATCTCTGCAAGCAGGGATTGCATCTCAATGGCTTCATGTTTTTGGGTCGCATCCAGATCCATTTGCGCGAGGGACATCATGTTCTGCACCAGTTCGGCCATATTATGAGTGGCGCTTTGAATACGGCTGACAAAGTCTTTTTGCTGCGCGTTGAGCGGACCTGCCTGTTCGAGCAGTGTGCTGAACCCGGCGATGGTTGTGATCGGATTTTTCAGGTCATGCGAGGCTGTGGCGATGAATTCATTCTTCACCTGCTCAAGATCCTTGAAGCGTGTGACATCATGCAAAATGACCACCTGACCGCCATCTTCGATGGGGGTGATGAGCGCATTGAAGGTGCGCTGGTCGGGCCAGGTGATATCGCCAGATTTTGCGCCATTCGAAGTGCGTGCATCATCCAACATGTGGATGAAGGCATCGTATCCGTGATCGTGAGGCAAAACCTGATTGATGTTTGCATTGAAATCGGTGAACAGTTTTTCGCCTTCAGGGGTTGAGCAGCGAAAGCTTGCCTTGTACATCGAATACCAAAATTGCCTCGGCGGCATGCTTCAACACAGCGGCGAGACGCTTTTGCTCCTGCATCGTGATGGCGTACAGACGGGCGTTCTCGATGGCGATCGCCGCCTGGCTTGTAATGGCTTGCAGGAGCAGTAAATGATCGGTATTGAAATAATTTACCTGTTCATGGGTGAGCACCAGCAAGCCGAGCAATTCCATGCGCCCAAACAGCGGACTAATGACCGCCGAATGGATGTTTGAATCATGGTTGTCCAATTGCCAGAGCGAGTTGTTATGCGCGTCAGCAATGATCAAACCCTGATGAGTTTCCTCAATATGCCTGATGATATTTTTGGGATCGTCATCAGCCCGCTTGAAGATTCGGTTGAAAGAGGGACCTGATAGTTTTGCCCAGGCCCGCCATTGGCATCAAAAATGATCATGTTGCCCTGGATCGCGCCAAGCGTTTCCACGGTGCGTTTGATCAGGATGTTCGCGAGGTCTTTGATATCTGTACGGGCACTGAGTTCCTTGCCGATCTCGGGCAGCAGGTTCAATTCGCGATTGCGGCGGCGGATGATATCCTCCGTCTCTTTTACGCGTAGTTTTGTGCGGATGCGCGCCATCAGTTCATGGCGATCGAATGGCTTGGTCACATAATCATCGGCGCCCAAATTCAAACCTGATTGCACATCAGATGGATCGAGGCGTGCCGCAGTCAGAATGATGACGGGGATATGCTGCACAGAAGGATCACTGCGAATATCTTCAAGGACCGCGAATCCATCCTTGTGAGGCATGTTCACATCCAACAGAACCAGGTCAGGCAATTCTGCGCGGACTTTGTCCAAAGTCTCCAGACCGTCGCGCGCGGCGATATGTTCGTAGCCTTCGTATTCGAGATAACGCGTCAACAGGGTGATGTTATCGGGTCTGTCATCTGCCACAAGGATCTTGAATTTCTTTCGTGCCACCGCCGATTGTTTGATCGGATGCGTGGAATGTTTCATTTCCTCGATGGCATTTGTCGCGATCTGGCAAATGCGTTCGGGGCGCACGGGCTTTACGATCACTTCATTGACCTTCAAGCGGTGTGCCGTGACTTTCAGCCCCGGAACATCATATGCAGTGACGAGATAGGTATAGGATGGCCGACCTGCGGGATGATTTTGCATCTTCTCGATCAATTCCAGCCCGGTCATTTCAGGCATGATCATATCGGTGAACAAAATATCCACGCCGTTGGTTTTTACTTTTTCGAGGGCGTCGTGCCCGCTCGAAGCTGAGATGACGTTAACACCCGACCCAAGCTGGGACAGCGCGCGAGCCAGCGTGGTTGCGGTGTTTGGGTGGTCATCAACAACGAGGATGCGGACAGGATTGGTATTAGTGGAGGTGTTTTCTTGAGGTGTCATCGCTGGCTATTTTCAGGGAGAATTGCAATCTCACCGTTAGTCATCTGGACGAAAAAGTTGGGAAAAGTTGGTGTGGATGTTTCGGGGAGATTCTGTCTGGGAATCAAAAACCCGCTTCCAGCTTAGCTGGAAGCGGGTTCATCTCCAATGAAAAGGGTCAGCGCCGAAGGTTAATCGGCCACAAGGCGGTAGCCCGTCCCGCGGACATTGATCAAAAATGACGGGATATGGGCGTTGGGCTCAATGATCTGTCGTAATTGGTGAATGTGCCATTTGCTGAGTTCCTGCGCCTCGTGAGTGTCTGCCTTGTAGCCCTGCGCTTCGGCGACAAGGGTTTGATAACTGACCACACTTGGCGAGTGCCTCGCCAGCACGAGCAGGTAATCGAAAGAGGTGGGCGGCAGGTTGATGGTTTGCTCATTGATATTCAGGCAGCGTTTGTGAAGATCGAGCACAAGCACCCCCCGTTTGATAAAGCGATGCGCGTCAACACGGATCGTGGGGAGGGGGCCGGTATCGCCGTTGTTCAGGCTTTTTAGTTCTGCTTGCAGAGATTCGATCTGTTGCATGATCTCCTCTTTGCGTTTTTCCTTTTGGCGATTGGCAATGATCTTTTGAGCGTTTTCGATGACGATCTGCGGCTTGAGCGGTTTGAGCAGATAATCTGTCGCGCCGTTGCGCAAGGCCTCAACCGCCGAATTGAGATCAGGCTGGGCAGTGAAGAGGACGACCGGCAGATTCGGATAATTATTATGAATGAGTTTCAGGGCATCCAAGCCTGCGATGCCGGGCATGCGTAGGTCCATGAAAACCAGGTCAAATGCTGTGGTATCGATAAAGGCGAGGCCTTGGTCGGCATTTTCGGCGGTGGTGGTTTCAAAACCTGCCTGCTGTAAAATGCGCGCCAGGCTTTGCCGCAGGGTGGCTTCGTCGTCAATGATGAGGATATGCCCGTTGCTCATAGAATTTCTCCGTTGGTGATGGGCAGCCAAACCTTGAATGTTGCGCCTTTTTCACGATTGTTTTCCGCAGTGATGCGCCCACGGTGTTTCATCACGATGTCGTATGTGATGGTCAGGCCGAGGCCTGTACCGCTTTGCTTATCAGTAACGAAGGCTTCGAAAATGGTGGGGAGTATTTTGGGTGGGATGCCCGGCCCCGTATCGGATACCGTGAGCATGACCTCGCCCGTGTCTTTTTTATATTCGGTGCAGACGTGAATCCTGCCGCCATTTGTCATGGCTTCGCTTGCATTCATCAATAAATTGAGTACCACCTGACGGATCTGATCCGCAAGGGCGGAAATGAACGGGATTTCGGGATCGGGTTGAAATTCGAATTCGATCTGGTTGTGACGAAAATGCGTGGAGACGAGCGCATACACATCTTCCACGATGTTGTTAAGTTGAGTGGGTTGAAAATCCTCGGCGTGGGTGGGGCGGTAGGTATCTCGAAGACGACCGATCATGTTTGCCATACGTTCTGATTCGGCGAGCACAATGTCGAGATCTTGCTTTCCTTGCGGTGATATGTTGGTCTCTTCTTTTAGCAGGAACAGGGCGTTTTGAATGGCTTGCAGCGGGTTGTTTAATTCATGCGAAACAGTGGCGAGCAGGCGTCCCATCACGGTGAGGCGTTCATTTTGCATGAGTTGATTGCGAACGGCTTTTTCCTGTTGCAGCGATGTCTGTAGCGTTTCGTAAAGGTCCGCTTTTTGCAGGGCTACAGCCAGTTGATCGGCTACAGCGCTGACCAATTGCAGATCGCGCTGCGAAAGGTATTTGGGTGGGACCTGGTGAATATCCAGCAGCCCGAGGGTCACCTGACCGATCTTTACCGGAACAGCAAGCTCGGATTTTGTATCCGGTAATAACGGATTGCGAATAAAGGATACGACATCATCCACATTGTTGGTGAAGAATGCCGCGCCTGTTTCTGCAGTGTAGCCGACGATGCCTTCCCCGGGTGCGAGCTGATGTTCACGTGACTTAAGCTGCGCACCGACCTTGCCGCTGCCTGCCCGCATGACGAAGTTTCCGCTATCAGGGTCGGCCACATAAATCTGAACATAGTGATAACCAAAATTCTTTTGCAGGAGTTCCACGGTATCCTGTAAAAGGTCATGCGGATCGAGTGAGGCCACCAATCCCTTGTTGATGCGGTACAGTGCGTTGGCTTCCTTGAGCGCTTGTTTTGTGTTTTCCAGCAGGTTCGCGTTCTCAATGGCAATTGCGGCCTGTGTACCAAGCTGGCTGAGCAATTTCAGGTCGTTGGGGGTAAAGGCATACGGTTGGCTGCTTTGAATACTGATCGTCCCGAGCTTTTGCTCGCCGCTGCGGACCGGGGTTACCAACAGGGATCGATAGGCGGGGTCCACGCCAAGCCTTATGAAGCGTGGGTCGGTACGGACATCCGCGATGTTGATCGTTTCGCCGCTAAGAATGACCTGCCCGGCCACACCTTCGCCGATGCGAATGCTTCTCTTTCCACCTTCCTGTTCCTTGTATCCGATAACTGCTTCTGAGACAAGCGTTTGATCTTTTTCATTGAGCAGGTGAATGACTGCCTGTTCAGAATTGACGATCAGTTCTTTGGCAGATCTCACGATCAAATGCAGAACGTTGCTCAAGCCGATGCGTTCGGTTTCGCTCAACGCAAGGGAGATATCTGCCAGAGACTGCATTTCCCGCAAGCCGCGTTGAAGCTCGGTTTCCTGCTGTAAATTCCAAACAGCCAATGCGATCTGGTTACCCGCTTGTCCGGCACGGTCTAGTTCTTCCTGTGTAAATTGATGGCGTTCGGAAAATCCGACAATGGCTGCCCCGAGCTTATGTTCACCGTAGATCAACGGGATGCTGATGAAGGATTTTTCAGGGAAGTTGTGGATCAGGGTTGGGCTTACATATGGTGAGTTTGTAGGATCCTCCACCACAAGGATGCGGTTTTCCTGCAATGCCATGATCGTCAGGTTGATTTCCCCTTTGGGATACTTAAGTTTTTGGAATGTCCAATCGGTTTTGTTATTGTTCGCTACTGGAAACACCTGTTCCTTGATCGGATCCCAGCGGGTGATGTAACAACTGTCTGCATTAAGCAGGGTGGTGATGTCGTTGGTGAGGATATTTGCCATTTCCTCGAAACTTTGCGCAGTGGTGATGGCGTGGGCCATATCGTTCAATAGTTCAAGAAATCGTTCGCGTGAACGTAGCTGCGCTACAGTATGTTGATGCTCTTCATAGCGCTTTCTCATAATGCCGACACTTCCTCCAATCGTCAGCAGAATGAAGGAGGACAGCACAAAATCATTCTTATTAAGAAGGTTCCATGGAATCTCCTTAATCATTGTGATCAGCAGTGTGTTTGAAATAATAACGATGAAGCTGGCAAGCAGGCCGCCCGGCACTCCAAAGAAGTAGGCGGCGACTAAAACCGGTATCCCGCCCAAAGAGGTGATGGTCGTATCAAAATAGTCGAACAACAAAATAGAGCCTGTCAGATAAAAAATGACGGCTAAACCGAGGAGTTGCCATTTCGCTTGGGGTGATTCCAAATATCGGCTCATTATTGTCTTTTGAGTGGAAGGCATACGATTTCGGCTTATTATAATGCGCCAATTTGGAGCTCCACATTGTGGATTCCTTGTAAATGGTACAGACTACTGTAAAAAAGAAAAAGCCTAAAGAAAGGGCGTTTCTTTAGGCTTCGATCTGATTTTATTTGGCGTATTCGGTTGCCCGTGTCTCGCGTATGACTGTTACTCGGATTTGACCTGGGTACTGCATGGTCTCTTCGATCTTCTTGGCGATATCGCGTGCCAGTCTTGCGGAAGATAGGTCGTCGATCGTATCTGGTTTGACAAGAATACGGACTTCGCGTCCTGCCTGAATGGCAAAGGCCTGTTGCACACCTTCGAAAGACATGGACATTTCCTCGAGCGTGCGGATGCGCTTGATGTACGCTTCCAGATCTTCACGGCGGGCACCGGGGCGGGCGCCAGAGATGGCATCTGCAGACTCAGCGATGACTGCTTCCACGGTATCCTGATCCACTTCATGGTGGTGAGAAGCGATGGCATTCACAACGATGGGGTTGACCCCATACCGTTTGCAGAATTCCGCGCCCAGGCCGGCATGTGTTCCGTCCTGATTATGGTCCATGGCTTTGCCGATGTCGTGCAAGAAGCCGCCCTGTTTGGCCAATTCGATGTTTGCGCCAAGTTCAGCGGCAAGGATGCCCGCGAGCTTGGAAACTTCCACTGCATGAGCAAGCTGGTTCTGTCCGTATGATGTGCGGAATTTCAACCGCCCCATCATGCGCAAAACTTCATTGTGCAGGCCGGTGACGTTGGCTTCGTAGGCCGCCTGTTCGCCCGCCTCATTGATGATCTTTTCAACGGCTTTGGTTTCATCTTCCACGATCTTTTCGATGTGGGCGGGATGAATGCGTCCATCAAGGATGAGCTTCGAAAGGGCGCGGCGACCAATTTCACGGCGGACGGAGTCGAAGCAGGAGATCGTGACCGAGTCTGGGGTATCGTCGACGATCACATCTACACCGGCGGCCTGCTCAAAGGCTTTGATATTGCGGCCATTGCGGCCGACGATGCGGCCCTTCATTTCCTCGCTGGGGAGGGTGACTACGGCGCGGGTTACCTCGGCTACATGCTCAGACGCCACACGCTGGATCGCATCTGCGATAAGTTTGCGGGCGCGTTTTTCACCTTCTTCGCGCGCTTCGGCTTCGATCTGGCGGATGATGCGTGCCATATCGCCGCGTGCTTCCTTTTCGACCGAAGCGAACAATTCCTTGCGGGCTTCATCCTGGGTCATTTGCGCCACGAATTCAAGCTTTTTCATCTGGTCTTCGTATAGCTTGTCGATCTCGTTTGCGCGCTTGTCGACCTGCGATTGACGTTTGTTCAACGTTTGTTCGCGCTGTTCCATTTTGTCGAAGCGGCTGTCAAGTTCGCCGCGGCGCTTATCGAGGCGCTCAGTTTCCTTGCTCAGTTCGATGCGGCGTTCCTTGACCTCGGATTCGGCGGCCTTGGTGATTTTGGCGGCATTTTCACGTGCGCCGCTTTCGATCAGGCGGGCTTGTGAATTCGCCGCCTTCAAAATATCGTCTGCTTTTTCCTGGCGTGCCTTCGCGGCTTGTTCGGCCTGATATCGGTGGAAAAAATATCCGGCAGTAACACCCACGATGAGCACAATCAAATCAACTATTAGGACGAGCGGGCTCATGTTATATCCTCGTTTTCATTGTCAAAGTTTTTTTGTTCCCCATCTGGGCGGGTTTCACTCCATGCCCGGGTGACAATGGGCGCAATAACGGAGTATGGGAAGCCTCGCCGTGCGAGGAACTCAGATAGTTTTTTTCTAAAATCGTTCCATTCCAGACCTTTGAGTCTGCCCAGCCTTTTTTGGGCGGCTTCGTAGGCCAGTATTTCCTCGTTGACTCCGGATACCGCGGAGCGTACGGTTTCGTCGTCGAGACCTTTTTGGCGGAGTTCCATTGCCAATGCTCGTCGACTGCGCGGGCGGAACGTACTGCGGTTTTCCACCCACACCTGTGCAAATTCATTGTCATTGACCAGACGCGCATCACGAAGACGTTCGATCGTTATTTCGATGGCATCTTCAGGAAATTCATGCTTGTTCAGGTTCTGTCGAATTTCCTTTTCCGAGCGGGCACGATAACTCAGGAAGAGCATGGCTTGTTGATAGGCCCGTTCACGGGCATCATCGGCCAGTAGTTTGGCGATTCTTTCATCGCTGAGTTCGTCACCGGTTTTCAACCATGCTGCGGTGATGCGTGCCACTCCAAAGGCGAACTCTCCATCGAGGTAGATGTTTACCCGGTTGGGGGTCTTCTTTTGGACCGAAATGGCAGTTATCTTTTTCATTTGTTAAAAACACACAGCCAGGGTTCCCGACCCTTACAGGTCGACCTTGGCTGTGGAAAATGTCTGGGTTGACTGAGCAAACTCCAAGTCCGCCTTGATGCGGATGGATGTGGGTGGTCAGGTACGTGAGGAATTAAGTCACGTTTGGCATGGGTTGTAATGGGTGAAATCCGTCTTGTGTTTCAGTAATTTTCTAACAAGAAAGACTTCACAAAGTAACTCCCGAACGCTTTCGGCGGGGAGGGATCGAGCGCCAAATTTCCAGTCAAATTTCAAGCAAGGCCGCGAACGGCGGAGATTTCTCAATATCGAACCCTTACGGATTTCCTTAATTATACATGAATTTTAAGATTTGTTAACATTTGGAAACCATTTCAAAAATGTGACGGCCTGACGGGCCTTATAGGCTTTTTTGAGTATAATAAAATTCCTGTTTGCATAGACGAAAAATCGCGTTCCTTCCTTTGACCAGCGAGGAAAGACGGGTTTATTACATGGAGGTATTGATGATTGAACAAGAGCATGAGACCGGGGGAGATATTAGGAATATTCGGCGCTTTATCGCTTTTCTAGGGATATTGTTCATTTTAATCAGCCAGTTCTTGATCTTTTCACAGCCTGTTGATAATGTCATTGTGTTTCCTCCTTATACGTGGCTGGCGGTTTTTGGTGTTCTTATTCTGGCTTTGAGCCAGCTCATTCGTCCAACGTTATTCCTCCAGAAGATGTCTGCATGGTTCATTTTTCAGGAGCGGATGTTTTGGGTGCTGGCCGCCTTTCTGATGTCTGTGCTGGTCACGGTGGCGACAGCCAACCTGATGCTGTTCGCGCGCATCAATTACATCCCCGTTGTCACTATATGGCTTTTTAGTGCATGGGCATATGTGTATACTTTCTTCAATGTGTCGATCAACTTGAATGCGTTTCTCGATTGGTTGAAAAAGAATCGCAATGAGATTTTGGCTGTTGTGGCAATTACCTTGCTTGCCGCCGCGTTTCGTTTCTATCGGCTGGGGGGAATTCCGCGCATTTTGGATGGCGATGAAGGTTTGATCGGTCTCGCCGCCCAAACCACCACGAGTGGTCTGCTTGCCAATCCGTTCTCGTTGTGGGAGAACTTTGGCGCGATGTATTTGCAGTTGATCAACACTTCCATCGGTTTTTTTGGGGTCAGTTCCTTTGCCTTGCGGCTACTGCCCGCTATTGGGGGCACGTTGGCTATCCCGTCGCTTTATCTATTAACTCGCTGGATCGGTGGAAAAAGGATCGCCTTGATCACCGCTCTAATCATTGCTTTTTCTCATTCCCATATTCATTTCAGCCGCATCGTGTCGGTTGCGTATATTCACGGGACATGGCTGGCTCCACTTGAGCTTTACCTGCTTATAAGCGGGCTTGAAAAACGCGAATCTTGGAGGACAGCATTGGGCGGGGTGCTGGTGGCGATCCACTTTTCCATTTATCTGACCGCCCAGGTGATCATTGCGCTTGTATTCGTTTTTATGCTGCTTGCCTTCCTATTTTACCGTCCATGGTTCAAGGCGCGCCTTTCCCAGGCCATGGTCTTTTGGGGTGGCTTTCTAATTGTTATCCTGCCTTCTGCATTCTATATTTATAGGAACACCAACGAGTTTTTAAATCGAATGGCGCAGAACGGCACCTTCCAATCCGGATGGCTTGAATTGACCATGCAGTCAACAGGCCAAAGCGTAATAGAGATTTTATTCGGCAGATTTGTCCATGCCTTCCTTTCATTGACCTATTATCCGGCGCTTGATTTTTATGGCTCATCGTCACCGATGATGAGTATGATCTCCAGCACCATGTTCCTGGCTGGGTTGCTCGTTGCCTTGTGGCGAATTCGAAACCCTGCCTATTTGCTCCTGAACGGTTACTTTTGGGGTGCGACCTTCTCGGTGGGTATCTTTGCGATCCCGCCAAGCGCGGATTCCTATCGTATGTTGATGGCACTCCCTTCTGCGCTGGTCATGGCTGCATTGGGACTCGATCAGGTGCTTGAATTATTAGGCTTTGGTTGGAAGACCTCACGCAATGCCTACATACTTTCCAGCTCGGCTGTTCTCGTCAGTTTGCTCATCTTTAATATGTGGACATATTACGGGGACTTCGCAGGCAAATGCCGCTTCGGTGGAAACCTTGTCGGGCGTTTTGCATCCTACCTCGGCAGCTACGCAAGAGTCGTTGACAATGAACTCCCTATTTATCTGCTGAGTGATAGTATTTATTTTTATGGCAGTCATGCGTCAACGGATTATTTAAGCGAGAGAAGAGCGATTACGAATTTTCCCGACCCGATCGATATGTTGGAACCCATTTCCGGTGAAACCATTATCGCCAACCCGGAACGCATTCCTGAGTTGGAGGCTTGGGCGCGTTTGCATCCTGGCGGTGACCTTCATTACCGCTACGATTGTTCAAACACTATTTTGCTGGCCTATCAAGTTCCTTAAAGAGGAGATTTGGATCCGCGCGAATACGAGCTCATGTATCACGTTGAAGACCGTCACTGGTGGTATCGCGGCATGGAAACCATCACACGGGCTTTGCTTGAACGCTGGATGCCCGCGCACTCCCCAAGAATTTTGGACGCCGGCTGTGGCACAGGCGCCGCCATGACAACCTATCTTGCAGAATACGGGATGGTCACCGGCATTGACCTGTATGCCGAAGCCCTGAGATTCTGCTGCAAACGAAATGCTCCCCGCCTCGCCCGCGCCTCTGTGCTGGACCTGCCATTTGCTCCTGCTTCCTTTGACATGGTCACCAGCTTCGACGTTCTTTACGAGCGGGCCGTCTCCGATGAATTGACCGCCTTGAAGGAATTTTTCCGAATCCTGACCCCACATGGCCGTATCCTGCTTCGACTGCCTGCCTATGATTGGCTGCGCGGACAGCACGATAAAAAAGTGCACACAAACCGCCGCTATACAAAGAAATTGGTCAACCGTTTGCTCGAACAAAGCGGATTCATGGTTGAACACCTTTCCTACGCCAATACATTTCTCTTTCCCCTGGCCGTGGCAAAAAGGCTGAGCGAAAGAGTTTTCCCACCCAGTGATGATCAATCTGACCTTGCCATGAACGCGGGCGCTTTCAACAGCGTTTTGAAATTCATTCTTTCCGCTGAAGCGCCCCTTGTTTCGCGTGTTGGCCTGCCGTATGGTTTGAGCGTGATTGCAATCGGTAGGAAATGACAAACCTGATGAAGCGTGAAAAAGAAAGCCGACAACTCCCCAGTATCAGTGCGGTATTCCCAGCCTATAACGATGGCGGGACAATCGCCAGCATGGTCGCCGCCGCATGGATCGCATTGAATCAGGTCACTGATGATTATGAGATCATCGTCGTCAATGATGGCAGTTCTGATTACACAGCCACCATGCTGAATGAAATTTCTGTCAGATACCCCGAATTGCGGGTCATCACACATCCATCCAATCAGGGCTACGGCGCGGCGCTGCGGACGGGGTTTTCCGCCGCATCCAAAGACTGGGTCTTTTATACCGACGGCGATTCGCAGTACAACCCGCTCGAACTCGTGAATCTGGTCCGTGCACTGCGCGAAGGCGTGGATGTGGTCAACGGCTATAAATTGACCCGCAACGATTCATGGATGCGAATCGTGATTGGGCGGGCCTATCACTACTTCGTCAAATTTCTCTTTGGTATCCGCATCCGCGACGTGGATTGTGATTTTCGGTTGATCCCCCGCCATATTCTCGAAGAAATCGAATTGAAAAGCGTCAGCGGCGCGATCTGCCTTGAACTGGTCAAAAAGATCGAGGATGCTGGTTATGTCTTTGCGGAAGTTCCTGTCAATCACTATTCGCGCAAATACGGCGTCTCTCAATTCTTCGTCCCCTGGCGGATCGTCCGTACCTTGCGGCAACTGGCGGGTTTGTACTGGATGCTCGTAATTCAAAAAGAGCATTTGCGTAATCAATGATCATCATGGATATTGCCGCAACGTATTTCCGTCAAAAAGTATTGATCACCGGGGGAGCAGGTTTTATTGGAAGTAATCTCGCGCATAAACTCACAGCCCTCGGTGCGGATGTCACCATCGTTGACAACCTCGACCCTGATTCTGGCGCCAACCTCTTTAACTTGAATGGCATCGAGAAAACCATCCGCTTCATTCAGGCAGATATCAATGACGAAAGCCAGATGGCCCTTGCGGTCAAAGGGCAGAAATTTATGTTCAACCTGGCCGGGCAGACCAGTCACTTGGGAAGCATGCAGAACCCGTTCAAAGACCTGAATGTCAACTCGGTGGGGCAGTTACGGCTTTTGGAAGTTTGCAGGCAGAATAATCCTGAAATCAGCATCGTTTTTGCAGGGACACGTCAGGTGTATGGCCGCCCGAAATACCTGCCTGTGGATGAAAATCATTTGCTGACCCCGCTCGATAATAATGGCGTGAGCAAGCGGGCAGGGGAGATGTATCACATCGTTTACAACCGTGTGCATGGCATGACGACTTGTGTTTTGCGAATGACCAATGTGTATGGTCCGCGCATGCGCATTAAAGATGACCTGCTGACATTCATCGGCTGGTGGTTTCATCAGCTTTTGGCGGGGAAGGATATTCAGATATTCGGCGATGGAAGGCAGGTCAGGGATATCAACTACGTGGATGATGTGATCCATGCCATGTTGTTATGTGCCGCTCATCCTTCCGCGAGCGGAAAAATATACAACCTGGGCGGGGCACCGATCAATCTGCTTGACCTTGCTCGTTTGATGATCCAGGTAAATGGCAGCGGCGGGTATGCGCTTGTGCCTTTTCCTGAGAATCGCAAAAGCATTGACATCGGCGATTATTACGGCGATTACAGTCTCATTCAAAAGGATGTCGGCTGGCAGCCGCAGGTGGAGCTCGAAGCTGGCATTTCAAATCTACTGGCGTTTTACCGCATGTACAAAGAACATTATATGTGAGTGAAATGGAAGAGATTCCCGTCATTGACCTGAAAAAGCAATACCAGTCCATTCGCCCTGAATTGGATGCTGTCTTTGCCCGTGTGTTGGAAAAAGGCTCTTTCATTTTGGGCTCGGAAGTTTCTGCCTTTGAAAAGGAATTCGCCGAATATTGCGGAGTGGCCCATGCAATTGGCGTTGCCTCTGGCACGGAAGCTTTGCAATTGGCGTTGATGGCCTGCGAGGTCGGGAAAAATGACGAGGTGGCTGTCCCGGCTCATACCGCTGTGGCAACTGTCAGCGCGGTGGAAGCGGGCGGAGCCCGTCCGCTTTTGGTGGATATCGATTCCGCGAATTACACACTTGACCCGAGTCTGCTTCATCGAATCCTCACGGCGCGCACACGCGCAATTATTCCTGTGCATTTGTATGGCTGCCCGGTGGAGATGGAGCCCATCTTTCAATTTGCGCGTGATAATCACTTGTTTGTGATCGAAGATTGTTCGCAGGCACACGGCGCTTCGTATCGCAATCGTAAAGTTGGCGCGTGGGGTGATATTGCCGCGTTTAGTTTTTACCCGACCAAAAACCTCGGCGCGTTTGGCGATGGGGGAGCGGTGGTGACGAATAATCCTGTTCTGGCTGAAAAGGTGCGACTGCTGCGCCAGTATGGCTGGAGTGAACATTACATCAGCTCGATCAGGGGCATCAACAGCCGCCTCGATGAATTGCAGGCGGGCATCCTGCGCGTCAAGCTGCACCATTTGGATGTGTGGAATGCGCGTCGCAGACAACTTGCCGATTTGTATCGCGAGTTGCTTTCAGGCACCGATTTGGTTTTGCCTGCCCAGAATGCAGGCCATGTCTATCATCAATTTGTGATCCGTCATCCGCGGCGTGACGCGCTCAGGGAGTATTTGAAGGAACGCGGAATTCACACTCTGGTGCATTATCCTGTGCCCATTCACCTTCAGCCTGCCTACACTGACCTCGGCTACCCTGCGGGGAGCCTCCCGATGACCGAGCGGGTGTCTCGTGAGGTGTTGTCGTTGCCTATTTACCCAGAGTTGACCGAAGAAATGGTGGGGTTGGTTTGTCAGGCCATTTTGGATTTTTCCGCTCAATAAATGTGACAAATTTCATGCTCGGATAACATAACTTTTGGCTTGATTGGGGTAAGAATACATAGGCCTTGTTTGTGGCCCTCCAAAGTTGTGACAAAAGGAACTATTCTCTTTAGGCAAGATATGCGATAATTTATGGTAACTGTCGTATTTGAAACTCTTCGACTTTCAAAATTTCACTGGAGGCACTATGGCAAAAATCACGCGCGAAGATGCACTTGAATATCACCGTTTAAAGGGCAAGCCTGGCAAGGTGGCGATCGTTCCAACCAAGCCGATGGATACACAGCGAGACCTGAGTTTGGCATATTCCCCCGGCGTCGCCGAGCCAGTTTTAGAGATTGAAAAGAATCCCGACGACGCCTATGAGTACACTTCCAAAGGCAATTTGGTCGCTGTAATTTCCAATGGTACGGCCATTCTCGGTCTGGGTGACCGCGGCGCATTGGCGAGCAAGCCTGTAATGGAAGGCAAGGGCGTTTTATTTAAGAAATTCGCGGATATCGACGTTTTCGATATCGAATTGAATTCCCACGACCCAGACGAAATCATCAAAGTAGTGGCAGCGATCTCGCCGACCTTTGGCGGGATCAATCTCGAGGACATTAAAGCCCCCGAGTGTTTTTACATCGAAGAAGAACTGAAGAAGATGCTGAACATCCCCGTCTTCCACGATGACCAGCACGGCACGGCGATCATTTCGTCGGCTGGTTTGGCGAATGCGTTGGAGATTGTCGGCAAGCGTCACGATGAGATTCGACTCGTCATCTCCGGTGCGGGTGCTTCGGCGATCTCCTGCGCGGAATTGGCGATCAGCTGGGGTGTGAAGCGTGAAAACATCATGCTCTGCGATAGCAAGGGCGTGGTGTACAAAGGCCGCAAGGAAGGCATGAACAAATACAAGGAACGCTTCCTTGTGGAAACCGATGCCCGCACGCTGACCGATGCCCTGCGCGGTGCGGACGTGTTCTACGGCTTGTCCGTTGCAAATGTGATGACTCCCGAAATGGTTAAGATCATGGCGAAGGACCCGATCATTTTTGCGATGGCGAATCCTGACCCGGAGATCAAGCCCGAGTTGGCGAGAGAAGCGCGCAAAGATGTCATCATCGCGACTGGCCGCTCGGATTATGTCAATCAGGTCAATAATGTGTTGGGTTTCCCGTTCATCTTCCGCGGTGCGTTGGATGTGCGTGCGAAGCAAATTAACGAAGAGATGAAGTTCGCGGCTTCCAAGGCCTTGGCTGCCCTTGCCAAAGAGGATGTGCCCGATTCGGTCATCCGCGCTTATGGCGGCGAGAGCATCAAGTTTGGACGTGAATACATCATCCCCAAACCATTGGATCCGCGTGTGCTGTTGTGGGAAGCGCCCGCCGTCGCTGAAATGGCGATGAAGACCGGCATGGCCCGCAAGACGATCGATATCGATGAATACAAGGAACAGCTTGCTTTCCGTCAGGGCAAGGGCGAACGCATCCGCTACTTCTTCCAGAACAAGGCCCGCACTTCGGGCGGCAAGAAGCGCGTGGCGTTTGCAGAAGGTGAAGAGCAGAAGGTCATCCGCGCCGCTTACCAGATCAAAGAGGAAGGGATCGCCACTCCTGTTTTGATCGGGAATGCTGGTGTTATCGATGAACACCTCAAGACCCTTGGCTTGGATTATCAGCCCGTGGTTGTGGACCCCAACAAGTTTGATAAATTGGATGCCTATGCCAAGGCCTACTATGAATTGCGCCAACGCAAGGGCGTGATGGCAAGCGATGCGCACAACAAGGTGCGTGATCCCAACATCCTCGGCTCGATGATGGTAAAGATGGGCGATGCAGATGCCTTCGTCTCAGGTTTGACCTTTGACTATCCCGAAGTGATCCGCCCGGCGCTGCAGATCCATCACACCGCGCCAGGCGCGGCGCGCGCGGCAGGTGTGTACATCATGATCGTGGAAGACAAAGTCTTCCTTTTCACAGATGCCACTGTCAATATTGACCCGACCGCCGAAGACCTTGCAGAGATCGCCTCTCTCGCCGCAGACTTTGCGGTGAAACTTGAGATCGATCCGCATGTAGCCTTCCTCTCCTTCTCGAATTTTGGTTCCACTCCGCATCCGCTTTCAGACAAGGTCCGCAAGGCTGTGCAGTTGATCAAAGCCCGCCGCCCCGATCTGCACGTGGATGGCGAAATGCAGGCCGATACCGCGGTCATGCCCGAGATCAGCGAAGAACGCTATCCGTTCAGCGCCGTGAAAGACGCGAACGTGTTGGTCTTCCCATCGCTCGAATCCGCGAACATTGCCTACAAGTTGCTTTCACGCCTCGGTAACGCCAAGGCCATTGGCCCGATCCTGCTCGGCATGGGTGCGCCAGTGCACGTCTTGCAAACGGGCGATGATGTGAACGCCATTGTCCAAATGGCTGCGGTTGCCGTCATGGATGTGATGGGACGTGAGGAAAAAGCCGGCAAGAAGTAACAATTGATAAAGTAAGCAAAGCGGTCTTGAGTTCATTCTCAAGACCGCTTTTTGTTTTATACTCGGCCTCATTCATTTTAGAGGATTCTTGACTATGCAAACTCCGCTGATCGAAATACGCGACCTGGTCAAAACTTATCGAACGCCCGCCGGTGATTTCACCGCCATCAAAAGCCTGGATGTGGATGTGCAAAGAGGGGAATTTGTGGCCATCATCGGCAAATCGGGTAGCGGAAAATCCACTTTTATCAATATGCTGACAGGCATTGACCGTCCCACTTCGGGGAGCATTCTGATCGACGGCGCGCCCATCCATAAATTCAGCGAGGCCCAAATGGCCGCCTGGCGCGGACGTACCCTCGGAATCGTCTTCCAGTTCTTTCAACTTCTTCCCACGCTGACTATTCTCGAAAACGTCATCCTCCCGATGGAGTTGAACCGTTTATATTCCAAGGCAGAGCGTCGCGCCCGCGCCATGCATCTGCTCGAAAAAGTGGAAATGGCCTCGCAGGCGAATAAACTTCCCGCTGCCGTTTCAGGCGGCCAGCAGCAACGCGTGGCGATCGCTCGCGCACTGGCAAATGATCCGCCGCTCATTGTGGCAGATGAGCCGACAGGGAATCTCGATTCGAAAACCGCTGAAAAGATCTTCCTGCTTTTTGAAGACCTGGTCGCTTCAGGGAAAACCATTTTGATGGTGACGCATGACAGCGACCTGGCACGCCGTGCCAGCCGTACCATCCTCGTTTCAGACGGCGAAGTGGTGAATGAATACCTGGTGCGCGCGCTTTCCACACTGACACAAGATCAGCTTGTGGAGGTCGTGAAGCATGTCAAACCACAGGTGTATGCGCGTGACACTGCCATCATCCAGGAAGGGGAGGTGGGGGATAAGTTCTACATTATTCTGGATGGTAAAGTGGATGTGCTGATTGGTGGACGCGGTGGCGGTCAAGTGGCGGTCAATCAATTGGGGGCGGGGAATTATTTCGGTGAAATGGCCTTGTTGGGAGATGGCGTCCGCACGGCCACGGTCAAGGTTTCGAGTGCGGGCGATGTGAAAGTCGTTGCGCTGGATAAAAAGGCCTTCGACCATTTGGTTGGCGAATCGCGCCTGCTGCGCGAGGAATTGTCCCGAATCACTGCCGAGCGCGCGATTCCCCTGCGCGACCATACCACCATGCGCATCAAACGCTCAACCTTGCAGGGACAGCAATGAGTGTCCAACGCGCGAAGGTCTTCCGTGACCTGACGGTGAACAAATCTCGGAGTTTACTCATCATCGCATCGGTGGCGGTTGGTGTGATGGCCTTTGGGCTGATGCAAATCGGCGGCGAGGTATTGCACGAAAACCTGCGGGTTTCATTTTCTGCCAGCCGCCCCGCCCACTCTGTGTTGAGCCTCTCGCCGTTTCAAGATGGGTTGGTGGAAAACGTCCGCACGCTGGAGTATGTGGAATCGGTGGAGGCCCGTACGGTCAGCCAGGCCTTGCTGGAGACCGCACCCGATAAATGGGTGACCTTCGAGCTTCACACGATTCCCGATTTCGAAGCATGGAACATAAACAAGGTCACGGTTGAATCGGGAGCCAGTTTCCCGCCGCCTGAAAATTCGGTCTTGCTTGAACGCTCCCTGCGGGCAATCACCAACGTGGGCAATTCCGTCCGTGTGAAGACACTCGATGGAACAATTTACACTCTGCAGGTCGCAGGCTTTGCAAATGACCTGTCTGTGGTGCCAACCAGCGCAGGGTTGGTCGCGTACGGATACATCACCCCACAAACAGCGGAGGCTTTGGATTTCCCCGACGATTACAACCGCATGTACGTTAGGCTGAAGGATGTTTCAGACCGCTCTTCCATCGAGGCCGTGCTGACAACGCTTGTCAAATATATCGAGAAGAAGGGAATCCCTGTTTACGGCGCACCCGTGCCTGAACCTGGCAAGCAGCTACTGGGTGACAATGTTGATTCGGTTTTGTTCATCCTGGGCTCGCTTGGGAATCTCACCCTGTTATTGAGCGCTTTCCTTGTCACCACGGTCATGTTCGCGGTGATGAATCAGCAGGTCAAACAGATCGGTATCCTCAAATCTTTGGGCGCGCGCAGTTTCCAGACCATGGCGTTGTATTTTCAACAGGTCGTTTTATACGGCCGCAGCGCTGGTAATTGCGATACCCCTCAGCGCATTGGGTGGGTATTTCATGGCCGGTGGGGTTGCCGATGGCATGAACATGATCGTGAGCAGGTTCTTCATTCCGCTTCGTACGGCGGGATTGCAACTCATCAGCGCATTGTTGATTCCCTTTTTGGCCGCCCTCATCCCGATCTTAAATGGCACACGTGTCACCATTCGGGAAGCCATTACCGATTACAGCGCCAACGATTCCTCACGCATGAGTTGGGTGGGGAAATTGCTTTCCGTTTTCAAAAACCTCTCCCAATTATTCAACCTTTCCATCCGCAACACTTTCCGCCGCCCCGGCAGGCTGACCTTGAACTTCGCCACTTTGGTCCTTGCGGGTGCGATGTTCATTGCCGTGGTTGGCATCCGCCAGTCACTGCGTATGATGGTTTTCGATATTCAAAACGACGCCATTTACGATGTGGATGTGGATTTTTCGCAGCCGTACCCCAGCAACACCTTCGAAAGAAAAGCCAGCCGCATCGAAGGCGTGACACGAGTTGAATCCTGGAATCTCGACACGGGCCGCATCGCTTTTGAAGACGACACCTTCAGCGGCAGCATTGCCCTGATCAGCATTCCTGATGATTCGCAAATGACCCAACCCAAAGCGGTGTTTGGACGTTTCCTGCTCCCGACGGATGAATTCGCCATCTTCATTAACTCGGACACCCTCGGTCTCACTCCGCTGAAACCTGGTTCCACCATCCGACTCAGGATCGGCGCCGAAGAACATGATTGGACCGTGGTTGGCATCGGCACGCGAGGATTTGGGGCTGCCGCCTATGTCCACTACGATGACCTTGTCACACAAACGGGCACAGATGGGCTCGCAAACCGCCTCGTGATTCAAGGTGGCGCGGGTGACCCAGTTTCACAAAACCGCCTGCAGGCTGAAGTCCTCGCCGTTTTGGATGATGCGGGGTATGAGGTCCAAGCCTCTCATACCACCACCGAGTTGAAAGAATCCACCGCCGCGCAAATGGACACCCTCACCGTATTGCTAATGGCGATGGTGATTCTGATTGCCATCGTTGGCGGGCTTGGTCTTGCCATCACCATGAGCTTGAATGTCATGGAGCGCACCCGTGAAATCGGCATTCTGCGTTCACTGGGCGCTCAAAACGGAGTGATCCGCAGGCTGGTGCTTGTCGAAGGCCTGACCATTGCATTGATGAGTTGGATCATCGCAATTCCCCTGTCGATTCCGCTGGCGGTCTTTCTTGGCGATGCGCTGGGTGTTTCACTGCTGGCCACGCCGCTCGACTACATCTTTTCGATCCCTGCCGTGTTAATCTGGCTTGGATTGATCATCCTCATTTCCATCGTTGCCAGCCTGATTCCCGCCCAAACCGCCGCAAAGCTAACCATTCGCGACACGCTGGCATACGAGTAAAATTCTGTATATTCATTTTATCTGCGTTGATCTGTGAATAAAAATAACAAAGGAAAATAAATGACCAACCTCGAATCCATTGCACGAAAAATAACAGGTATCCTCTTTGCCCAGCAATCCCTCGCTTCGGCGGGGTTTATCGCCGCCGCCACCCTGAATTCCATCGTCGGCAAGGAACTCAGCGGACATTCCGACTGGGCAGGCGTTCCGTCAGCGGTTTATCTTTTGGCGGGCGCATTTGCCGCTTTTATGTGGGGCTATGTCTTCGACCTGATCGGCCGCCGCGATGGGTTGACCATCGGCCTGGGAATTGGCGCAGTTGGCTCGGGTATTGCTTTTTACGCCATCGCGATTCATTCATTTGCGATTTTTCTCGGCGGCATGGTGTTGATGGGCATCGCCAATGCCGCTGTTCAACTTGGCCGTTTTGCCGCAGCGGAAGTGAATCCTCCTGAGCATCGTGGACGCGCCATCTCGAACGTCGTCATCGGTGGAACTGTCGGCTCGGTGATCGGGCCGTTTGTCGCTGGACCGGCGGGGAACTTGATCGGCTCATGGGGCATTGATGAACTGGCAGGCGCATATTTGGTCAGCCTTGTCTTGTTCGTGATCGCAGCCATCGTCGTTTTCATCGGTCTGCGCCCCGACCCGCGCGAAATCGGCAAACAAGTCGCCGAGAAATATCCCGATACCATCGTCCGCTCGCGGGTGGTACGCAGCATGGTACAGATCTTCAGCCAACCCGCAGCCCTGGTCGCACTCACCAGCATGGTGCTCGGACAAATGGTGATGGTGCTGGTCATGGTCATCACCTCCCTGCACATGCGCGGACATCAACACGACCTCACAGATATATCGCTCGTGATTTCGTCGCATACCTTTGGCATGTACGCCTTCTCGATCATTTCAGGCCGCCTCGCCGATCAGTGGGGGCGTGGGCCTGTCATCATCACAGGCTCTCTCACCCTCGTCATTGCCTGTATCGCCGCCACCATCTCACCCGATGTGTTACCGCTTGGCGTCGCCTTGTTTTTGCTCGGCCTCGGCTGGAATTTCTGTTTCGTCGGCGGCTCCACTCTGCTTGCCGATCAACTCTCTCCCGATGAACGTGCGCGCACACAAGGCTTCAACGATTTGCTTGTCGGTCTCGCTTCTGCGGTTGGAAGTCTCAGCAGTGGATTCATCTTCGCCGCGCTTGGATACAACACGATGGCATTTATCAGCGCCGTTTTTGCAGTCATCCCCCTATTACTCGCCTCTTACTGGACCTTGAAGCGGGCTCGAAAATCCCGGGCAATTGCCTAACTTTGGCGATCTCAAGGGTACGTCGCACTCGCCCCGTAAACAAAAAGAGCGAGATTTTGGTCTCGCTCTTTTTGTTTCTATTTCTTTATTGATTTCGCTCTGCTGTTCATCCCAACTTTTCCGCCGCTGGGTTTTGGCTGTTGGCCTGTCGGCATCTTTGGTTTGGGCGAGGCATTGCCAGGCCCACTCGATTCCCAACCAGTGTGAATGCTGCGTCGAGGCTTCTCTCGGCGGTAGCTTCATCGAGGCCTGTGCGATTCGAAATTTCCTTAACCATGCCGCTATTATGCAGCAGACTTGAGTCTACTTTGCCTGCGCCCAATTGCCCCAGCATTTCATCGAGATCAAACGTATTCGAGTCACGACCTGAGGTGGGGTGGTGGGCAAGTAGTTTGTGCGCCACGAAAGAGACGATGATCGTCGCGATTGCAGGTGAGATATTGACCTTCTTTGCAAGCGGCTCAATGAACGGTTGAAGCATCTTCATAATCGGGTCGTTGGCTTGCTGTCCGCCGCCCATGATCGATTCAAGGACACCCATCATCCCGCCCAAGCCCTGGGCCTGCGGCTGGCTAGGTGCGCTTTGGGCTTGTTGTGCGCCCAGAAAACTGCCGACCAGCCCTGCTACATCGCCTGCATCCACGCCGTCGGATAGGTTCACGCCGCCTTGCGATTGTCCGCCGCCAAGCAAACTGCCGACCAGGCTGGCCATCGGATCAGCATCCTGTGCGGAATTTCCCTGCTGGCGTGAATTGACAAGTGTTTTAAGAATATCTTCCATTGACATATTGTTTTCTCCTTTTTATAACAAAAAGCGCAGCGCGATTTGCGCTACGCTTGCCAAAACGGCTGGGTTATTCTGAGTCGCCGCCCGAAGGTGATTTGCTCTCAGCGGGGGCGCTTTCCTTGGGCGCGCTGTCCTTTTCCTTCTTGCTGGTCTTCTTTGTGCTCGAAGTACCCGAAGATTCTCCCGAAGGCGATTTGTGATCGGTGGCGTAGAATCCTGAACCTTTAAAAATGATCTTGGTGGGTGTGATCACCTTCTTGAGCGCCTTCTTGCGGCATTCCGGACAGGTCTTCAGAGGGGTGTCCGTGAAGGATTGATGACGTTCGAACTGCACACCACAAGCTTCACATCGATAGGTATAAACTGGCATTTATTTTCTCCTTGCTTCTTTCGGAACAACGTTGCGGATTATAGCGCGGTTGACAGGTCGGGGCAAGCCTTGAATGCCTCATGTTATAATTTTCTAACAATTAATCACCAGACTTCGGTAATCGAGGACTTTTGCGGAGGGCGTTGTGTTAAAAATCGAGATCGTTTATTGTGCAGTTTGACATTACACCAGCCGGGCCGTGAGCCTGGCGGACGATTTGTTGAAGAACTTTGAACATGTCATTGAATCGGTGGCGTTATTTCCCTCGGACGAGGGCAGGTTCGAGGTCAGCGTGAACGGGCAGTTGGTCTATTCAAAATTACAGGCGAAGCGTCATGCGGAAGCGGGCGAGATCGTCAATCTCATTCATAAAATGGTTGAAGGATAAAGAATGGCAAAAAAAGGCAGGGTTTTTTCGGGCGCACGCCCAACGGGTCGTCAACATCTTGGAAATTATTTGGGCGCGATCAAGAACTATGTTGCGATGCAGAACGATTATGAATGTGTGTACTGCATTGTGGATGTCCACGCGTTGACCACGGTTGAGACCACGCAGGAATTGAAGCAGAACACCTTCGAGATGGCGCTGGATTGGCTGGCCGCGGGCATTCGCCCCGAAGAATCGATCCTGTTTGTGCAGTCGCATGTGCCTGAGGTGATGGAGTTGCACACCTATCTTTCGATGGTGACGCAGTTTGGCAAGTTGACCGACCTGCCGACCTTCAAAGAGAAGGTCCGCCAGCAGCCTGAAAACATTAACTATGGTCTGGTGGGGTACCCCGTGTTGATGACCGCCGACATCGTGCTGTACAAGACGGATGTTGTGCCAGTGGGCATTGACCAGGCGCCGCACATCGAATTTGCGCGTGAGATCGTGCGTTCGTTCAATTATCGCTATAAGACCAAAGTCTTGATTGAGCCGCAGGTGAAGCATACCGAAGTGTTGAAAGTGGTCGGCCTCGATGGCAAGGACAAGATGGGCAAGAGCTTGAACAATCACATCGAGCTTGCCTCCACCCCTGAAGAGACGGTCAAACGCGTGAAGGAAATGGTCACCGACCCGGCGCGTCTGCGTCGCACCGACCCGGGCAACCCGGATATTTGCAATGTGTTCACCATGCACAAACTTTTCTCCCCTCAAGAAGAAGTGGACATGGTCAACACCGAATGCCGCAAGGCCGGCATCGGTTGTGTGGATTGCAAACTACGCTTTGCCAACAACCTGAACAAACATCTTGAGCCGTTCCGTGCCAAACGCGCTGAACTTGCTTCAAACCCGAATAACATTCAGGATATTTTGAACGACGGCGCCAAGCGCGCCCGCGCCATCGCCCAACAGACGATGGTTGAAGTCCGCGAGGCGATGCAGTTGCCGTAAAAGAACGTACATAGGTAAACACGAAAACAGGTAGACATGTTTACTTGTTTCCGTGTTTACATTTTTTCACTTTCCCCATGCGCTTATTAATCCAACGAGTTTCACAAGCCAGCGTCACCGTTGAACAGCAGACCATCTCCAAAATCGGAAAGGGTCTGCTGATTTTATTGGGCGTCGGTCACGGTGATGGGGAGGAGCAGGCCGCCTTCCTTGCCGAAAAGACAGCGAATCTGCGTATCTTCGAAGATGATCAAGGAAAGACCAATCTCTCAGTGTTGGATGTGAAAGGCGAGGTCATTGTCGTTTCACAGTTCACTTTGTACGCCGATACACGCAAAGGCCGCCGTCCGTCTTTTATTGATGCTGCGCTACCTGATGTCGCTGCTCCGCTGGTGGAGCGTTTTATCGAATTGCTTCGTAGTCACGGGGTTCCAACTCAGGCGGGACAGTTCGGTGCGCATATGCACGTCGAGATTCATAACGATGGTCCCGTGACCATCTGGCTGGAAAAATGAACATAAAACCCAACCTGTTCCAAAAATTTATTCACCGCTTTTTGATGATGCGCTGGGTCTCTGCATTTTTGGCGGTCAATCTGCATCGTATGGATGCGGTCATGCTCAAACTTTCTCATGGCCGCCATACGGTGACAGAGATCGTCGGTCTGCCGATCATTCAGATCACCACCATTGGCGCAAAGAGCGGTGAACCGCGTACCATGCCTTTGGTGAGTTTGTTCGACGGCGAAAAGATCGCTTTGATCGGTTCAAACTTTGGCCGTCAGCACAACCCCGGCTGGTATTACAACCTGAAAGCCAATCCGCAGTGTACGGTGCAAGTCAACGGGCGGGAACAAAAATTCATTGCCCGCCAGACCGAAGGCGAAGAACGCGAAAAGTATTGGCAGATGGCCGTCTCCTACTACAAAGGATACGATCTGTACAAGGTCCGCGCTGCACACCGCCAGATTCCGGTGATCATTTTGGAGCCAGTGAAATAATTGTCAAGATGAGAATTTCATGATAAAGTTGCTTTGTAGGATGCAAGTAGCTTTTCGTTGTGGAAGTATGAAGACGACGGCTCAAAGCAATACCTTTGAGCCGTTTTGTTTAACCGCCCGATGAAAGACATACTGCGTCACCTTATTTTTTTATTTGCTGTAGGAGGCAAAAAATGTCTGATCGTGTAATCGGTACGGTTAAATGGTTCAACGGAACAAAGGGCTTCGGCTTCATTGAGCGCGAAGGTGGACCGGATGTATTCGTCCACTTCTCCGCCATCAAGGGCGAAGGCTTCAAGAACCTGCAGGAAGGCCAGAAGGTGGAATTCACCATCGAAAAAGGCCCCAAGGGTTTGCAGGCCGCTGACGTCGTTATTCTGTAACTCTTAACCAACCAAAAAGAGTCTCGCTGAAAAGCGGGGCTCTTTTTTTATTTGCTGGATGAAAGGGTGCGTCGCACCTTACTTAACGGGATGATTTCACCCGGCAGATTCTCTTGTTTAATTTGATTTTTCCACCCGTTTGGTGCAGCGCACTCAAGCACTCGCTTCTTTCGGCGACCATAAACTGGCATCTGTTTCGACAGCCATTGCCCCCGCTGACAGCATATCGGCGGCGTCCATTTCCGTCCATACACCGCCAGCGCCGATGATGGGAATTCCGCTCATTGCGGCGGAGCGGACCGTGTTCAACGCCTGTGGAAAAATGGATGGGCCGTAGACTCTGCCTGTGGTCAATTTGTTTTTATCGCTCATCAACGCCCCACGCGGACAGGCGATGCTGATCGCCGATGCGCCGCCTTCGATCAACTTTGGTCCCAGTGACAGCACCTGCTCCACGGGCAGTGAAAAGATCAACGGAACTTCCCCGAGGCACATTTCCAAACTTAATAAGATGATGTCATCAGCCAGTAAAGGAGCAAATCCAAGCTCGACTGCCATTACATTTTCGATGCCTTCGAGCATACGAACCATATGCATGGTCTCTTCGGGTCGATCAGCCATGAGGTGGACAATGATGGGCAGGTCGGCGCGGTTCCAGCGGGCACTGTGTTTTTTGATCACGGCCGATAGACCGGGATTGGGCAGGCCGGTATGTAGCAGGAATCCGCCGGGGAATTCGATCAAGGCCGGTTGGGGAGTGGGCAGGCGCGGGCGCAGAGAGATCGGATTCGTGATGAAGGCGCCGAACCTGTCAAAAGGAATCCCGGCGCGCGGGTCGGGTGCGAATCCCAATGATCCCGCCGCATTCATAATTGGTTTGCTAAAATAGATGTCGCGTTTCATTTTGTTGTTTTCATGCCATCGCGACGAAGCAATCTCTTCGCGATGGCGATAAGGAGAATTATGCAGCCCTTGCAAGGAATTCGTGTGCTGGATTTAAGCCGTGTGCTGGCTGGCCCATATTGTACGATGGTTCTCGGTGACCTGGGTGCGGAAGTAATCAAGGTGGAGCCGCCCGAAGGCGATGAGACGCGCGCCTGGGGACCGCCGTTTGCGGAGGGGGAGAGTGCATATTATTTGTGCGTCAATCGTAACAAGCGCGATATTGTCATCAATTTGAAAACGGACGAAGGCAAGAAGATTTTGCGTGACCTTGCATTGCAGAGCGATGTGCTGGTGGAAAATTTCCGCCCCGGCACGTTGGAAAAATTTGGTCTGGATTTTGCGACTTTGAGTCAATTGAACCCGAAGCTGATCTATTGCTCGATCACTGGTTTCGGACAGACGGGGCCGATGCGCGATAAGCCCGGGTACGATTTTATGATCCAAGCCTTGGGCGGGTTGATGAGCATCACCGGGGAGCCTGAGGGTGAGCCGATGAAAACAGGTGTGGCGGTGGTGGATCTGTTCGCGGGGCAGAACGCGGTCATTGCCATTCTGGCCGCCTTGCAAGCGCGGACATTGACCGGGCGTGGGCAGCAGCTTGATATCGCCCTGTTCGATTCTCAATTGGGCTGGCTGGCGAATGTGGCCAGTAATTATTTGATCTCAGGGAAAATTGCCAAAGCGGCATGGCAACGCGCATCCGAACATTGTGCCATATCAAAGTTTTCAAGCCAGTGACGGGTGGTTTGCCATTGCGGTGGGAAATGACCGTCAATTTGTGCGGTTGTGTGAGGTCATTGGGGAATTGGAATTGGCAAATGATGAAAGGTTTGCGAAAAATTCGGCGCGTGTGCAAAACCGCGAGGAGTTGATCGGTTTGCTGAAATCCATTTTTGTGACGCGCCGTGTGCGTGAATGGTTATCAGCGTTGGATGAGGCGGAGATTCCCTGCGGGCCGATCAATACCTTTGAGCAGGTTTTTTCCATGCCGCAAGTGCAGGAGCGGGAGATGCTGGTGAAAATGGATCATCCCACCATTGGCGAGTTGCCGCTGGTCGGCTCGCCGTTGAAATTCAGCGATACGCCCGTGCAGTATCGCCTGCATCCGCCTTTGATGGGGGAGCATACGGAGGAAGTGTTGAGGGAGTTGAAAACCAAGGCCTCAAAACTCTGAGTGATTCAGTTTATACTCCGCCCGGGGCGCCCAGGGCTGCCCCCCGGGCCACAACCGAGGGGGGGGGGGCAACAGGGGGGCGGTGGGGGGGGGGGACGTACCCTTTTCTCTTTGTTACTTTTTTTTCCTTTTTTACCCCTGTTCTGTCAGCATGTGATAAGGTATTTCGAGGTTGTCGTGGTTTTTTTTTTTTCGGTCTTTTTTTTTTTGGTCACCCGCTAGATGGTTACTTGCATAATTAAAACTTTTGAGTTTCGGGTGACTTCAACCTTATGTTGTTTTGCCCAGCCCCCGCCCTTTTGCCCCAACCCCCCCTCCTTTTTTCTGGCGGCGGCCGCCCCCCCGAGATGGGTTAAAGAACTTGTAATGAAAGGCGATATATGACTTCCAATATGGATCGAATGAAAGCAGAAGGAATTGTAGTAATACTGTTTGTGATTCTTGTGCCTGCATTGGGGTTGTCAATTGGTCTATAGACCGCCTCCATGTGAATTACCTTATTCCAGTATGTATGGCAACGGTTTTACTCACGTTTGCCTGCTGGTATTTGTATTTCAAAAAACAGATATCATTTTTTCCCATTGCAGTATTGATTTTTGGTGTCTTTTCTCTCGTGAGCGGAGTCGTTACTTATGCTTATGATATGGTTATAGGGCCTTTGCCTCTCATTGATCAAATGGAATTCTCGCGTGTGATTCAGCCCGATAAAATAAACCTGGGGTTGTTTCAGGCAGTCTTTGGTTTTTTTGTCCTTCGTAATAGTTTGAAAAAGCAAACATGGGATCGTGCTTTATTCTTCGCAACGATTAAATCAATGGTGCAAAATGCAATTCAAGACATTCACACTATATTTGATTCAAAGTTATTTCCTGTAGTTTTTGGAATTGCTTTTTTGTTTTATGGTTTTTTTATGATTGTTACTGGGCTTTTTGGTTTGGAATGACATCAGTTGGGTTGGTTATACTCATTTTGTAAAAAGGATGCCGAAAGAGAAGGAAAATTTGAAATGTCGAACTTCACCATCAAACCTCTTAATAAAACCACCTGGCCTGATTTTGCGCGACTGGTTGAAAAAAATAACGGCGTGTGGGGCGGATGTTGGTGCATGGCTTTTCATGAAGAAGGGGTTGGACGTGGAAAGACTGCCTTGCAAAACCAAACTGAGAAAGAGCATCGGGTTCGGGAAGGACGGGCACACGCCGCTCTGGTTTACGATGGCAAGGAAGCGGTGGGGTGGTGTCAATTCGGGCCGACAGATGAACTTCCACGAATCAAGCACAAGCGCGAGTATCAAAGCGGACTTGAGAAACTCCCTGATTGGAGGATCACCTGTTTCTTCGTTGATCGGGAATACCGTAGCAAAGGTGTCACATCCGCTGCGCTTGAAGGGGCGTTGAAGGAAATTGCCCGCCTTGGCGGTGGGACTATTGAAAGTTACCCCGAAGATGTGGAAGGACGGTCTGTGTCAGGGTCTTTTCTCTATAATGGGGCCATCTCGATTTTCGAGCGTTTGGGATTCAAACGAACGCGCAGGCTTGGCCAAAATCACTGGGTGGTGACGAAGGTCGTCAGGGCCGCCAGGAAACCTAAAAAGGAATAACCTACTGATCGGCCTGTTTTTTGATGTGATACATCGTCGACAGCGGACTCCACTGCTTTAAACAACAACGTGTCACAAAGTGCCACAGAGGATTTTCATCTTTGCGGTTGATCCTTTATAAAAAAATCTCCCCTTCCTTGATTGAAAGAAAGGGGAGAAACCTTACGCTGTTTCCATGAAGCCCATGGCTTGCAGCATCTCTTCATTGCTGGCGAACTTGAATTCTTCAAGTCCGCGTTTCTTTGCCTCTTCGGCTTCCACGGCTTCGAGCCGTTTGATATCCTCTTTCAAGATGACAGGCTTGCCGAGGTTTTTCATTTTTTCGGCCACGGCTTCTGCGCTGGCATTGGCGGGTTGTTTGGTTTGCAAATACTGCCAGACGGCTTTGGCGGCGTTTGTCCCATCTTTGCGGGCGTAACCGACCAAGCCCTCGCTGGCTTTACGTGACCAGCCGCCGACGAACACGCCTTCCACCGATGATTCGAAGGTCAGGTTATCCACGGGGAAACGCGGTTCTTTGTTTTTGATGAATTCGTTCCACTCGGTCGGCAGGCCGAAGGATTCGTCCACTTTATCGCCGATGGCGAAGATGACCGTGTCCACTTCAATGGTGCGTTTGACGCCAGTGCCTTTGGCGCTGACTTTGCCGTCTTTTTCGGTGAGGATGTTATCTTCCACTTCCAATTTGGTGAGCGCACCGTTCTCACCATACATTCCGGTGGGGGAGGCGAGGAAGTCAAAATGAAATTTGCCTTGGGCGGTTTTGGGGTCTGCTTTCGCGAGAGAATCTAAAACTTTGTGGCGACCAATTTCAAGGTCCTGTTTGATCGCTTCAACGGCGGGGCGAACCCGTTCCATTTCATGGTCGAATTCTTCCAGATCCAGATAAGAGATCAGGTGTTTCATCTCATCCTTGGTGAAATTCACCTCGGCTGGGCCGCGCCTTACGATGGCGGTGACTTCATCCACATTTTGCACGTGGAGCAGGTGACGGGCTACATCCACCATCACATTGCCTGCGCCAATGATGGCGCAGCGTTTTCCAAAGCGAAATTTCTTCTGGCTGAAAGGCGGGAGCTTATTGTACGAAAATACAACATCCTTGGCATGATACACGCCTTCGAGTTCTTCGCCGGGCAAGCCGAGCGATTTGGTGCCTTGAGCGCCTGCAGTTACGAGCACCGCGTCGAAGCCAAGCGCGCGTAATTCATCGAGGGTCAGGTCTCCAGTGGAACCCACTGTGACATTGCCATAGTAATCAATATTGGCAAGATCAAGCACCTGACGGAATTGCTTGCGCAAGCCTTCTTTCATGGTATGTTTATCAGGATATATTCCGTATTCGGCAAGACCGCCCGCTTTTACATCGCGGTTGAAAATAGCCACACGTGCGCCTTGTGCGGCAAGTTCACGGGCGCCAAACAAACCAGCGGGCCCCGCGCCAATAACGGCTACAAAAAAATTATTATTCACTTGCACGTACCTCCTAAAAGTTGACAAAAACAGTCTTATTATATTTGAAAAGATTTACTTCCACAAGCAGTCTCATCCTATGCTAAGATTACAAAGTGTCGCATAATTTGGCAAGCGAGGCAATAATCAATCAGTATTTTTAGGTAAAGGAGACAACATGGCTGAAGATGACAAAAAAGATCCTGCCCAGAAAATGCGCTATCTGATTAACGGAGGAAAGCCATCCCCTGTGGCGCGCCTTCCCAAAAAGGATGGAGGCGCTGCGGCGTTTCTTCCAAAGCTGAAGAATGATAAAAAAGCGGCGGCGGCACCTGAGCCTGAGCTCACCAAATCAAAACTGACTCAACCCGAACCTCCGATTCAGACTACGCCGAGGCCTGATCCATTACAAGGAGCAGTCTCCACTCTGAAAGGTTTGAAGTTCAACTTCGGTCCTCCATTTTGGACGATCGCCAGTTTGATCTCCATGACGGTGAATGTTGTGCTTTTGATCGTCCTGCTGGCCCTGCTCCCGAATATAATGAAATTAAACATGGGAGGCGCATTGGATATTGGCAATTATTTGTTGGGCGGCCTGTACAGCAATTTTGAGCAAATGGAACGCGCTCATATTACAAGAACGATTCCTGTTGATACGACGATTCCCGTTAAGTTCGATCTTCAACTCAACCAACAGACAAATGTGGTCCTAAGCCAGGATGTGACCATCAACAATGCTCTGGTTACGGTGAATACCGGTGGTTTAAATATAACAAGAGCGTTAACGACCATTGTATTGCCCCAGGGAACGACCCTGCCTGTTGTGCTAAACTTGGTCGTCCCTGTGGATACTACCGTCCCAGTCACGTTGAATGTGGATGTGGATATCCCATTGAACGAGACGCAATTGCAAAAACCATTCGCTGGTCTTCAGGATGTTGTCAGGCCATTTTATTGTATGCTTAATCCCAATGCCCTCAATATAGATCAGCAGCCTATTTGTAAATAACGGTAATTTATTGGAGCCAGATGACAAATCAAATTACGCAGGTCACGTTAAAAAACGGCATGAAAGTCATGCTTAAAGAAATACATACCGCGCCCATCATCTCTTCGTGGATATGGTATCGCGTGGGTTCAAGGGATGAGCCTACGGGGAAAACGGGCGTCTCCCATTGGACGGAGCACATGCAATTCAAAGGGACGAAGAAATTCCCAGCCAATGTTTTGGATAAAGCCATTTCACGCGAAGGCGGGCGTTGGAATGCGTCCACTTCGCGTGATTCGACGCGCTACTTCGAAACCATGCCCGCCGATAAAATCGATCTCGCCTTGCGCCTCGAAGCTGACCGTATGAAGAACAGCATCTTCGATGAAAAGGAAGTCTCCTCAGAGCGTACAGTCATCATTTCGGAGCGGGAAGGTCTTGAGAATGAACCGACTTTCAGGCTGAGCGAGGCTGTGCAACAGACCGCCTTCCACGTGCATCCATACCACCACGAGATCATTGGTGATATGGCTGATTTGCGCACGATTACGCGCGATGACTTGTACGAGCATTACCGTACATATTATGTGCCAAATAATTCCATCTTGACCATTGCTGGGGATTTTCAAACCAAGGCAATGCTCAAACGTATCAAGGAATTGTTCGAGCCTGTGCCGATGGGGAAGATGCCGCCGCGCCTGAATCGCCCCGAACCTGAGCCAAAAGGAGAGGTGCGTCTTACCGTTGAGGGACCAGGCGAAACTACATTCATTCAGGTTGCTTATCGCTTCCCAAATGCGGCACATCCCGATTATTTCCCTCTACAGGTGCTGGATAGTTTACTTGGCGGTGCCAGCGGACTTTCCTACAAAACATCACGCCTGTACCGCGCCCTCGTCGATAAGGAATTCGCGGTGGATGTATCCAGTTGGCCTGAAGCCACCATTGACCCATTCCTGTATCGCATCATTATTACCAATCATCCCAAGCGCAAAACCGAAAAGACGCTCGCTGCCTTGGATGCCGAGATACAGAAGCTGCAGGATAAACGCGTATCCAAAGATGAGATCACCCGTGCCGTCAAACAGGCGCGTGCCGTTTTTGCTTATGGAAGCGAGAACATCACCAATCAAGCTTTCTGGATGGGTTACGCGGAAATGTTCTCTTCTTATCACTGGTTCACCAGTCATTTGAGCAATCTCGCCAAAGTGACTCCGCAGGATGTACAGCGTGTTGCACAAAAATATTTCCAACCCGCGAATCGTGTCATCGGCATCTATACGCCCAACAGTCGGAGGAGCAAATGACCAAGCGATTGATCAAAAAAAACGGATCGTCTCTGCCTGGCCCCGAGGATATTCATCGCGAGGTACTTTCAAACGGCATCACAGTGCTGACACGCTCGAATTTCAACAGTCCATCCATCAGTATGGCCGGGTATTTGCCTGCTGGCTCCATCTTCGAAAGCGATGAAAAACTTGGTCTTGCAGATTTTGTCTCTGCATCCCTGATGCGCGGCACACAAACCAAGAGTTTTGACGCGATCTATAACGAGCTTGAATCTGTCGGCGCTGGCCTGGGCTTTGATTCGGGTGTGCACAATGCAAGTTTTGGCGGCCGCTCCCTTGTGGACGACCTGCCACTGGTCCTGAAATTACTTTCCGAGTCGCTGCTTACCCCCATCTTCCCAAAGCATGAAGTTGAAAAACTGCGTGCGCAGATCCTTACTGGTCTCGCCATTCGCGAGCAGGATACTTCGGACATGGCTGCCATGGCTTTCGATCGCATGCTCTTCGATGGTCACCCCTACAGCAGGCCAGCAGATGGATACGTGGAGACGATCGAACAAATCACCCAAAAAGATTTGGTGGAATTTCATCGCGCTCACTACGGACCGAGGGGCATGGTCATTGCAATCGTGGGTGCGATCGACCCGAAGAAAGCTGTTGCAGCGGTGGAACGTGTCCTTGGCGGGTGGCAGGTTCCAGGTCAGGTTTTGCCGCCGTCATTGCCTCCGCATAAGCCGATAAAGAAAACTGTGAGACATCATCATGTCCTTGCCAGCAAGTCACAATCTGATCTGGTGATTGGAATGATCGGGCCAAAACGTAACGATCCAGAGTTTTACGCTGCGTCATTGGGTAATTCTGTTCTAGGTCAATTTGGCATGATGGGACGTATTGGCGAATCGGTGCGTGAGAAGTCTGGGCTTGCGTATCACGCATCCTCAAGTTTGAGCGCGGGAATCGGTCCCGGCACTTGGGAGGTCAATGCTGGTGTGAGCCCGAAAAATCTAAAGAAGGCCATTGGTCTGATCGAACAAGAATTGCGTAAATTCGTAAAAAGCGGCGTGACAAAGGATGAACTTGCAGATAGTCAGGCGAATTACATTGGCCGTTTGCCGCTTTCAGTTGAGTCAAACGGCGGCGTTGCCAGTGCGCTTTTGAATATCGAGCGTTATAAACTTGGCATGGATTATTACCAGCGTTATGAAAGTGTGGTGCGTAGTGTGACGCGTGATAGTGTTTTGGAAACCGCGCGTAAGTACATTGACCCGAATCGGTTGGTCATATCAACGGCGGGACCGTAGATTTTGGCATGAAACTTGCGACTGGTGTGGATCTTATAGAAGTGACACGCATCCGTGAAGCGATAGACCGTCATGGTGAACGATTTGTCGCGCGGATTTTTACTGAGACGGAACAGCGCGAATGTGCTGGACGATTTTCCTCCCTTGCAGCGCGGTTTGCTGTGAAAGAAGCTGTAGCCAAGGCACTGGGCACTGGTATTGGTGACGTGAGTTGGCTGGATATCGAAGTTCGCGGTGATGAGAATCGCGCGCCGCATCTTTATTTGCATGGAGAAGGGGAGAGGCTGGCGAATAAGCTGGGGTTGTCAATCTGGTCTGTGAGCATCAGCCATACAGAGACACAGGCCATTGCTTTTGTTGTAGCTGTTGGTTGATTTTATAAATAAACATCCCGCGACCAGTATTCGCGGGATGTTGGCAAGGACGATTGGGATATGGGAATGGCGAAGGACTTGGAGTTGTCCACCATATCTCAATTATTTTTGGTCCTCAACGCCGATCCAAAGGTGGCCAGGCATGACAGGCTTGTAGGGACGGATGACCAGCTTACCAAGTTCCACCTGCCTTTGGCCGCTGTCCAGCATGCTGGGGTGAACAAGACACAGGTCTGGGATGCGGCCGAACTTCTTGTTATAAAAATCCATGGCCTTCTGAATTTTAATGCTCAATGTGGTACGCGGATCATTGTCAAACCATAACATTCCGGTGTGCATGATAAGCCTTCCTTTCTTTATGTTGTACAGGTGAATCAGTCAATGGCGGGTGAGAGGAACTTGAGCCAGTTTTGGCCCTCGCGCATGGCGAACTGCGAACCCGCCGCTAGTGTACTTAGTATTTCATTGGATGCATTTGCAACCAAATGAGTGTCCTGCAGGTTCTGAATATTACCGAACAGGCGTGTGCGGAAAAAGCCGAGCCATGTTTCGATGTTTTGTGCGCGGCTTGCGTTGAGCGTGACGATGGGCCAGATGCGACGGGATGTTCCACGCAACAGAAGCCAACGCAAACTTTGTTCGGTCTGCTGGTCAAGTTTTGTCAGGAATTCAAGATCGTCTAGCAGGAGTAAAAAAGTGCGATCATCGTCTTTATTCTTGTGTGCCCATTCAACCAGAGATTGAATGAGTTCTTGTGCGCCATTGTCTTGCGTGGTATAAATTCCTATGTTGCTTTCACGGTCTTGAAAATTGATCCATTCATTCGGATAGGATGTGACAATACAATATTGAACATCTGATGGAGAATGCAACAATTCCACGGCGCGGGCAATGGTTTGCAGGAGTGCTGTTTTTCCACAGGCTTGATCGCCGACAATAAGAATGGGGCCGGGAATGGGATCATAAAGATTGAGCAACACCGGCAGGCCATCTTCTGCAAGACCAAGGAAAAGCGCTTCGTCGGGCAGTGGAGTGATGTCGGCGAGGATAGTGCTTAATGTGGGCAGACCAGTTTCAGGTTTATGCGAAGCGTGATTCGCTTGCTCTTCTTTTGCAAGCTCGGTTAACGCATCGATCATCAAGGTAAAACGGTTTGTATTATCCATATTAGAACGCCTGTTCTAATAATACAACCTTTGGGTTTGGATGTCAAGATGCAAAAGATGCCAACTATTGGGTCAATAATGAAAGTGCAATAATCTTGACGCTGAGCGTTGTTTTGGTATAATCCGCCTGCTTAATCACTCGCCGACGTAGCTCAATCGGTAGAGCACCCGCCTTGTAAGCGGGCGGTTACGAGTTCAAGTCTCGTCGTCGGCTCAATGATTGCTAATTGAAAAAGCGTTGGTGATCAGTAACAATTTATCCTGGGCAGTTACCCAAGTGGCCAAAGGGGACTGACTGTAAATCAGTTGTCAGAAGACTTCGGAGGTTCGAATCCTTCACTGCCCACCTGACCAGCAATTTTGCTGGCACTCTCCGCGTAAGCGGGGAAAACAGCACGTCAAGCCCTCATAGCTCAGTTGGCAGAGCACACCCTTGGTAAGGGTGAGGTCACGAGTTCAAATCTCGTTGAGGGCTCAGTTGCTGAAAAGCATTCATGTAAATATAAAAAGGAGACTGAGAGATGGCGAAGGAAAAATTTGATCGCAGCAAACCGCATCTGAATGTAGGGACCATGGGACACATTGACCATGGCAAGACGACATTGACAGCGGCAATTACGAAGGTGGCAGGCCTCTCAGGGCAGGCAGATTTCAGAGCCTATGACCAGATCGACAATGCACCTGAAGAAAAAGCACGCGGTATCACGATCAACATTGCGCACGTGGAATACCAGACGGACAAGCGTCACTATGCCCACGTAGACATGCCCGGTCACCGCGACTATATCAAGAACATGATCACTGGTGCGGCCCAGGTGGATGGCGCCATTCTCGTAGTGGCAGCCCCGGATGGTCCGATGCCGCAGACACACGAACATGTGCTGTTGGCTCGCCAGGTGGAAGTGCCGTCGATCGTTGTCTTCCTGAACAAGGTGGACATGATGGACGATCCCGAATTGCTGGAGCTCGTAGAACTGGAATTGCGCGAACTGCTGAGCAAGCAGGGCTTCCCCGGCGAAACCACCCCGATCGTGCGTGGATCTGCCAAGCAGGCCTTGGAAAGCGCCTCGACCGACCCGAACGCTCCGGAATATGCTCCGATCAAAGAGTTGCTGCGTGTCATCGACGAATACATCCCCGAACCGAAGCGTGACACCGACAAGCCGTTCATGATGTCTGTGGAAGACGTGTTCTCGATCAAAGGCCGCGGCACCGTGGTAACTGGTCGTATCGATCGCGGGATCATCAAGATCGGTGAGCCGATCGAGATCATCGGCTTGCGCGACACCAAGAGCACCGTCTGTACGGGTGTGGAAATGTTCCACAAGCAGTTGGACGAAGGCATGGCAGGAGACAACGTAGGTCTGCTCCTGCGCGGTATCGAACGTGAAGATGTGGAGCGTGGCCAGGTATTGGCCAAGCCGAAGTCGATCACCCCGCACAAGAAGTTCCTCGCGGAAGTGTACGTGTTGAAGAAGGAAGAAGGCGGTCGTCACAAGGCATTCTTCAGCGGTTATCGTCCGCAGTTCTACATCCGCACGATGGATGTGACGGGAGACATCACCCTTCCTGAAGGCGTGGAAATGGTCATGCCGGGTGACAATGTGAACCTGACCGTTGAGTTGATTGTGCCCGTGGCTCTTGAGCAGGGCTCCAAGTTCGCCATTCGTGAAGGCGGTCTCACCGTCGGCGCGGGTGTCGTTACCAAGATCCTCGAGTAATATAGAAAGTAAGGTAGCAAGATGGCTTCGAAGAAGAAAGATATCCGCCCCGTGATTACACTTCAGTGTAATGACTGCAAAGAGCGGAATTACACCACCGAAAAGAATCGCCGTAACGATCCGAATCGGTTGGAGTTCAACAAGTACTGCTCGCGCTGCAGGAAGCACACTCAGCATCGCGAAACCAAGTAAGAGTAAGGGTGGGGTGTAAAATCCCCACCCATATTTAGGCCAGTGGCTCAATTGGCAGAGCACTCGTCTCCAAAACGAGCGGTTGTGGGTTCGATTCCTACCTGGCCTGCCTGTGGCAAAACGCCGCGCTTCGTGCGGCGTTTTAGCCGTAAAACCATAGAAGGAGTATTACCTTGGCTGAGAAAGAGAAGAAAGTCAAGAAAAGCGAAAACGCCATTCAGCGTTATTTCCGCGAAACATCCGGCGAGCTTCGTAAAGTAAACTGGCCTACCTGGCCGGAAGCGCGACATCTTACCTTGCTTGTTTTGGCGGTGATGGTGATCGTAGGAATTTTCCTTTCGCTCATAGATTATTTTGCAGATATCTTGGTGAACTTGGTACTTGGACTTTAGGTTTGAATTGAGGATCTGATGGATTTACCGGAATCGCAAGAGCAGTTCGAACAGGAATCGATGGATGAACAGACCGAGGAGCAATCTGCTCCTGTGGTTGATTCCGCTTCTTCATCGGACCCGAAGCCTGCTCGCAGCTCCGATACACAGATCCCCACCGACCTGCCCCCAGTTGACACAATTGTCGAAGGCCCGGCATGGTATGTGATCCACTGTTATTCGGGATACGAGAACAAGGTTCGTCACAACCTTGAGCAGCGCATCGAAACCATGGGTATGAAAGACAAGATCTTCGATGTGGTCATTCCCACCCAGGAAGAGATCGAAGTTAAAGATGGAAAGCGCCGTACGGTGGAACGTCATATCTTCCCGGGCTATGTGCTGGTGAACCTGACGCTATCTGAAGAATCCTGGTATGTAGTTCGTAATACCCCTGGCGTGACCGGTTTCGTTGGTATGGGGAACAGCCCCACGCCATTGCGCCCTGAAGAAGTTGCCCAGATCGTGAAGCGCATGGAAGCTGAAGCGCCCACAGTCAAGGTTTCGTTCAAGGTGGGTGAGCGGGTTCGTATTGTAGATGGACCGTTCAACGACTTCCGCGGTGTGGTCTCTGAAATTGACATGGAACGCACAAAGGTGCGTGTGATGGTCAGTTTCTTCGGACGCGAAACACCTGTTGAGTTGGATTTCCTCCAGGTCGAAAAAGCGTAGTGAAGGGATGCCAAAAGGCATCCAAAATTAATTGGACAGTAGCAGGCCTTAGTCAGGCCTGATGCGGTGGGAGGGTCTCCCAAAATGACCCGCTAAAACCACGAAGGAGTTAAGTCAAAATGGCAAAGAAACTAAAAGCAATCGTACGTCTTCAGCTTGAGGCTGGCAAGGCAAATCCCGCGCCTCCCGTCGGTCCCGCGCTGGCAAGCCATGGTATCAACATCATGGCCTTCTGCAAGGAATACAATGCTCGTACATCCAATCGTCCGGGCGAAACACTTCCTGCGGAAATCACCATTTATACCGATGGTTCGTTCACATTTGTGCTTCGCACTCCGCCCGCTGCAGTTTTGCTTCGCAAAGCTGCCAAGGTTGAGAAGGGCTCCGGCGTTCCTAACAAGGACAAAGTCGGCAAGGTGACCCGCGCCCAGGTGAAGGAAATCGCCGAGTTGAAGATGAAAGACCTTAATGCGATCAGCATCGAAGGTGCGATGAAGCAGGTTGAAGGCACAGCCCGTTCGATGGGCATCACGGTAACCGACTAATTATGTGGGAGGATGGCCTTGTGCTGTCCGCTTGAACCACGGAGGATATTATGACCAAACACGGAAAAAAATATACGGCAGCCGCTGCCAAAGTTGATATTGATAAGGTATACAGCGCCCGCGAAGCAGTTGCACTTGCAAAGGAAACTTCCTTCACCAAGTTCGATGCGACCATTGAAGTTCACATGCGCACCACGCTTGACTCTCGTCAGGCTGATCAGCAGTTGCGCGATGTTGTTGTACTCCCGCACGGCCTCGGCAAGACAGTACGCGTGCTTGTGTTCGCCCAAGGCGAAGGCGCTGCCGCGGCTCGTGCCGCTGGCGCTGACCTCGTTGCTGATGATGACGAGACCATGAAGAAGATCGAAGGTGGCGCGCTGGATTTTGATGTCGCGATCGCTACACCGGATGCGATGGGTAAGGTTGGTCGTTTGGGCCGCGTTCTCGGTCCTCGCGGTTTGATGCCGAATCCCAAGGCAGGCACAGTCGTCGGCGCTGCGGATATGGAACGCGCCATCAAGGAAGCAAAGGCTGGCCGCGTGGAATATCGTTTGGATAAGACCAACAATGTTCACGTTTCGATCGGCAAGGCTTCATTTGGCGCCGATAAGCTTTTTGAGAACTATGTTGCTTTGATGGATGCGGTCAACAAATCCCGCCCATCTGGTGCAAAGGGTAACTTCGTCAAACGCATTACGATCACTTCCACGATGGGTCCTGGCATCAAGACTGACCCGAACGAACACATTGAAGGTGTCGAGTAAGTTATACTCGTTAAACCCTAATAACCACTTCGCCAGTGAAGGCGGGTGTCCTGCGAGATCACTCCAGGACTTAATTCCCCGCTCAGGTGGAGACTGAAAGCAAATATCGGCATTCATTTGTCGGTTCCCTCTTAGGGCTTCCCCCTTGTGGGGTTTGCAAAAAGTCTTTGCCTGCGTGAGTGGCAAAGACTTTTTATTTGAAAGGAGGTGAATAACCTTTGGCAATTTCCAAGCAACGCAAGGAAGAAGTACAGGCCCAGTACGCAGATTGGGTCAAACGCAGTGAAGCAGTCATTCTTGTGGAATATAGCGGCTCGAACATGAAGTCGATTGACGCCATCCGCGCGAAGATCCGTGAGACTGGCGGCGAGTTCCACATCGTCAAGAATACCCTGGCCCGCCGCGTCTTTGCAGATAACGGTATGGATGTCCCTGCTGATTATCTTGTGAAGTCCACAGCTGTGTCGTTCGCATTCAAGGATCCAGCTTCCACCGCAAAAGCATTGACGGACGCCATTAAAGGCAATGAGTTCGTCAAGGTAAAAGGCGGTTTGATGGGCGGCAAGTCCTTGAGCCCCGCTCAAGTGAAGGCCCTGTCTGATATGCCGCCGCTGCCCGTTATGCGCGCAACACTGCTCGGCGTTTTGCAGGCCCCGGCTGGCAAACTCGTCCGCACGCTCGCAGAACCCGCTCGTGGTCTCGCAGCAGTCATCAAGGCGCATTCTGAAAGCGCACAGGCTACGGCCTAGTTTTCGATCTACAAAAAATATTCAAAATTCAAATTACTTAGCAAGGAGTGCTAAACAATGTCTGATAAGCTCGCAAAACTCGTGGATGAACTTTCCACACTTTCCGTCCTTGAGGCGGCTGATCTCGTAAAAATGCTCGAAGAGAAGTGGGGCGTTTCCGCCGCCGCTCCTGTCGCCATGATGGCTGGTGGCCCCGCTGCCGCCGCTGCCGAACCTGTTGAAGAGAAGACCGAGTTCGATGTGGTCATCAAGGATGCAGGCGCCAAGAAGATCGACGTCATCAAGGTCATTCGTCAGTTGACCAGCCTCGGCCTCGGCGAAGCCAAGACCCTCGCTGAAACCGCTGGTGGCAAGGTTCTCTCCGCTGTTGGCAAGGATGCCGCGATGGACGCCAAGAAGAAGCTCGAAGAAGCTGGCGCCGTTATCACGGTCGAGTAAGAAACAAGCTTTAAATAAAAAGGACGGCTCGCAAGAGCCGTCCTTTTTTGTTCTTTTATTTTATTACATGTATCGTTCAACTTTGCGGATGACCATGACCACCTTGCCTTTGATCTCCAACGATTCGTTCTTGTTGACGTAGATCGGGCTCATGGTGGGATTGGCGGGTTGGAGACGGTACTTATCCTTTTCTTTGAAGAAGAACTTCAAAGTGGTTTCGTTGCGGTCTGAAAGCCAGACTGCAACCATATCACCGTTGCGGGCATCCTGGGTGGGTTTGAGGATAACGATATCGCCGTCGTTGACCATGGCATCGATCATTGATTCTCCCTGGACTTTCAGGGCGAACAATTCCTTGCCTTTTTCTTTCGTAGGCATCAAGGACATGGCGATTTCAACCGAGTCTTCAGCAGTAAAGGAGTTGAAATCAGAGTTGGATGGGACGGGGATGGGTTCACCAGCTTGAATAACACCGAGTACGGGTACGCGGAACATGTCACCAAGCGGGGTGGGGCCTGTCAAGCGAACACCGCGGGATATCTTGCGATCACGCTCGATATTGCCTGATTTTTCCAGTTGATCAAGGTAATAATTGACCACGGAAGTGGACGAAATATCACAATGTTCCCCAATTTCACGAATTGAAGGGGGGTGCTTGTGTTCGCGTTGATAACTCGCGATGAAATCAAGGATTTTCTGGTGGCGTTCGCCCAGACCTTTGCTTTTTCTAACCATCATCATTTTAGCCTCCTGAGCGCATTCTTCGCTCATTTGTGCTACGAATGATAACCGAACGCCTGTTCTGTGTCAAGGATTTTATCAGCGGACTTGGGCTGATAAATAGGTGAATTTATATCCAAGTACGGCGTCGCATCCAGAAGAACATGATGACTGGGGTTAGCAGCATCAGGCTCAAGGTCCCGTAAAAGACCGTAGGGAGAGTCCAGTTTTCGTAGGGTGGATTCGCGGCGAAGAAGTTCATCCCAAAGAAGCCTGTCACAAAAGTCAACGGCATGAAGAGGGTGGTGATAATGGTAAGGGTTTTCATGACTTCATTCATGCGGTTGTTGATAACGGAAAGGTATGTGTCCAGTGCGCCGCCGACGAGGTCGCGTAAACTTTCGTTCACATCGTGCAAACGGACGAGGTGATCGTAAATATCGCGGAAAAAGATGCGGTCTTTGCGGTCGATGACCTGGTAATCGTCACGCGCCATTTTGTTGAGCACTTCACGCTGGGGGAGCAGAATGCGGCGCATGGCAAGCAGGACGCGTTTCAATGTAAACAACCTGGCAAGGGTCTGTGAACTGGGGCGGTCAAAGACCTGATCTTCGACCCAGTCTATTTCTTCATCTATTTTTTCAATGATGGGCATGTAGTTCATCACAATCGCATCGATGATCTTGTAAAGCAGATGATCCGCGCCATCCTGCGAATAACGTGGATCGCGCTGACTGGTATTCCAGGTTTCATCAATGGAAGTGATGGGATTGTCGTGATGGGTGATTACATAATTTCGCCCGAGGAAGATATCCAATTCATCGATCTCTGTATCCCACGGTTCGGTGGCTTTTGTCAGATGCATGTAGTTTAAAACGAGATAGAGATAGTCACCCCAATCATCGATTTTTGGCGCATGCGTTTGTTGAAGTGCATCATCAATGGCCAGATGATGAAACCCAAAACTTTGTAGAATTGGCAGCGCGCTTTCCTCAGGTTCCGCGACAAAATCCACCCAAAGCAGGCCGCGCCTGTCGCGCAAGAAACGGGGAAATTCTGAGGTAGGGATATCGGTGCGAACTGGCTTGCCGGGCGAAAAAAATAGCGAACGAATCATGTTTTGCCTCCAAAAGTGGGGAAAATCTATACTTCTCTCGAAAAATATCAATTATATTGATGTTGATATTGATAATATTGATTTACCTATTGACAAAATTCAAAAAGATTGTATAATTTTATTAGAAATTAGGCGTAGCGCATTGATTTTCATGAAAGCCGTTTGAATTTTAACCAGTTGAGAGGAGTTCCCATGGAAATTTTATCTGAGCGAATGTCCGAGTTGAAACGCAAAAGCATTCAGGAAGAGTTGGATGCCATTCATCTTGAAGAGGAAGCTGTGAAGGGTAAAACCCTTTTGGATAAAAATCTCGCATTGATTGGGACCTGGATGGTCTCTCGCGGTGAGAAACTGCGTAAGCGCTACAACCAGTCGGTGCAGGAATCCAATTCGGCGCGGCTTGTAAAGAAAGTTGCATAATATGCTAAACAACACCATTCAAAAGGCGAAGAAACTCTACCACGAATACCCACGCACATTCTGGATCTTGATCGTCATTACTTTTATTGATCGTATCGGTGGTGCGCTGCTCTTTCCATTTTTTGCGCTTTATCTTACCAGCAAATTTGATGTGGGCATGGCCGATGTGGGTGTACTTTTCGCGGCGTTCTCGGTTTCAAGTTTTGTCGGTTCCGCTGTCGGCGGCGCATTGACCGACCGTTTTGGCCGCAAGGGCATCATCATCTTCGGTTTGATCGCATCCTCTTTCAGCACCGTCGCGATGGGATTGGTCACATCGTTCGAGTATTTCTTCGTGCTGGCATTCTTCATCGGGATTTTAACCGATGTGGCTGGCCCCGCTCACCAGGCCATGGTTGCGGATATTCTGCCTGAGGATAAACGGGCCGATGGATACGGAATCCTGCGCGTGGCGTTTAATCTCTCTGTCGTGATCGGCCCTGCCATTGGGGGACTGCTTGCGGCTCGTTCTTACCTTGTGCTGTTCCTGTCTGATGCGGCCATTTCCTTGCTGACAGTGGTTTTGATCGCCATTTTCCTGCCCGAAACGAAACCCGAGGCGCATCCAGACGCCCCCAAAGAAAGCATGACCCGTACCTTCGCTGGTTATGGACAGGTCTTCCGCAATACAGCCTTCATGCTCTTCCTCGGCGCAGTACTGCTGCAGGTCTTCACTTATATGAATATGAACACTTCATTAGGAGTGTTCCTGCGAAATGAACACGGCACCAACGAATCAGGCTATGGTTTGCTGCTTAGCATCAATGCTGCGATGGTCGTGCTGATGCAGTTCCCGATCACGCGCCGCATCACGAAATTCCCGCCCATGTTGATGATGGCGGCTGGGACTTTCCTGTACGTGATCGGCTTTTCGATGTATGGATTTGTGACCACTTATGTCCTGTTCATCGTGGCTATGGTTATAATTACACTCGGTGAGATGGTGGTCTCACCAGTTTCGCAGGCGCTCGTGGCATCCTTCGCCCCCGAAGAAATGCGCGGACGGTACATGGCGGTCTCCGGTTTCTCGTGGGGGATACCCTTTGCAATAGGTCCCTACCTTGCAGGCTTGATCATTGATGGACCGAAACCTTACATGTTATGGTATGCCGCAGGGTTTGTCGGCATGCTTTCGACGATCGGTTTTCTCGCACTGTATCGAATGAAATCGAAGCAGGCACAAAACGTGGAACTCATGCCCAAAGTTGCGGCATCATAAATTTGGAGGAACCCTCATGCGACCAGCCCCTACCCGTTGTCCGATCTGCCAATCTGAATTGACTGTTGCACGATTACACTGCTCATCCTGCGACACGACCATAGAAGGAAGTTTCGCTTCAGGTCAATTCTCGAATCTGACCCCCGAGCAGTTGGAATTCGTGTTCACCTTTGTCCGCTGCGAAGGCAAGATCAATCGCATGGAGCAGGAGATCGGCCTATCCTATCCAACCATTCGCAACCGCCTGCATGAGATCATCCGCGCGTTGGGATATGAGCCAGGCAAGGAAGAATCACCCGAGATCGAGGCTGAGAGACGCAGCAACACGATCGCGGACCTGGAAGCCGGCAAGATCACTGCCGAACAAGCCATGCGCATTCTGCGCGGCGAGGAGGAGTAAACGATGTCCAAGACTATTTCTGCAGGACGTTCGCCAAAGATCATCATTGAGAACATCGAAGGCGACCTGAGCCTTGTCGGTTGGGATGGGGATGATATTCTGCTCAAAGGCGATGAGGATGAAATGCACTTCCGCCAGGATGGCGGTGAGGTCACACTTTCATGTGATGATGACCTTTCCCTGCGCGTACCGAAATCAGCGTCGGTTTCAATCAAAAAGATCGGTGGTGATGCGGCCATTCGCGGCGTGTTGGGTAATATTGAATTAAAGGAAATCGAGGGCGACCTTTCGATACGCGATGTGAATTCAGTGGCGATCGACACGATCCACTCTGACTTTAGCCTGCGCGGCGCGAAAGGGCATTTAGCTGTAAAAAGCGCGCACGGTGACGTATCCATCCGCGATGTGGATGGGAATGTGGCGCTCGAGTCGGTGGCGGATGATCTGGCGTTACGCGATGTGCATGGAAATGTAAGCGCGAACGTGGCTGAGGATGTTGTGCTCTATCTCAATCCCAAGGCTGGGAATGCGTATGCGGTTACAGCAGGCGATGACATTTTGCTGGTCATGCCCCCGAAAGCCAATGCCACGTTGACCCTTGCGGCGGATGAGATCGATGTTGAATGGAAGGGTGTTGAAAATGAAGAGGACGCCACTTCCCGAGTAATCACCCTGGGCGATGGCTCAGCCGTGATGACATTAAACGCGGGCGGCGATATTCGCGTGACCAATCAGTCCAATGCGGGCGATTCGGCTGAGGATTTTGGTAATTTTGCAGGCATCGGTATGGACTGGTCGGGATTCGGCGAGCGTATTTCGCGGCAGGTGGAGCAGGTGGCCCGGCGTGCCACGAAACATGCCGACGAAGCCATGCGCCGTGCGGCAGAGACGCAAAAACGATTTGAGGAGAGTGTCGAACGCCGAGCCCGGGTCAATGTCAATGCGAAGGTGGGCCGCTGGAACTGGGATATTTCCCCGAAAGGCGTGCCGATGAGGTCGCCTTCGCAGGCTTCCGAAGAGGAACGCATGACCATTTTGAAGATGCTGCAGGAAAAGAAGATATCTGCGGAAGATGCTGAGAAATTGCTCTCCGCGTTGGAAGGTGGAGGTTCATAATGTCTTCTGAAGAGCGCAGAAAGATTTTGCAAATGGTGGCTGATGGAAAGATCAGCGCCGAAGAAGCCGCGACATTGATGCGGACGTTGGATGAAGATTCTGTCGAAGAGCAGATCGAGGTCATTCAACCCGAATCAGGTTTCGGGTCCGAAAAGACCGATGCCCCGGAGTTTGAGGAAGTTCGCAGGCGGGCATTCCGCTTTGCAATGATCCCTCTCTGGATCGGAGTCGTCGTCACAGTGTTGAGTTCGTGGGGAATGTATTCCGTCCAGCAGAGCTCGGGGTTGAATTTCTGGTTCTTTTGCCTGACACTTCCATTATTGTTTGGGGTTCTGTTAATCGCGCTCGGCGCGGGTGGCAGGGCTGCACGCTGGATCTATATCAATGTAGATCGTTCGCATCAGACCGAGTGGCCGAGGAACATTACGCTGGCCCTGCCCATTCCGCTTGGGTTGGTAAGCTGGTTTTTGAAGAACTTTGGCTCCCATATTGAGGGGTTGAAAAGGACCACGGTTGATGAAGTGCTGATGGCGATTTCAATGGCAAAATCGATCACCGAACCGTTGATCATCAATGTGGACGATGACAACAGCGGCGATCGTGTGCAAGTGTTTATAGGATGAGAGGTTAACATGGCAAACGCAGAAGAACGAATGAAGATCTTGAAGATGATCGAAGAGGGGAAGATCAGCGCCGATGAAGGCTCGAAGCTGCTTTCGGCATTGAATGAGTCGCGCAGGGGCCTGCCGACTCCGCCGCGTCCGCCGAGCATCAGCGGCTCCGCTCCGCGCTGGCTGCGCATTCGCGTCACCGATACCCGCACAGGCCGCTCCAAGGCGTCTGTGCAAATTCCGCTTGCGTTGGTGGATGCCGGTATGAAGATCGGCGCGCACTTCGCCCCCGAGGTGGAAGGCGTGGATATGTCGAATGTGATGGAAGCTCTGCGCATGGGCGTGACCGGCAAGATCATTGACGTGACCGATGAGGAAGACGGTGAGCACGTTGAGATCTACGTGGAGTAGATTTTCATTTCGTTGCGCAACGCGAGTTGCCGCCTTGATTTCCAAAATATCCTTCACCCCGTGACGACTTTTTATCGGGATGGTTTTCTCTCGGCAGGGTGAAGACATTTCTTATTATGTATAACAGCCTGGGGGGAAGCGGCTGGTATCCGCTATAAACAACCTTCTTCGGAGGGTTGTTTATATTAAGTGGATGTGATATTTTGGATTTTATGATGAAAACCACACCTATCACCAATCGCCCAACAGGCATGTTCGGATTCACCATCGTCTGGCTTGGTCAGATCGTTTCAGTGATGGCCAGCACAATGAGTCAGTTTGCTCTCAGCGTCTGGATGTACGAGCAGACCAAAAGCGCCCTTGCCATGGGCACCATGCAGGTTTTTTTTATTACACCTTTTCTGTTAATCTCGCCCATCGCCGGGGTGATGGTGGACCGTCACAATCGCAAAATGATGATGATGGTCAGCGACCTTGGCGCGGGCATCGCCACGCTGACCGTCCTTGCTCTGCAATATTTTGGCGTGATGCAATATTGGCATCTGTATCTGACTTCCATTATTTACGGGCTGGGCATGGCATTTCAATGGCCTGCATATTCCGCTGCCATTAGCACCATGGTTCCCAAGGAAAAACTGGGCCGCGCAAATGGGATGATGTCGCTCATTGAGGCGGGGCCGGGTGTCTTCGCTCCATTGATGGCAGGTGCATTGCTTCCTTTGATCGGGTTGACTGGTATCCTGTTCATCGATGTTTGCACCTTCATTTTAGCCATCGGTGCGTTGATGATGGTGCACGTTCCACAGCCGCCGCGTACCGCCGATGGGGAGCAGGGTCAGGGCAATGTGTGGAAGGAAGCGGCTTTTGGTTTCAAGTACATTTTTGCCCGCCCGAGCCTGTTGGGCTTGCAACTGATTTTTTTCATTGGCAACCTTTTTTCGGGGATCGCATATACAGTGCTGGCTCCGATGGTTCTCGCGCAGACGAACAGCAACAGCCTGGTTTTTGGGTCTGTGCAAACGGCAGGTGCGATCGGTGGAGTAGTGGGCGGGATCATCATGAGTGCGTGGGGAGGTTTCAAGCGGCGTGTGCATGGCGTGTTGCTTGGTTGGATCGTGGCTGGTCTCGGGACAATGATCCTCGGTATGGCGGGCGGACTCCCTGTATGGGTGACTGGGATCATCATCGCTTCGATCATTTCGCCTCTCATCAATGGGTCCAATCAAGCCATCTGGCAGTCCAAGGTGGCACCCGATGTGCAGGGCCGAGTCTTTTCCGCGCGCATGTTGATCGCGTGGCTGACCAATCCGATCTCACCGCTCATCGCAGGGACTTTGGCCGATTTTGTCCTCGAACCTGCCATGAAGACGGATTCGTCGCCTCTTTCTTTAACCTTTGGCTGGCTCGTTGGAACCGGGCCTGGTTCTGGCATGGGGCTTTTGATCTTCTTCTGTGGTCTGTTTGGAATGTTGGCTGCGTTCGCCGGTTATTTTTTCCCAGCCATTTATAATGCGGAAGATATTTTGCCAGACCATGAGGCGTAGGAGACTCGAATGAAATTTGCGATCTTTGGTACAGGCGGTGTTGGCGGATACTTTGGTGGAAAACTCGCGCAGATCGGCGAGGACGTCACCTTCATTGCGCGCGGAAAAAATCTCGAAGCCCTGAAAACCTCAGGCCTGCGCGTGGATTCGATTCTTGGAAATTTCCTGCTGGAAAAAGTGCAAGTCACCGATTCGCCGCAATCAATCAAAAATCTGGATGTGATTTTGCTTGCCACAAAAACATGGCAGTTGGATTCTGCAATCGCCGAAATGAAACCCATGCTGGGGGAGCGGACGGCGATCCTGCCCCTGCTCAATGGCATGGAGCACATCGACAAACTCCGCGCTGAATTTGGTGGTCATGTTCTCGGCGGCTTGTGCAGGATCAGTTCGTTTTTGATCGCGCCTGCCCACGTGAGTCATGTGGCGGTGAATCCGCATATTGATTTCAATGAATGGAAGCAGGAAGCCAGTCCGCGGGTGGATGAAATTCTGTCTGCATTTTCAAAGATAAAAGAGATCACGGCAGATACTCCACCCGATATCGAGTTGGCCATGTGGGAAAAATACCTTTTGATTTGTGCCTTCAGCGGCGTGGGGGCAGTGACCCGCCAGCCCGTTGGCGTGTTTCGTTCCAACCCTGAATCGCGTGCCATGTTCATTCGATCGCTTCATGAAGTGGTTGCCGTGGCTCGTGCGCGTGGCGTCGAGCTGACCGAGCAATCTGCTGAAAGTGTATTGGCTCGCATTGACCAAACCCAGCCAGATATGATGGCATCCATGCAAAAGGATATGATGGAAGGCCGCCCCTCCGAGTTGGAAGCACAGATCGGTGCATTGGTCCGCATGGCGCACGCAGCAAACATCTCCGTGCCGACCAATGAATTCATTTATTCAACCCTCCTGCCTCTCGAACAAAAAGCACGCAAAAAGACAGCCTGATTTTTTCATCCTTTCTCCTTTTTCCCAACCTACCCGTTTGTCCAGTACAAATCCATCCCTTTAGGCGATACACTCCAGAGACGCATTCGCTATACTGATGCGCAAGGAGATAAACATGAGCAAAAATATTTTTATAGAATTATCTGACGCGATCGCCGATGCCGCCGAACAGGCTGGCAAATCCACGGTCTTAGTGGATGCGCGCCGACGTTTCCCCGCCAGCGGGATTGCATTTGCCAAGGATCTGATCTTGACGGCCGACCACGTGGTGGAGCGCGAAGAGGATATCAAAGTGATTCTCGCCGATGGCACGGAAGTTACAGCGCGCCTCGTTGGTCGGGACCCTGGAACTGATCTGGCCGTCTTGAAATTAGACTCGGCCTCAGCCACTCCCGCCGAAGTATCCAAGGCTTCCGCGCGTGTGGGGCAATTCGTTTTGGCCGTTGGCCGCCCCTCTGCCAATGGAATCGAATCCAGTTTTGGTTCGATCAATTCCCTCGGCGGCCCTGTCCGTACTGGGCGTGGCGGCATGCTGGAAAAATACATCAAGACCGATGTGGTTTCCTACCCTGGCTTTTCGGGCGGACCTTTGGTCAATGGCGATGGTACCGTTCTCGGTATCAACACCTCGGGCTTTGGTAACTCTGGCGCGATCACCATCCCCGCTGATGTGGCGTGGAAAATCGCCGAGGCGCTCGCGAAGCATGGCAAGATCAAGCGTGGTTATTTGGGTATCCGCAGTCAGGTCGTTGAACTTTCGGCGGATGGAAAGAAAGCCCTGAAACGTGAGCAGGAAAGTGGTCTACTGCTGGTTGGTCTCGAAGCCGATAGCCCCGCAGGCAAAGGTGGTTTGATCGTTGGTGATATCCTTGTGGGGATCGCTGGCGAACCCGTTGCGCATCAAGATGACCTGTTCGCCCGCTTAAGCGGTGACGTGGTGGGTAAATCCATCCCGGTGGATGTGCTGCGTGGCGGCAAATTGGAAGCGATCAAAGTGGAGATTGGAGAAAGATAATTGATCCGTGTCATGATCGTTTCGCCGAATTCCGCATTGCGGATCGGTCTGCGTGAATTGCTTGGCAGGCAGCCCGATATTCAGATAGCGGGCGAAGCGGTTGATCTTGAAGGTATCCATGAAATGGAGACCGAGGTGCTTGTGCTTGCCTCGGTCTCTTCTGCGCGTTTGTTGGAAAGTAGAATCACTTCTCCTATTTTGTTTTTGACGGATGATGTGGAGTCTGTCCGTGCGGTGCTTGGGTCTAATGTGCGTGCCTGGGGGGTGCTTTCACCCGATGCCACGGAAGATGAATTGGCGGCGGCAGTCCGCGCGGTGGGGGAAGGGCTTTGGGTTGGCGCACCAAGCCTGGTCCGGGAAATGATCCGCTTTTCGGGGCGCAGGGAATCTTTGGGGGAAGAGTCTCTCACCGAGCAGTTGACTGCCCGGGAGAAGGAAGTCATTCAATTAATGGCGCAGGGATTGGCGAATAAACAGATCGCGCTTTCATTGAGTATCAGCGAACATACTGTGAAATTCCATCTATCGTCGCTGTACGCAAAGCTGGGAATTTCCAGCCGTACTGAGGCGATCAAACGGGGAATTGAATTGGGGCTGATCTCGTTGTAAAAAGCAAACATCCCGCTCATGAGCGGGATGTTTTGATTCGGCCGTTGATCTCAATGCTTTTTTCGATGGAAGAACAGCGGGACGGTGACAATGACAGTGATGACCATTCCCATCAGCATGATGCCATCTGTGGAGCCGATGACAGATTCGCCTTCGACTGCCGGGGTGGGGGTTGTTTGCAGGGAAGTGAAGGAATTTGTTTGACTTTGCGCCTGCGCGAAGGATTGGTTGAAGTTCGCGCTCGTGAGCACAAAAACGAACAAAAGGAATATAAAAGCAAGCCCATATATATAGATTGTTTTCATTGTTGATCGGTTTCAATTGTATCATGGCTTGAAAACATATAATTTAACCCCAATATGTACTTATATGTACTTTTCTGCACTTTCGATGTATAATGCGCCAGATTATTTGCTGGTTGGGGTTCAGCAAATCACTTTTTTGGAGAATGCATGGAATCTGTTTTGATGAAATTCATATTTCCTTCTCTCGTCCTGATGGTTATCGGGACGGGTTTTGTGTATATGCATTTAATGGCCGGGCGGGTTTCATTTCGTAACTTTTGTGTTTGTCCTTTGTTTGTATCTATGTAAATTAGCCTTCGCCGCCTTTAATTCGGCGGCGTTGTGCTTAAAAGTTTTAATTCAGGAGCATCCATGATCAAAAGAATATTTGACTGGCTGAAACAGCCTCTTGGTCTGATCGCGGTGGGGATCGCTTTCCTGGCGTTGTTCAGTGTCGCGGCTTATGGTCTGTATACGACCCAGCAGGCACCTGCACAGCCCATTCAATTCCCCCATCAGACGCATGTTGCATTTGGTATTCAATGTTTGTATTGCCATCCGAATGCAGCGAAGGGACCCACTGCTGGTATTCCAGCCCAAGCCAAGTGTTGGGCCTGCCATCAGCAGATCGCCAAGACACAAACCAGCGTTCTGCTTGCGCCTTTGAAGGATGCGGTCTTAAGCGGCACACCCATTGAATGGGTGCCGGTTGCGATCGTGCCGGACTTTGTCCAGTTTAACCACCGTGCGCATATTGCGGCTGGAAAGAACTGCGAAGAATGTCACGGCGATATGAGCAAAGTGACCATTGCCCAAAACCCGCAGGTAATGAACATGGGTTGGTGTTTGGATTGCCACGTCAAGAATGCCGGTGAAGATCATGTGAAACTGGTCAAGCTCACCGACTGCGGCACTTGTCATTATTAAACCGGGCGAAAGGAATCAATATGAGCGAACAATTTTCCCGGCGTGATTTTCTGAAACTGGCTGGTGTAGGCGCGGCGACTACTGCGATCCTCACTGGTTGTGGGCCTGCCTCGCGATACGTCAAACGCGAACCGTACATGCAGATGCCCGAATACAACTATAACGGCCAGAGCACATATTACGCCACCACTTGCCGCGAATGCGCGGCCGGATGCGGACTCATCGTCCGCACCATGCAGGGACGTGCACTCAAAACCGAAGGTAATGCGAACAATCCGCTGAACCTCGGAAAAACCTGCGCACGCGGACAGGCCACATTACACGGTCTGTACAACCCTGACCGCGTGACCGACCCGGTCAAACGCACCCGTGGCAGCGCCTCAACCACAGCCGTGGATTGGGATGCCGCCACTCAGGTAGTTGCGGATGCCCTCAAGAACAACAAGCCCGAAGAGATTGCCTTCCTCATGGGAATGGCCCCCGATCATCTCTTTGACCTGGTAACTGATCTCGCGAACGCGACAGGCATCAACGCCCCGGTTCGTTTTGGTGCTCTGGGCATGTTCGAATCCCGCGCCACTCTGAGCAAGGCTGCTGAGAATTTGTTCGGTGAAGCCAGAATGCCATTCTTTGACGTGGGTGGGGCAGAGGTCGTCCTCTCCTTCGGCGCGAACTTCCTCGAAACATGGATCTCGCCTGTTTCATACACCCGTGGTTTTGTTGGCCTGCGCGAAGCAAAGACCAAGCTGCGCGGCAAATTCATTCAACTTGAAGCGCGGATGTCTTCCACGGCTGGCAAGGCGGATGAATGGCTCCCGATCCGCCCCGGGACCGAGGCACTGGTCGCGCTTGCGATCGGCAGACTCGCCTCCGAACTGCGCGGCGGCCCCATGCCTCGTGCCTTCTCGAGTGTTGACCCGCTTGATGCCGCTTCAAAATCCGGTATCAAACTTGAAATGCTTGAACATATCGCCGAACTGTTCTCTGGTTCGCATGTCGCGCTTGCCATCCCCGGCGGCTCGGCGCTCGGCCAGAGCAATGGCCTCACCGTTGCCGAAGCAGTTCTCGCTTTGAATGCGGTTGCTGATAACTTCGGTAAACCCGGTGGCGTGTATTTCTCACCGCTTGCCCCCAACCAGACAGCCTACCAAAGCCCTGCCTCCGCTAAGGAAATGCAGGACTTCATTCAGAAGATGGCTGATGGAAAATTCAAGGTGCTGTTCGTTCACGGTGTCAATCCCATTTTTGAATTGCCCGCTTCATTGGACTTCAAAGGTGCATTGAAGGGTGTTGAGCAGGTAATCTCATTTGCCACATTCCCCGATGAAACCGCACTCGAATCTGATTACGTTTTCCCCGATCACCATGGACTTGAATCCTGGGGATATCAGCGAGTAATCACTGGTTCCAATCAATCGGTCCTTTCAGGGTCACAACCAGTTGTGTCACCTTTCTACAATACCCGCGCCACTGTGGATGTCCTGGTCACTGCCGCACAGCTCGCTGGCGGAGCCTTTGCAACCGCCTTGCCGTTTAAAGATGAAGTTGAGTTCTTGCAGAGCAAGGTTGCTCCGTTGATGAGCGAAGCCGATGGCTTCTTCTCTGCGGCTGATCTCAACACCTTTATGGCTTCCTTCCAACAGTACGGTGGATGGTGGAAATTATCCGACGGACGCGGCGTGCCCGGTACGGCGGATGTCCTCAATCGCAACATGGATGGCGCCGAAGCTGAATTCGCCGGTGAAGGTGAATTCTTCCTCGTTCCGTTCGTTTCGCCGACGTTGGCCGAAGCTGGCGCGAACAAGCCCTGGCTTCAGGAATTGCCCGACCCCACCACGACCGTCATGTGGAACACCTGGGTTGAGATGAATCCTGAAACTGCGCACGAACTCGGCCTCGAAGACGATGACGTGGTCAGAATCACCAGCGAAGCGGGAGTGTTGGAAGTGCCTGTTTATCGGTATCCAGCCATTCGTCCGGACACGATCGCGATTCCTTATGGTCAGGGTCATACTGCTTATGGCAGATATGCCGAAAAGCGCGGCGTCAATCCCGCGGATCTGCTTGTCCAGCATTTCAATGAAGCAGGCGATCTCGCATTTGCAGGTGTAAAAGTTAAGATCGAAAAGACCGGCAGGAAGCAGCCTCTTTCCCGCCTTGAAAGTATTATGGGTGTGTACGGCATTGGTCTTGGAGAGGAGCATTAATCATGATTCGACCTGAAGAAATCAAACTCAGCTCGGAAGAAAACGGCAAATGGGGCATGGTCATCGACCAGGACATTTGCACCGGTTGTCAGGCTTGTGTTGCCGCCTGCGCCATGGAAAATAATATCTCCTTTGTAGGTGAGGAAGATTCTGGTTATGGCCGTGCCATGCACTGGATCCGTATCGAACGCTTCTGGGAGGGCGAATATCCTGAAGTAAAGATGACCCCCCAACAGCCGATGCTCTGTCAGCAATGTGGACATGCCACCTGCGAACCGGTCTGCCCCGCATTCGCCACTGTCCACTCACAGGCGGAACAGCTAAACCTGCAAGTGTACAATCGCTGTGTCGGTACGCGTTATTGTGCGAACAACTGCCCATATCAGGTTCGTGCATTCAACTGGCGCGATTATCAGCGCCCTGAGCCTTTGTCCAACCAACTGAATCCTGACGTTACCGTGCGCCGCATGGGCGTGATGGAAAAATGCACCTTCTGCATCCAGCGCATTCACAAGGCGCAGGATCAGGCAAAAGCAGAAGGACGTGAAGTGCAGGATGGCGAATTCACTACCGCGTGTGCGCAAGCCTGCCCTGCGAGCGCGATCGTTTTTGGACGCGTCGACAATCCCGAGTCGCTGGTTTCGCAATTGGCGCACAAAGGTCATGGCGTTAAACATCTTGAAGAACTTGGCACGCTTCCCAACGTGACCTACTTCAAGGGAGGGTAAACATGTCTGATAACAAAACACATGCGGACCACGGCGCTCATTCAGCAGAGCACTTCCGCGAAAAACACTTGATGCTTGACCCGCTTCCGCGTGGTCAAATGAACGACATGGTCATGGAATCCATGTTGGAGAAACCGACATGGAAATTCTGGATCATCTTTGCCTTTCTGAGTGTGGTTGTTGCATATTTCCTGTTCTATAAGTGGGGCGTCCTGATCGCAAAAGGTCAGGGTGAGGCAGGCGTTATGCGCCCCGATTATTGGGGTATCTTCCTCGTCAACACCGTGTTCTGGATCGGTATCAGCCATGCAGGTACATTCATTTCCGCGATTCTGCGTGTGTTCAAAGCGGAATTTCGCCGCCCGTTCACCCGCGCCGCCGAGTTGATGACCACCTTTGGTCTGGTGCAGGCTGGCTTCAGCATTTTCATGCACTTGGGCCGTGTGTGGCTTTTCTACTGGCTCATGCCTTACCCGAACCAACGTATGCTCTGGCCCAACCTGCATTCTCCATTGACATGGGACTTGCTGGCGATTACCACATACCTGCTTTCATCCACCATGTACCTGTTCCTGCCGTTGATCCCCGATATGGCCATGGCGCGTGACCGCTCTACCGGCTGGCGCAAGAATTTTTATAGAATTCTCGCGCTCGGCTTCCGCGGAACCGAAGGTGAATGGACCCATCTGCGCAACGCGATGAACATCTTTGCGTTTGCGATCATTCCGGTCATGTTCTCGGTACACACCATCGTGTCCTGGGACTTTGCCGCTGCCACCCGCCCTGGTTGGTCTTCCACCATCTTTGGCCCGTACTTCATCGTCGGTGCGTTACATTCCGGCATGGGCGCCGCTGCAATCGTGCTTGCGGTCATTCAAGGCACCATGAAGCATATGAAATACTTTGTCCGCGGCGAGCATTTCGACGCCATCGGCAAACTCATGCTCATCATCTCGATGGCATGGGCCTACTTCTTCTTCAACGACTACATGGTGCAGTGGTATGGTGGCGACAAATGGACGCAGCAGATGCTGCACTTCCATGAAGCGGGTCCCCTGGGTTGGATGTGGTTTGCCATGCTGATCTGTAATATTGCAATTCCGTGGGCGATTTTGTGGAACGCCCGATGGCGCGCAACCCCCTGGTTGATCGCCACCGTAGGCATCGCCATCAACATCGGCATGTGGTTTGAACGCTACATCATCATTCCTATTTCCGTCACCATTAACCGTATGCCATTCACCTGGCGTTTGTACCAGCCGGGTATCGAAGTTCCCATGGGCATCGGTACTGTGGCTTTGTTCATCCTCCTGTACATGGCGGCTTCCAAGTTGATCCCGCTCATTCCCGTTTGGGAAGTGCAGGAAGGCCAAATGGCACACGAACTCAAGAAATTCGGACGCGAGACCGTTGTTTCGGTCAGCGAATTGGAATAGGAGGACAACATGACTGAATCAAAAGTTGTTGACCTGCTTGCGGTCTTCCCTGACCTCGAACCTGCTGCGAACGCCATTGAGCATCTTCGCGCCTTGGGTGTTCATGACGAATGCATGAACGTCATCTCCGGCATCCCTGTCACCGAAGCCATGCTTGGCCGTCCTCACCAGTGGACGAACGTGCCTCGCATTGCCATGGGCGGTGCCTTGTTGGGTTTTGGTGGCGGCTTCTTCCTCGCCTTCATCTCGCCCTATCTCTACCCCTATCCTGTTCAAGTCAGCACACAGGCGTTCATTCCCGGACCTCCCACTGTGGTTGTCCTTTTCGAATTGACCATGCTTGGCATGTTGATTTCAACTTTCGTTGGTGTGTTCCTCGATAGCTTCTTCCCCAACTATCGTCCGATGAAATACGTGCCTGAGATCAGTGATGGCAAGATTGCCATTCTGGTCGAATGCCCGAATGCAGATGAAAAGAAAATTACGGATGCCTTGAATAAAATGGGCGCTGAATCCGTGAAACCTGCGGAGGCGCAACACTTATGAGACTCTTTAAGCAACTCGTTGTCGTATTTGCAGCACTTGGCGTGCTTGTCGGCGCTTTGATGATCTTCGCCTACGACGTGATCAAAATTGACTGGGTCGTGTTTATGGAGATCCAACAATCCTACAGTGCGCAGGAAAATCCATTGCCGGTGCCTGCCCAATCCATTCCGGTGGAAGGCGCTGCCTATATTCCTGGAAATGGTGCGCCAGCCAACCCTGTACCTGCGGATGAAACATCCATTTCGCGCGGTGCAGAACTCTATACCATTCACTGCCTGATGTGCCATGGCGCAGCCGGGCAGGGCAACGGGACCATCTCCGCCTTTTTGGTGAAGAAGAAACCCGCTGATTTGACCAGTGAACTGGTACAGAGCAAGACCGATGGAAGTTTGTTTCTGACGATTTCCAACGGCATCTTCAATCCGAATAATACGCTTTTCCCCGGTACTGAATTTTCGGGGCAAATGCCGCCCTTGAGCGAGAACCTTTCCGTGCGCGAGCGCTGGGATTTGGTTAACTACATTCGCACGCTCACGATCCCGGTAGCGGCGCAGTAGGGAGGCACCAGTATGAATGACGATGTTAAGAAGTATATCTACGGCGCAGTGACGGTATTTCTCGTTGGTGTGCTTGCCTGGGTTGCCATTGTATATATCAACTCCTGCGGTTTCACATTGACCTGTATTCGCGGCGCACAAACTGTGGCACGCACGCCCATCCCGACCCTTTTGCCCGCAACCATGCCCGCCATGCAGGCTGGTGATGGCAAGGTGATCGTTTCGGATAAATGCCGCGTCGCCGCAGTGGATTTGATCGGTGCATGGGTTGAAGCAGGTTCCTCTGAAACCGAGGCTTTCCAATTCACCGATATCAACGGCCTGAATTGTGAATCCAGCTTCACAGAAGTGATGCCACTCTTTGTGGAATCCAATTTCTGGGTTTCGGGCTCGCTTTCCTGCGTATCCTGTCACTCTGTGGATGTGACCATCTCCCTTGCCCAGCTTGACCTGAGCAGCTATGCAGGCATTACCGCCGGTTCACGCCGCGCCGATGCCGAATCCAAGGGCACCGACATTCTCGGCGGTGGAAAATGGGAAGGTTCATTACTTTACGATTTCCTTACTACAGCCAAGGCCGATGTCCCCGGTCATACCGAAGCAGTTTCTGATTTGGTGATCTTCGCGGGTAAACCGCTCCCAACCCCAACATCTACTCCCAAGCCATAAAACAAATTTTGAATTAAAAATGACCCGATCAGATAGATCGGGTCATTTTTGTTTGCCTCTATCAACAACCTCGACAGGCCGTACGAATTTACAAGCTTGTGTTACGTAATAGTTTGCAGTAAGCAATGTTCCCTGACATATTTTTATCCAAATCATCCATGATTTCTGGCTTTCTTTTTCACAATTCCTACACAATGAATTGCTATATTCGGTTACATGGAAAGAAAATCATATTGGAGAAAAAAACTGTGAGTAACAAAAATTTGCGTAATGTAATTCGAATCATTCACCTGGTCGCCGCTGTCACTTTCGGAATGTATTTCTATTCGCCCATCGCTGGCGATGAGACTCTTAGGCTAATCATTCAGTTTGTAACGCTCCCCGGCATTGCTTTGACGGGTATTGCACTTTGGCAGCAAGCTTACCTGAACAAAATTCTTAGTCGCAACACACACAAATCGACCGCGCACTCTGCGCACCTTATGCCCAAGGAGTAAGGTGACCTAAATTTCTACTTAACTCTTGATTAGTAACTCTCTGGGTGCGCGAACCAAATTAAAAAGGAACCGCCTTGCAAAGCAAAGCGGTTTTTCTGGCGGAGAGGGCGGGATTCGAATATTATCCCCCGGGGGGGGGGGGGGCCCCCCCAAAAAAAACCCCCCCCCCCCCAAAAGCAATTTCGGGGGGGGGGGGGGGGGCCCCAAATTTTTATCCCTCGATGGGGCGCGTGAACCTGATTAAAAAAGGGAACCGCTTTGTTTCCAAAGCGGTTTTTCTGGCGGAGAGGGCGGGATTCGAACCCGCGAACCTTTGTGGGTTACACGCTTTCCAAGCGTGCGCGCTAAGCCAGACTACGCGACCTCTCCAAATTCAGCGGGCAGATTATACCATGTGTTAATTGGATGGCAATACTTGAATTATTGCTTGAGCAGGGCTGCAGCCTCATCGGCGGTGAACATGCTGTAATACTGCAGGCGCGGCTCCGTGGCCCAGTGACCGCAGAGACCGAGGTAGCTTCCAGGTTCAGGCAGCAGGTGGGTGGGGATCGTGATCAGCGCCGCTTCGTAGGAAAGGATGTCAACTGTGGATAAAAGCGATGTGCCGGGGCGCAGTGAATCGAAATATGCGATCAGGTCATTATCTGCCAGGTCGTGGATGCTGCGGCTGAAAACGCCCTGATGAAAATTGGGCATCCAATCGAGGAATAGATCCTTTTCGCGCATGATGTTGATGGATGTGCCTTCGTCGAAACGGATGGCGATTTTGTCACTGCCTGCGGGGCAGGAGAATTCCAATGCGGGTGGTAACTGGGGAGCAGCTTTTACGACCAACGGTCCGCCCAGCACGAGGACGATGAGCAAGGTGCTGAAGATGGCGGAAACATTCGTCTGCTGAATTTCAAGATCCGCTTTGGAGAGCAGTTTTAGTTTGAATTGGTCAAGGATGAAGGAAATGCCCATTGCGGGGAGCAGGCCAAAGGTCACGATGGAGGCGGCGTACAGTCGTACGCGATAGGCATCCGTGGGTGGGACAAAGGGCACCGATGCCAGTATACCGATCGCAGCCACGGCGACAAGTCCGCTGTGTGGGTCGGTGGGTTTGCGAAACCATTTGATGAATCCCAGCGCGCACAGGGTGTAGATCGTCCAACGGGTGATGCGGTAAATGATGCCCGTTTCACCTTCGAGGAAGGAAAACGCGCTGTACCAGCTATCGGAGAAGAACATGTCCCAATTGTGCAATGCGCCTTTGACGAACAATTGTGGACTTTGCACGATCAATTCCAGCGCCATGCGGTAGATGGTGCGCGATTGTTCAGGGTCGGCGATCAAGCGCAGTTCGGGGTGCTGTTCGAAAACATAGGTGTAGGCATTGCCGCCCGAAGCCAGTCCGTAGAGCGCCCACGAAAAATTGGAAAAGGCGGTTCCCGATGGCTCCGCCAGCAGGCGCACATATTGGGAATTCAAGAAGAAACTCAACGCAATGACAGCCGCTCCAACGAAAAGGAATTTGATTGCGATGAACTCATTGGGTTTCCTGAGAATCCATGCCGCCCAAAGCAGAATCAGCGGGAGAATGAACATCGTCCCCGGTCTGACGTTCAAGGCAAAAGCGCAAACGAATAAGCCGAAGACTGCCAGCACTTGTGAGCGTTTTTCCAGGCTGCGCCAGACCAGCGCCATACCAAGCGCGCCGAGCGGCATCCCGAGCGTTTCAGACATGCTTGTGCCGGAGTGATGACGGAAGTAGAGAAAAAGGATCAACAGCAGGAACACGGCCACTTCCGTGCCATGTGTGCGCTGAACCTCGCGGACGGTGAAATAGATGCCAATCGCAGCGATGGCTGTGATGATGGCCAGGCTGAACATGAAATTCCGATCTGTTAGATTCATCAGAAACGACAGGAATCCGGGGAAGAAAGGGCGCATGGCGGAGAAATGGGAAATATCCTGCCCCATGATGATGCGCAGACTGTCCTGATAATAAAAGGAGGCGTCTGTCAACGGGAGCAATCCACTGATAGTGACGGATTGCGATTGACCCGAGGCCCACAACCCGGCCAGCGGCAGCGCAAATAGGCACAGGGTGACCGCCATGCTGATTAAATCGCCAAGGCGGTCTTTCACACGAAATGCGGCGTACACCACGAGCGAGGTGATCGGTATCACCAGCCCGAAGCCGGTGCGCAGGGCCATGCTCATCGGGCGCAGCAGATTGGGCGAACGGTTGACCACGATCAACGTGTACAAGCCAAGTGAAATCAGCAGGCAGACCGCCTGCCAAACAATGGGGGATGGTTTACTGATAATTTTTTTCATCGAATGATTTAATTTTATTTTGCACTTTCGGCGCAGCGAAAGCCGCGACTCAGTCCGGCCGAATCAGGTTCATGGCGGAAGCGATTGATGGTGGTGATGCTGTCGGCATTGGCGTCGTAGGCGCCGCCGCGCAGTGACCGTTCGAATCCGCTTTCTGGCCCGGTGGGGTTGACTTTCGGCGAATTGGCATAATAGTCTTTGGCGTACCAATCCGCCACCCATTCGCGAACGTTCCCCGCCATATTCAACACACCATACGGGCTGGCTCCCAGTGGATAACGAAAAACGGGAAGCATTTCGCCCATCAGGGATTCTTCGAAATTTGCGAGGCGCGGATTGGGGCGGTCTTCGCCCCAAGTGTAACGGCGTTCATCGGTTCCGCGCGCGGCCTTTTCCCATTCCGCCTCGGTGGGCAGCCGCCTGCCGGCCCAGGCGCAATATGTCTCAGCGGCATACCAGTTGGTATACACAACAGGCAGATTGCGATATGCCCACTTGCCATAATACGGGTTGAGTCTCAGCACGGGCGGCAGACAGACACCGGCATCCACGCATTTCGTGTACATTGCATTGCTCACTTCGAATTTATCCATCCAAAACGCATCGAGGTGCACGCCATGCGCAGGGAATTCTTTTGCCTGTGGGTCATCATTGCTGCCCATGATGAAAATCCCTTCAGCGACATACACCTGCGGCATGCCGTCCATTTCAGATGTCTTCGTATCCAACGGGATGTTCGGGCTGGGTCTGCCGAGATCGAACGCCGCCAACTCAAAGCGGAGCTTTTGCATGGTCAGTCGCCCATCAAAAGCTGCACGCCATGAACGTGAAACGATATCGAGGTTCCCAATGACGAGGCCCGCCGCGACAAAAAATAGAAATATGGTGAGATAGAAAAATATATTTTTTATTGACATGGCGGACTGATTTTACTCCACTTGTATGGCGGCATTTGTTGAGAGGATTTGATTGATTTCCATAATAAAATCTGGACATTAAATCTTTTAGGAGTTTTTCAATGAAGAACGTAAAACGCGTCCTGCTTGGACTTTTAGCTGTTCTGGCGATTCTGATTCTTTTTCTGCCCCTCAGCATTTTTGTCGACTCCCTGCTCGATGGGAATCGTCTCGACGCCCTGACCAATACTACGGTCCCGGGCGCAAACGGCGGACCTGATGTCCGTGCCTACGTGGCGAAGCCTGAAGGGGAAGGACCCTTTCCCACCATCATTATGATCCATGAGTTCTATGGCTTGCGCGAATCCGTCGTCGGCAAAGCGGATTTTCTTGCAAAAGAAGGTTATCTTGTCATCGCGCCGGATACCTTCCGCGGCTCAACCACATCGTGGATTCCACGCGCCATTTATCAGGTCATCAACACCAAACCCGAAGACGTGAACGCTGATCTGGATTCTGTCTACGCTTGGCTTGAAGCCCAACCCGATGTGGATTCGGATCGAATTGCCATTCTTGGGTTTTGTTACGGCGGGCGCACCTCGCTTGTGTACAGCCTGCACAACAACAAGCTCGCGGCCACCGTCATTTTCTACGGCTCGCCTGAAACCGACCCCGAAGTGTTGAAATCTTTGCCCGGGCCAGTGCTGGGAATCTTTGGCGGTGCAGACCAATCCATCTCGGTGGAGGAAGTGGACCAGTTCGACAAAGCTCTGACCACCGCCGACATTCAACACGAGATCACCGTTTACGACGGTCAGCCTCATGCCTTCGTTGAAAACGTGGAAGGGATTCAAGCAGGCGGCGCACAAGGCGAGGCCTGGGCGCAGATGCTGGCCTTCCTTGAAAAGAACTTGAAGAACGTCACCGCACAGCAAAGCGAAAATTCGGCAGATTCCTACCGCGCCCCATTCGCATGGAAATATTACGCCATGCTGGTTTACGAACACGCCTTCGGCAGCGCCAGCCACCAGCACTAGACCCCGTAAGAATCACACAGTCCTCCCACATTGTGGGAGGACTGTGTGATTCTTCAGAACGGAGTGCGGACTGAAATCCGCACGATCATCTTATTTCTTCCGCAGGTTCCTCAAAATGGTACTGCCATCGTTGAAACCCAGTGGAATGAAAACCTGCAAGGTGTAAACGAAAAGGTTTTCGAACAGGGCGAAGAGTCCTATCCAGAATAGGTCGTCGGGCCAGAGGGGGAGAAGTAGAAAGAAGAAGATGCTCAACAGCCCATTGGCGATCGGTCCGCCCAGTGCACGGCGGATATGGATCGAGGGCGGCAGTTCTGGCTCGTCTGTTGGATAACGTGTCAGGGCAAAAATGGCGAGGGTGCCGAGGGCAATGCCTGTCATCGGGTAGCCGGTGCGTTTTGCGGCGTAGGCATGGCCAAAACTGTGGATCAGTTCAAAGGTCCAGTGTAGAAGCGTGGCGAGCAGCCCCATGAGAAGCGATTCGCCGAACGGGAGTCTGATTCCGAAAAAAGCGGTGAGCGTGAATCCGATCCACAAAATGAGGCTTCCCAAAAATGCCAGTGGCAGAATTTCGATCGGCATGCCGAATAATTTTCCGAGGGAGATCGTTTTCATGGGTTACATTCCAAGCAGTTTCATTTCGTGCTTCAAGGTGATCTCAAGCCCGTCCTTCAACGGGCGTGGATCGTAGCCAAGCTCGCGTTTCGCTTTGGCGTTGCTGCCGATGTAGGTGGCGCCCGCAATGACGCGCAGCCCTTCGCCCGTGTAACTTTCGGGAACGGGAATGAATTTATCGAATAGATACATCATGGCTGACATGGTGCGGATCATTCCCGCGGGCACAGCCATCGGGAGCTTTATGCCTGTGATCTGGTTTGCGATTTCAAGCGCATTGATAAAGGTATGTGTCGGCCCGCAGATATTGTAGTTCTCGCCGATCTTTCCCTTTTCCATTGCGAGCCAATGCGCGTGCGTAATGTCATCAATGTAGCCCCATGAGAACGCGGTTTGTTTGGGCATGACAGGCAATTGCTTCGTAAGATATTGGATCAACGAAGTGCGGGCACTGCTTGTGTCGCCAGGCCCATACACGAGACCAGGCTGCACAATGACAAGCGGCAAACCTTCCTTGATCATTTTCACAGCCACACCGTGCGCCTCGGCTTTGGTCTGGTCGTACACGCTGATGTGTTTGCCCGTGAAGTGATAATTTTCATCGGCTTCCACGCCGCGTGTATCTGAGTTGACGGCAAGCGTGCTGGTATACACACCCTTGGGTATATTGAGTTCCTTCATCAACTCGAGTACGTTGCGCGTGCCTTGCACGTTGATGGCATATGCCTGACTCTTATCGCGCACGCCGACTTTATACCAACCTGCCACATGGAAGACTCCATCCACGCCTGTCATTGGTTTTCGCATGGACTCTTTTTCGGTCACATCGCCCTGATGCAGGGTGACGCCCAATTGGGCAAGTTCCTGCGCTTTAGCAGGATTGCGCACAACAGCGATGACTTCATGTCCCGCCTCGCGGAGTTGACGGGCCAGCCGCCCGCCGATGAATCCAGTTGCGCCAGTGATGAAGTATTTCATGTATTGATTCCTTTTGTTTGATTTTTATTCGATTTTATCAACTCTTTGAATGATTGTGCCATCTGATCCTTCTTTTCAAATCACCTCAATCGCGGGTGGTAAAATCGTTTTGTAAACTCACATGGAGAAAACAAAAATGAACACACCTGTAATCATTGACGCAGTCCGCACACCGATCGGCGCACTGGGAGGGATTCTCTCCTCCGTCCGCCCCGATGACATGGCGGCGCATGTCATCAAAGCCATTCTCGAACGCAATCAAATTGACCCAGCCCTGATCGAAGAAGTTTTTCTCGGATGCGCGAATCAAGCGGGTGAAGACAATCGCAATGTGGCGCGCATGGCGGCGTTGTTATCGGGCCTGCCGCTCGAAGTGGGTGGCGTGACCGTGAACCGTTTGTGCGCTTCAGGCTTGAACGCCATCAATATGGCATCGCGTGCCATCAAAGCAGGGGAGGGCGATATCTACATCGCAGGCGGAGTCGAATCGATGAGCCGCGCGCCGTATTCCCTTCCAAAAGCCGAAGCGGGATTCTCATTTGGAAACCTCACCGCTTACGACACCGCCCTGGGCTGGCGTTACCCGAACCCGAAAATGAAGGAAATGTACGGCACCGACTCGATGGGCGAGACCGCTGAGAACATCGCGGCGGAACGTCCGCATCTCACCCGCGAAAAGCAGGATGAATTCTCGGTCCGCTCGCACCAGCTTGCAGTTAAGGCCATTGACGCGGGACGTTTCAAACAGGAGATCGTGCCCGTTTCCATTCCCCAGAAAAAAGGTGACCCGAGACTTGTGGACACGGACGAACGTCCGCGCCGTGACACGACGATGGAATCGCTTGCCAAACTCAAGCCTGCCTTCAAAAAAGACGGCGGCACGGTTACAGCGGGCAATTCGTCGGGTTTGAACGATGGCGCGGCTGCTCTGCTGATCATGAGCGAGGAAAAGGCCAAGTCCTTGAATCTCAAACCGCTGGCTCGCATTGTCACTTCTGCTTCGGCTGGAGTCCCACCGCGTGTGATGGGCTATGGCCCCGTGCCTGCCACACAGAAGGCCTTGCAGCGTGCCGGCCTGCAGATTCAAGACATCGGCCTGATGGAGTTGAACGAAGCCTTCGCCGTGCAATCCCTTGCGGTCATCGAAGACCTCGGCATCAACCCCGATTTGGTCAATGTCAACGGTGGTGCCATCGCCATCGGACATCCGCTCGGCTGTTCGGGCGCGCGCCTCGTCACCACCCTTGTGCATGAAATGAAGAATCGCGGCAACGTGAAGTATGGTGTCGCCACGTTGTGCGTTGGCGTTGGTCAGGGCGAAGCGACTGTGATCGAATATTTAGGTTGAAAGTTTGAAAGTTGGAAGGTTTGAAGGTTCAACCTATAAACTTGTAAACCTGCCAACCTGTAAACCGTAACCATCCACAAGCCCATGAAAAAAATCCCTTCTTTCCTCTTTCTTCTTGCCTTCCTCACAGCCTGTGCTGTATCCACACCTGCTATTCCCCCAACACAGCCGCCCGTGGAAAATGCTCCGCTGCCCACTCAAACGCTTCAATTCACGCCCATCCCCACGCTGACCTTTACCCCTGTGCCCACGGAAGGCTTCCCGACCTTTGTCGCGCCTACGAGTACGCCTGACCCCGCAAGCCAGCCCAATTTGATTCAATTCCCTGCCAATGGTACCTATGCCGATATCACCGATTTCATCGAGATCAACAAAAGCAAAACGTATTCCGTCAACGCCATGAAGGGACAGATCATGTCGGTCTCTGTGTTGCCGCAATCCGCCGACAACAACTGGACCTACATTCCCCTGCAGATCAAAGGCGCAGATGGGGTCATCCTGTGCCCTCAGCAGGATTCCGATTGCACTGCCTGGCGCGGCGTACTGCCCGCCACGCAGGATTATTTCATCACACTCAGCCCCGTCACCGATGTAATTCAATTCGTACTGCGAGTCGCGGTCAACCCACCTGGCAAGAGCGAGCAATACTTCCAGTATTTCAACCCCGCCAACGGGGTATCGCTCACATATTCTGATTACTTCGCGCCTGTCTTTCCCGTGTTCAGCAATTACAAGATCGTCCCCGAACTGGCTCTTTACGTGAACGACAACGAGACCTACATGAAAACAAACCTCAGCGAAGCCTACTTCTTCCTCGGCTCCAGTGCAGACCCGCAAATGGTAGCAACCTGCACTGATTCGAATCCGAACGGCGGCGCAATTGAACAAATTGTCGGCAACGAAGTGATCAACGGATTCACCTTCGTCCATTCCACATCCGCTGGCGTTGGGGCGGGCAACCTGTACGAGCAGGAAATCTACCGCATGGCCTACAACAACATCTGTTATGAGGTCATCTATCACATGCATTCCGCCAACATCGGCAACTTCCCGCCCGATACCGTCACCGAATTCGACCGAAACGCCATCATGAACAAAATGTACACCGTTTTTTCCACGCTCACGATCAAATGAAAGGAGCTTGATCTTGAATTACAAACATTTAACCAGCCTCATTCTGCCTTTGACTCTCGCAACCCTCGCCTGCGGATTGGCTGCGCCCGCCTCCAACGCACCGACGCCTGCTCCTGTTCAAGAGACAATCCCAGCGCCGACGGAATCCGCTCCCAGCCTCACCGCTGACCAGCTCAAGAATGCCCAGTACCAACTCGGCGCACGTGACGACCGCGCCGTCATCCAATTGACTGACGGCAAATATCAGCAGGGCACCGATGCCACCACCTTGGATTTTGCCTATATCGGGCTGACCCAATTCGTCTCCGTTGGTGACCTGACAGGTGACGGTGTGAATGAGATTGCCGCCATCTTTTTGGAAAACTACGGTGGAACAGGCAATTTTGGTCTGCTCACCATTTATTCGAACGTGAACGGACTGCCCGTCTTCCTCACTTCCACCTTCATTGATGACCGCCCGATGATCAACAGCATGTCCATTGAAAACGGCGAGGTGTTTCTCGATGCGATCACACATGGCGCGCAGGACGGCGGATGCTGTCCCACAATGCCAACCACACGCCGCTACGCTCTCGTGAACAATCAACTGCGGATGGTCAATTACACCACTGCCACCCCCGAAGGCGCAAAACGGATCGTTGAGATTACGGCTCCTGTCAATGGCGCTGAAGCCTCTGGCAGTGTGCAAGTCAGCGGAACGGTCAGCATTGCGCCGTTTGAAAACAACCTGACCTATTTCATCTACGACGAAGCAGGCAATCAATTTGCCGCAGGCCCAGTGATGGTCACGGCCCCCGATTTTGGCGCGCCCGGCACATTCAACGAAACTTTCACACTCGAAGGTATTCCACCAGGGACGACCATCTACCTGGAAATTCAAGACATTAGCGCCGCCGATGGCTCCTGGCTGGCGATGGATGCTGTAAAATTGGTAATCAAGTAAACTGTACCCACTTATTGAGGAGAATCCCATGCCGCATTTAGTTCGAGATTGGATGTCCAGTCCTGTTGTTGTTGTTGACCCCGATTCAAGTGTTTCCTATGCCATGACGCTCATGCGCCGCCGCAATATCCACAGTGTGGTGGTGGATATCAGCGAAAAAAATCCATCCTATGGAATCGTCACCACCACTGATATCCGCGACAAGATCGTGGCGGTGAATCGCAACCCCGCCGAGATCACCGTGCGTGAGATTATGTCTGGCCCCATCATCACAGGCCGCGCCGAATGGACCTTGATGGAGTGTTCGCAGTTGATGCAGAAACACAAATTCCATCACCTGCCCATTGCAGATGAACACGGATCATTGATCGGCCTGATCTCTGCCACTGATATTTTTATGTCAGTTGAAGAGCAAGGGTGGGAAGAAGAAAAGAAAGACTGAAAGTCAACGTCCCGCAGGATTTACCCTGCGGGACGCTTTGTTTTACGAAGATGCTTTTACAGCCGCCTGCTTCATATGGGCCAGCACACCGATGAAGCCATTGATGCGCTGCTGTGACACGGCCTCCTGCAAATTCATCGGGATGTAAAAATCCGCAGGTACGGAGATGATCTCTTCGAGCGAACAGCCATTCAACCCGTTGGTGAGAATGGAGGCAAGTCCGCGCACGGTGGGGGATTGCGGGGGAATATCGAGGTGGAAAAAGATTCCACCGCTTTCCAGTTTTTCAGCAATGATGAACACAGGCGTCATGCACTCGGGAACGGGTTCCATTTTGGAGCGTTCATCTTTGAAACGCTCGGGCAGATCAGGCATGGATTCCGCGTACGCGATCAGCGTCTCGAGTTTTTCCTCACGGCTCATGCTGGCGATATCATCCACGATCTCTTGCAGTTTGGTTGGCAGGGTCATAATCCTCATTTATTCGTCCTGAGCGGAAGGGCTGTGTTGATCAGCCCAATCGTCGAAGGACGAGCATCCACTTACTTCTCGATCGGCGCATCCACAAGGTTGCCCCATTCGGTCCATGAACCGTCATAGTTCTTGACCTTCTCGTACCCCAGCAGATACTTCAACACGAACCAGGTCAGCGACGAGCGTTCGCCGATGCGGCAGTACGCAATGATCTCTCCGTCGGGTTTGATGTTTTTCCCTTCGTAGAGGGCAACCAGTTCCTCGGTCGTTTTGAACGTTGCATCCGCTTCGTTGACCGCCTGCGACCAGGGAATGCTCACCGCGCCGGGGATGTGCCCGCCGCGAGTCGCACCTTCCTGCGGATAATTCGGCATGTGAGTCAATTCGCCAGAATATTCCTTCGGCGAGCGGACATCCACCATCGGCCTCTTCGTTTCGATCTGTTTGAAGATGTCATCGCGGAAGGCGCGGATGGACTTATCCGCTTCTTTCGCGCTGTAAGTTGTTCGGGCATACGAGGGCACTTCCTTCACGAGCGGCCTTTTCTCCTGCTCCCATTTGGTGCGTCCGCCGTTCATGATCTTGACGTTGGTGTGGCCATAGTATTGAAAGAGCCACAGTGCGTAGCATGCGAACCAATTGGACTTGTCGCCATAAAAGACGACAGTGGTGTCGTTGGTAATGCCAAGCGTGGACGCCACTTCTTCGAACTGCTCTTTGGTGACGAAATCACGGCGCAGGGGATGCTGGAGTGTGCTGAACCAATCCACCTGCACCGCGCCTGGGATGTGACCGATCGCATACAGCAACGGGTCTTCGTCTGATTCAATGACGCGGACGTTCGCGTCGTTCAAGTGATTGGCAACCCATTCGGTGTCGACCAGATATTCGGGGTGAGCATAAGACATTTTATAGTTTCCTTTTTCTAAAGTTTGTAATAGTCAAAAAAAACAAGCAGTCAACATAAAACAAAAGGACAGCGAACATTCCTGCGTTGATCATAACATGACGCGGGGGGCGTTCCACTGGCCTAAGTCGTTGACTGCTTGTTGCGGATGGTCGTCTTGGGCGGTGGTTACGAACCCCGCCATAGACAGGAGCAAAAGTGATAGCTTGTCATATGAGTTGGCGTATTTTACGTGAATACATCTTTTTGTCAAGACAGATATTCATGAAGACGGATGAGGTAATTATCTCGTCCGCTTCACTTTGATGTAAAATTGATGTATGGCAAAGAAGAAATTTTATGTTGTATGGAAAGGTCGTAAGACAGGTGTCTTCACAACGTGGGCGGATTGTGAGAAGCAGGTGAAGGGCGTGGTCGGTGCGCAGTTCAAGGCTTTTGAAAGTGAAGCCGAGGCAGATGCTGCCTTTCTGAAACAATATGATGATTACAAAGGGAAACCCTCTTCTCATGGAAAATGGAAAATGGCAAGCGCGAAGCCGATCCTGCCATCCATTTGTGTGGATGCGGCTTGCAGCGGCTCGCCGGGCAAACTTGAATATCGCGGTGTGAATACGGAGACGGGTGAGGAAATCTTTTTCGCCGGGCCGTACGCGGCAGGCACGAACAATGTGGGGGAGTTCCTGGCGATTGTCCATGCGTTGACCTGGCAAGCCAAGCACAACATGCATGTCCCCATTTATTCTGATTCAGAAAATGCCATTGCCTGGGTTGCCACGGGGATTTGCAAAACGAATTTGAAACACACGCCAAAGAACGCCGTCCTTTTTGCGATCATCCGCAGCGCGGAGAATTGGCTGGCCGAGAACGAACTTCCCGAGGACAAGATCATTAAATGGGATACTGGGTTGTGGGGCGAGAATCCCGCAGATTTTGGACGCAAGTAAATTTCAAATTGTGGCGAGCAGGTTTGGGGTCTGGTTGCGAGGCGAGTGATTCATCTTGAAGTGGCTGTCATCTTCAATACGATTGATGCGTATAGGCAAAATGGATGTCCGTTTCCATTTTTCCATGATCTTTAGCGTATTGATCACTTATTTCATCTTTCGTCCGGTTGATTTTAGAAGCACGCTGCTTGCCCTGCTATGGCTGGTGGGGTTTGTCTTGTGCATTTTGCTGCATGAGTTGGGACATGCGCTGGCGGCAAAGCTGGCGGGCGTGGAAGTGAAAAGTATTATCATCTGGTTATTGGGTGGACTGACGAATTTGGAGCGCAAACCAGAAAAACCCCTGCATAATTTAGCGATCTCTGCGGCTGGGCCGTTGGTGAACGTGTTCCTTGGATTCGTATTTGTGGCGGTGTATATCCTTCTGTATGTCTTCGCGCCGCGCGGACTTGAACCTGAGTTGTTTATCTGGGTGCAGACATTCATCGAGTTGTGTTTTTCTCTGGCACTTTTGAATATCATTCTGGTTGTGTTCAATCTGCTGCCAATCTATCCGCTCGATGGGGGGAACATCATGCATGCGGTGTTGGATGGCTTATTCGGGAAGAGCAATGCCGACCTGATCACGATGCTAGTCAGCATTCCCGTTTTGCTGGGCTTGATCGCTTTTGGATTGCGCACGCATGATTATCTTCTGCTGGCTTCCTGTGTGTTGATCGCGCTGGCGATCGGTACATTGAATCGTTCGGTTCTGCGTTGGATCAATTTGGGTGTGAATTATTTATTCAAACGCTCTGGCTATTATTACCTGCAAGGGGATTACGAACGCGCCGCACAGTTATATACTCTTGAGATTGAACGCGAGCCTGAACAGTCCGCTCATTATCTGGCGCGCGCAGCCTGTCTGTTGAACGTCATGCAAAAGGAACGCGCTCTCGCGGACATTGAACGGGCCTTGAAACTCAACCCGAAAAGCTACGTTGCATTGGAATTGCGCGGGGAATTATGCTTGATGGAGAAGGACTATGAAACCGCGCTTGATTATTTTTCGCGCGCACAGGAAGTCAGCCCGAATTGGGCCGTCCCTTATTTTGACCGCGCCTCGATCATGATGGATCGACAGGAATATGCGCCAGCCCTGCTTGAACTGAACAAGGCGATCTCCCTGATGTCACAGTTCCCGCTTTTCTATATGGTGCGCTCGATGGCACATTTCAAGTTGGGAAATCTGGATGCCGCCCATACGGATCAGGATGCCGCGATTCGTCTTTCTGACAAGGATGCATTGACTGTCTCACCGATCAACCTGACGCTTTATGAAGGCTATCTCGATTGGGCAGAGGATTATTATGCGCGTGCCATTGCGAAAATGCCGCGCTCCTTCCTTGCTTATCAAGGCCGCGCTGATGCCTACCGTGCCAATAAGGAATTCGAAAAAGCGATCGCCGATTACACACACGCGATCCAACTCGCCCCACGCGAAGCGGACCTATACCTTGGGCGTGGAAAATGTCACCAAGCCTTGAACAACCCTGAAAAAGCCTCCGCCGATTTTCAATCTGCTTTTGCAATGGCAAATAAGTTACACTTAAAACGGCAGGCTGAAGAATTATTGAAGAATATTTAACGATATCGTGTCAAACTTTGGCAAAGGAGCAATATGAAAACCGCATTACTCGTAATTGACATTCAAAAAGATTATTTCCCTGGTGGAAAATACGAGCTTGTGAATCCGCTGGCCGCGGCGAAGAACGCCTATATGCTCTTGCAGTGCTTCCGCGAGCATGGCGGACATCACGTCCACATTCAGCATATTGCTTTGAAGCCTGATGCGCCCTTTTTTGTAAAAGGATCCACTGGCTCAGATATTCATGATGCAACCGCGCATTTCGAAGGCGAACCGATCGTGTATAAACATTATCCCAACTCTTTTCGCGAAACGAATTTGCTTGAAATGTTGAAAGAATGGAAAATTGAACGCGTTGTTATCACCGGTATGATGAGTCATATGTGTGTGGACGCCACCACTCGTGCGGCCGCCGACTTCGGCTTCAAGGTCATCGTTGCCGAAGATGCCTGTGCCACTCGTGACCTGCAATTTGACGACACCACCGTCCCTGCCGATCATGTCCATAAGGCGTTTATGGCCGCGCTCAAATCTTACGGCGATGTGATGAAATCAGATGAAGTCATTGCCTTGCTCGCTGGCGAAAAAGACCTTCAGTCCTAGAACTTTCAACCTTTCGATTATCCTTTGGGAGCATTTTTATCCTGCTTATTGTCCACCTATTTTTGTGCAATTCCATTTACAGAGCGAATTGTGGAGGTCATCTCTTCCACGGAACAACCTTTGATTAAAAAAGCATCTGCCCCCGCCTGTTTTGCCTGTAAACAATAATTTGGGTACAAAGTAAGGGCGATAACCTTGATCTGGGGCCAGCGCTTTTTGATGTACTGGGTCGCTTTCAATCCATTCATAACTGGCATTTGAATATCCATCAAAACCGTGTCTGGGGGCTGACTCTTGATCTTTTCGACTGCTTCCTCTCCGTTTGAAGCCTCACAGGTGACTGTCAACCAATCCAGTGTGGAGATAAAAGCTGAGAGTGCGCCTCGCGCATGTGGGTTGTCCTCAACAATCATTATGCGTAGTGTTTTGTCCATTGATTACTCCATAGGTTTGATTGTGGAAAGTTTCCTTCAAAGCCGTTGTTCGCTGCATATTTAGCATAACAGAAATGAATTTGTTAGCCATCCGAGTACAATGGATTTTGGACTTGAGAAAAGCTGGGTTTTGTATAGTTTTGCCTACCAGGATTGTTTAGGGTGATACGAGAAAAGTGGAGTTAGGATCGTTAAATGGGACTCTTAATGATCTGTATTGCATCCAGACCATTAATGGGTCAGGGCTTTCATTGTTTCTAATGAAAGCCCTGACTAGTGGTGAAACGGATTGAGTTATGCGGCATATTTGCTGCTGGTGGTCTGGTAAGCTTGGGTGGGAGCTGTGTTTTCCTTATGCATGTGTCGCCCCAATTTTGCCAACCCTTTTCCAAGCGCGATGCTCATGCGTTCAAGCCAGCCCGGATTGGAGAGTCCCGCATCTTGGAGCAAGCGGATCGATTCGATTTCCCGCTTGAAATTTTCCATTTCCAAGGCTACCATCACCTCGTCATGCCAGTGATAAATATTATTCATAGGTGCCTCCATCAAAATTCGCAGGTTTTTCTCTTATTGAAAACCAGGGCGTAACGACAATCCTAAGTTTTCCATGATTAGGATAGCAGGGAATGGAAGCCAGCGCATCAGTTTGTGGTGGATATTTGGTTAAACAAAAAGACCGTTTTTAGGCGGTCTTTTTGCCTAGAAAAAACTACTTGTACTACGCAAAATGTGGATTAACATTCCTACTCATCGAGGGTGGCAAGTCCCTCTCGTAATGCGTAGAGGGCAGCCTGTATACGACTGGCCAAATGCAGCTTCCCTAAGATATTGCTAACGTGGGTGCGAACTGTGGCGTCACTGATAACCAACTGTTCAGCAATAGCCTTATTTTCATGTCCTTGTGCAATGAGTCGCAGGATTTCCACCTCGCGTTGGGTCAATGGATCTTCCAATAGCTGTTTTTTCTCAGGATCGTGGAGTTCATCCAGAACTTTTTTGGCAATGCTTGGATGCAGGGATGCGACACCATGGTTCACTTGACGGATCGCATCAATCAGGGCTTCAGGACTTGAATCTTTCAGGTGATATCCCATTGCCCCGGCTTTGATCGCGGGGAATATCATATCTTCACCAGCGAAATTTGTCAGCACCAGGATATTCGCCTCGGGGCGATGGGTTTTAATCTCCTTGATACATGCGATTCCATCCATCTCCGGCATCATTAAGTCCATCAAGATGACATCGGGGGTTAATTCCCGATCCATTTTGACTGCCTGTTTTCCATTCTCGGCCTCGCCCACCAGTTCTATATCTGGAACAAGTTCTAACACGGCTTTCAAGCCTTTACGGATGATGGCATGGTCATCCACAACCAGCACCCGAATGGACGCAGTATTCCTTTTTATCTTGTCGCTCATGGTTGTATTACCTCCACATGGACCCGCGCCCCATTCCCCGGACTGCTTTCAACATGGAATTGCCAGCCCTGAGACCGGGCACGTTCCTGCATGTTGTTCAACCCCAGACTTCCCTCGCGACGGGCAGTTTCAGGGTCAAACCCAATTCCATCGTCAGAGATTTCCATTGAGACAGATGCGGATTCTTGTTGAATACTGATCAGTATGTTTTTTGCGTGCGCATGTTTGATCGTATTGTTGAGTGCTTCATGTGCAATGCGATATAGCCCTTCTTCCACTTCTGAAGAAAGCCGCCCCATTAGATTGCTCTTAAGGTTGGATTTTAGCCTGCTCTGTTCTCCACGGAAAAGAGACGATTTTGAAGCGCGGTAATCAACCCTCCTTATCAAGGATCGGCGGTCTCAGTTCATAGATGAGCAGGCGCATATCTGCCAAAGATTCCTGCGCGGTGTTTTGAATGTCATCAAGATACTGTCTGACCTGGTCAAGTTGATTGGCTGAAATCTTTCCACAGGCCGCCTGAGCGTACAGACTAATCCCATACAGGGATTGTGTGACCGAGGTCATGCAGCTCTCTACCCAGCCGCTGTCTTTCCTCCAGAATCGCCAGTTGACGTGCCTGCTCATATAGACGCGCATTTTCGAGTGCGATGCTCATTGAAGCTGCAAACATTTGTAAAAGGTGGATATCGGATTCATCGAACACATTCTCCCGCTCTACATTTTGCACGCTCAATATTCCGGTCACCTGGCCGCTAACAAGCATTGGCACGCCTAACCAGGACTTCGGCGTAATTGTGCCCGGTAAAGTTGGCTGCCCGAGGCGGACTGCCTCTTCCGCAACTTTGGTATTAACCAGCAACGGTTGCCGGGTGTGGATGATTTGAGATCGGAATCCGCCCGGCGGTTGCGGGTTTGGCGAGTAAACACGCTCACCGCGTTCGATTGCATAGCGATGCATAATTGAATTGGACTGCGGATCATACGTGGAAATCATCACCACCTGCGCATCGAAAATATCGCGGAACTTGTCCCCGACCAGATCATAAATGGCCTGAACCTCAAGTTTTGAGGCAAGCCCCTGCTGAACGCTGTTGATGACCGTAAGTTTGTTGGCGCGCTGTTCGGTCTCTTTGAGCAGGCGCTGGGTCTCGGCAAACAGGCGCGCATTTTCCATTGCTATGCCCGTCTGGCTGGCAATGGCCTGCATAAGTTCCTGATCTGTTTGCTCAAAGTCATCAATGTGTTGGCTTTGCACATCCAGCACGCCAATGGTTCTGCCCTTTACAGTGATCGGTACCGTCAGCTCTGATTTGGTCAGGCTGCCCTGCATCCAAACATAATGTGGATCAAGTGACACATCTGGAACCAGCGCTGCCTCGCCAGTTTGAGCGACCCAACCTGTGATCCCCTCCGATCCGATTTTCAAACGCGCGGGTTTGAATTGAAAATTTGGGTCATCCCACAGAGTTCCCGCGCCAAGGCGGTAGATGACATCCTCACCCTCGATCAAACCGATTCCCACATGGTAGTAATTAAATGTTTGCTGAATAAGACGCACTACTCGAACGAGTAATTCATTAATATCCAGAATTGAAGTAATTTGCTGGCTGACCTCTGCCAGGATATGAAGCTTGATCGCCTCGTGCTCTTTCAAATATGATTTTTGCATTGCGTTTTCCATACAACAAAATTACCCTGTTCAATATTTTATTCGCTTCTACTTCCTTGGTTTATTGTATGCTTTTTGGTCACTAGTTCAACCTGCTACGGAGGGGAACACATGGCTATGGCAAAGTCAGAAGAACTTCAACGCGAATGCCGCGAATTTGCGAATGATGCGAATAAACTCAAGGAAAATTTGTGAAATTCATCCATTCGCGCTATTCGCGTTCCAAAATCGCGGTTTGTCAAGCAGCTTTGCTATAGACATGGAGGGGAATGATAATTGGACCGGAAGAGTCGGATTCAGCAATGGGTTTAACGGCCCATGCTATAATTTTTCTATGGAAACCACTCTCGATCCTGAAAAACAAAAACAAGCAAAAGAATATTCCCGAATCAATCGCCGCCTTTGGCTAGTGGATACGCTCTTTGGCGTGGCCTATGCCCTGGCATGGCTGTTCCTCGGCTGGAGCATTTCACTCCGCGAATGGCTTCATCAACTGGTCACAGTCAACTGGTCGCTGACCATTGGCTCCGATTGGCTCATCATCGCGCTGTACATTGCCATTTTCGGCGGCATCTCTGCCATCATCAATCTGCCTCTCAGCTACTACAGCGGATTTGTTCTGCCGCATCGATTTGGTCAGTCCAATCAGTCGCTCAAAGATTGGGTTGTGGATCAGCTCAAAGGTCTCGCCATTGGTGCGCCGCTTGGGTTGATCATGCTTGAGTTGATGTATCTCGCCCTGCGTCTCACAGGCGATGCATGGTGGCTGTGGGTGGCAGGCGGCCTGCTGCTCTTCAACATCCTTGTTTCGAATCTTGCGCCCGTGCTCATCATGCCACTCTTCAACAAATACGTTCCGCTTGGCGACGAACACAAGGAACTGGAAGAACGTCTGCTTGCTTTGGCAAAACGCGCGAATACAAAAGTAAAAGGCGTCTTCAAATTCGACATGTCCAAGCGCACGAAGGCCGCCAACGCTGCGCTGACGGGTCTGGGCAACACACGCCGCATTATTCTTGGCGATACCCTCATCACCGAATTCACTTTGGATGAAATTGAAACGGTCCTCGCTCATGAGCTGGGACATCATGTCCATAAAGACATTCCGTTTTTGATCGCCTTCGGCACGGTCAGCACGACCCTCAGCCTGTTCATTGCATCACTGGCATTGGACTCCGCTGTGAGCTTTTTCTCCTTCACCTCCCCCGCAGATATCGCCGCCTTGCCTGCGCTCATGCTTATCCTCACCACCTACGGATTGCTGACCTCGCCCATCAATAACGCCATCTCGCGCTGGCGCGAAAACATGGCCGATGACTATGCCTTGAGTTCCACCCAAAAAGGCGAAGCATTTGCCTCCGCGTTTACACGGTTGGCGAATCAAAACCTCGGCGAGATCGACCCTGAAAAATGGGTGGTCTTCATGTTCTATTCCCACCCGCCTTTAGGCGAGCGGATCGAAAAAGCAAAAAGATTTGCCGCATAAAACTCGAACGGGCTTGCAGAAATTGCAAGCCCGTTTTCTTTCCTCTTTCGACTTTCTTTTTATTCCCCCAGATCGCTCATCAACTCCATCGGCACCACTGCCGCGCCGACAATGCCCGGGCCTGTGTGAACGCCCAAAACAGGGGAGATGCGCTGCACTTCCATTTTGGCGACATTCAATTTCTGTTTGAATTCATTTGAAAGCAAGTCTGCTTTTTCCGCGAAGCGTCCGTGCAGTACGGTGACCCATACGGGAGTATTGCCATATTTCTCAGCCAGATGATCGGCAATTGCCGCAATCGACTTGTTGATCGTCCGCTCGTTTTTGACGGTGCTGTATTTGCCGTCGATGTCCACGCGGATGATAGGTTTGAGGTTGAGAAGCGCACCCGCCAACGCCTTCACACGTCCGATGCGGCCGCCACGGGCGAGGTATTCCAGCGTATCGAGCGTATAGATCACTTCGGTCTTCTCGCGGATCTTCGTCAGGCGTTCCAGGATTTTATCCATGGCCCAGCCTGCCTTATGTGCCAGGGCCGCGGCCACCACTTGAAAGCGTTCTCCACCTGAAAGGGTGAGCGTATCCCAAAAGCTGACATTCGCCTCCGCCTTGACCTGTTCACCGCCATCCCGCGCCGAATTGATTGTGCCGCTCAATCCCGATGAAATATGCACCGAGAAAATATTTTTCTCGGTCAGCGCCAGTTTGCGGTACAACTCGGCGAATATTCCGCTGGATGGTTGTGCCGTGGTCGGGATCTGCGGACGCATGGCTTCAAGGCGGTTGTAGAACTCGTCTGCTGAAATTTCCATGGCATTCACTTCGCCTTCAGGAAATTGGATGAAAAGCGGGGCCTGCACAATTCCCAGTCTTTCAAGTTCTTCATTCGGCATATCTGCCGCGCAGTCTGTTACGATTTTCATGTTTTGCTCCTCTTTGGTTTATGGGTCTCTGATGGCTGTGTGTAATATCAAGCCAGCAGAGGGTTTATTTTTTCTTTTCCAATATCCACTTCACTGTATCTTTGATGCTTTCATACAATGTCCGTGGTGAATAACCCAGTTCTCTGGTCGCCTTGGCATGGCTGATGTTCGAATTGCTTTGCAATACTTCAAGGGAGTACGGTGTGAATCGCGGCGTGGCATTTGCGAAACGGTAATACATGGGCGTGAATATTGCCGCAAACCTTGCAAGGTCAAATGGGATCTTCATTTGGAAGAAGTGTTTCCCTGTGATCTCGCGCACGGTTTCGAGTAAATATCGTATTGAGATCTTTTGCCCCGATAAAATATAACTTTCGCCGCGTTTTCCATTTTCTGCCGCGGAAATTAATCCATCGGCTACATCGCGCACATCCACGAAATCATAGGCGCCATCCACGTATAGGGCTGGTTTGGCAGTTGCCGCATCGTGGATGACGGCGCCCATCATTGATCCGCGAAAATCATAAGGGCCGATCACGCCTGTGGGGCAGGCCACAACAGCTTCAAGTCCAGTTTGAGCCGCATTCAATACTTCGAGCGTTGCCTCCGCCTTTGAACGGTCATACGCGCCGTAGGGATTTTTCATGTCGTACGGCACGCTCTCATCGATCACCCCATCTTCGACGCGTTGAATGGCATGAATGGAGGAGGTATACACCAGCTTTCTGATGTTCATTTCCTGTGCGGCGCGCAAAATATTTTTCGTGCCATCCACATTGACCTTGCGCACGAATGCATTCGGCCCGGGCATGATCGAAATGACACCTGCCAGGTGAAAAATGCCTTTGATGCCCTGCATGGACTCGAACACCGAATCCAAATTAAGCACATCCCCTTCAGCCGCTTCGACATTTAATCCGTGAATTGATTCGCGGCTTTCGCCAGGCAGGATCAGCGCCCGAACCTGTTCACCGCGTTCCAATAGTTTTCGCACAAGGACATTACCAACGTGTCCGGTTGCGCCAGTTACCAGCCACATTCTTAAGCCTCACTTTTTCGCAGCAATGTGTCCATCATCATCTTTGTGATCTCACGGGCCGTCTTTTCCCATTTTGCGCCTTTGGGATCGAGCAGGCTTTGAATCAAGAGACCCATCGCCATCGAGACGATCATGCGTGCGGTTAATTCTGGATCGACTTTAACGAACGAACCTTCGTCCACGCCTTTTTTGATCAGCGAGGTGAAATGTTTCTGATAACGACGATAGGGGCAATGCTCGCCTGCCAGATCTTTTCATCGCGGCTGGCTTGAAGCCAGAACTCTAGGAACATGGGCAGACCTTCCCCCGCGGTTTCAAAGATAAATGGAAAAGCTTCGGTGATAAGCATGAATGTTTCGGGGACAGTCTTATCCTTTGAAGCCTCGATTGCATTATCAATCGTTTGCAGCCATACATCGAGCAAGGCCAGGAAGAGCGCCTGCTTGCTTTCAAAATGATGATAGAACGCACCCTTGCTGATGCCAGCATCCTCGCAGATATCAGCGACACTGGCGGCATTGAATCCGCGTGCGGAAAATAACTTGATGGCTGATCCGAGAATTCTCGAACGGGTTTCTTCACTTCGTTGTTGCATGGTTTCCTTGCTCCTAAAAAGGAGCGGGACAGGGCGGAATAATAAAAACCGACTAGTCGGTTTGTTTTTACCCCCGCGGGATTGCACTGTCAAGGTGTTGAAAATCATGTTGCCAGTGCTGAATGTGGAAGGGATATAATCGCACCAACCCAAATGACAAACATACCGATCACTCCCCTGCTTGAAAAAGCCCTCATTTCCCGCGCCTCGTTGATCGACCCCAAACACGAATCGGCATTCCGCCTTTTCAATGGATTCATCGAAGGCTGCCCTGAACTTGCCATCGACGTGTACGCATCCACGGTTGTGATTCACAATTACGCCGACGATTTCGAGCAGGGACAACTGCTCGTACAGGAGGCGCATCAATTCCTGACCGCGTCCCTGAATTGGCTGCAGGCTGGGATCATCAAGACCCGCAACGGCACTCAGGATGAAAAACGCGGCATGCTTTTATTCGGTACGGAGTTTGACCGAAAAATAAAAGAACACGATACCTGGTATGCCATCGATCCCATCTTGAATCGTGATGCCAGTTTTTATCTCGATACGCGGTTTTTGCGAAAATGGATCATTGAGAATCTAAAAGATAAAACTGTCTTGAATACATTCGCATATACTGGGAGCTTCGGCGTGGCTGCCCTTAAAGGCGGAGCAAGCCGCGTAGTACAAATTGACTTGAACCGTGAATTTCTCAATCTGGCAAAATCATCCTACACTTTGAATGGTTTTCCCATCCGCAAAGGGGATTTCATTGCCAGGGATTTCTTCGAACAAGTCAGCAATATGAAGCGGACCAACACCTTTTTTGATTGTGTCTTGATCGACCCGCCGTTTTTCTCCAGCACATCCAAAGGCAGGGTGGATCAAGTGCATGAAAGCGCGCGGCTCATTAACAAGATTCGCCCGCTGATCAACGATGGCGGTTTTCTCATTGCGATCAACAATGCGCTTTTGTCAGCGGCGATGAATATATGCAAACCCTTGAATCATTATGTAAAGATGGATACTTGAAGATCAGAGAACTTATCCCTGTGCCCGAAGATTTCACAGGCTACCCCGAAACCAGGCAGGGAAACCCCGTCACCAACCCTGCGCCGTTCAATCATTCCACCAAGATCGCGATTTTGGATGTCAAGCGAAAATGAGCGGCGAAATCAACATCACCAAACTTTTGCAAAATATGAAGCCCGAGCTCAATGCAGGTGAATACGTCTACTGTCTCGCGGATTCGAAAGAACAGGTTGTTACACTCGACCCGCTTTGCTATTTTCTGGAAAAAGAAGGCGTGACGATGATCCTGCCAAAAGAAAAAGCGGATGCGATGAGCATTCCCTACGCAACGACCTGTGCATGGATCACGCTCACGGTCCATTCTTCACTCGAAGCAGTTGGCCTGACCGCGGCAGTCTCCAAAGCCCTGACAGAAGCGAATATTAGTTGCAACATAGTCGCCGCGTTTTATCACGACCATATCTTTGTGCCGATCGCAGATGCGCCTCGCGCCATGGATGCCTTGTTTGCACTCACAAAGAGCTGATATGAATCCAAAACAAGTCATCGAAAAATTCTGGCAGACGATGGAAGGCAACGACTTTTACGCCGTTGCCCAACTGATGCATGACGAGTTCACCCTCGAGTGGCTACAATCGGGCGAGCGCATTCGCGGCAGGGAAAATTTCGCCAAACTCAACACCGCCTATCCCGCCGAAGGCAAATGGCGTTTCATCGTCAATTCCATCGTTGTAGATGGCGAAGTTGTTGTGACCGATGTCTCTGTCACCGATGGGGTAAAGCACGATCGGGTCATCACCTTTTCCACCATTCGCGATGAAAAAATCTGGAAGCAAATTGAATTCTGGCCAGAACCATTCGAAGCACCTGAATGGCGGGCACAGTGGGTGGAACGTATCAAATAAAAGGTCACGCGAGAAGCGTGACCTTTTATTTAGAACAATTTTCCCTGTTCAAAAACATCTGAGCGGATTTCATCCCAAGGCAGCGGCGGAATTTGGATGCGGCTTGATATCCGTTGGTGAATTTCGCGGCAGATGGATGGTGCGAGCATGTTATCAGGCGAATGACAGAAGACGAACGCATCCGTCCCCGCCGACAACTGGTCTGTGATCCGATTGACCCATTCCTCCACCCAGACATGGTTCTGTTCCATTTGCGGATGGCCAATGAAGCGTAGGAAAGTGAAGTCGGTGGTTTGCTCCTCGAAGACAGGGACATTCGGTTTTCGCTCCCGCGCTTCGAGCAGACTTTCGTATGAACTGCCCTTGATGGATTCATCGCCAGCCAGATCCCGAATCGGACGTGTGTCGATCACGACGCGCGCCATGTTGTGATCTGCCAGCAATTTATTCAGTATTGCACGATGCGGCTCTTCGAACCAGTCGAGGTGACGCACTTCCACGCCGAGGCGCACATCTGTTGGAAAGGTATCAAGGAACGCGGTCAGGTCATCTATCAGCTTTGGGGAATAACTGGGCGGCAGTTGCAGGAACATCGGTCCAAGACGCGAAGCGAGCGGGCGCATGATCTCCACAAATTGGCGGGCACGGTCGGCATAATCCGCCAGTTTCCCGTTGTGGCTGATCGCCTTTGGAATCTTCGGGCAAAAGCGGAAGGTCTCTGGTGTTTGCTCTGCCCATGCTTCGATTGTCTTCGGTGCGGGCACGGCATAGAAAGTGGTGTTGCCTTCTATGGTGGTCAGGCGGCGCGCATATTCGCGCAAAAAGTCAGTGGACTTTGTGCCTTTGGGGTAGAAATTTCCGACCCAGCCTTTGAACGACCAGACGGGGCAGCCAAGATATAGAGACATATGCATATTATAGCCTTCTTGAAGATGTGTCTATTGTCACTTGAAAATCATTTTAACCCCGTGCTATTGTGTAGATGAGCTTATTCAAAAGATTTTCTTTTCAGATAAAGGAGATACACCATGTACAAAAAGATTCTCGTCCCGTTGGATGGCTCACCCCTTGCAGAGGCAGTACTGCCCCATGCACAAGCTCTGGCAAAATCGGAAGGCGCGGAGATCGTGCTTCTGAGCGTGCCAGTCACTCCCAATTTAGATTACCTTTCCCGCACTCCGGGCCTGGCGACCCAGATCATTGAAGATGCCGAGAGGGAAACTGAAGCCTACCTCAAAACCGAAGTGGAAAAACTGACGGAAGAGGGCACAAAAGTCACAAGCGTCATGCGCGAAGGACCGATCCCTGAAATGATCCTGATGGTTGCGGATGAAGTACACGCAGATGTGATCGCCATGTCTACCCATGGCCGCTCTGGAATTCAGCGCTGGCTGATGGGCAGCGTAGCTGACAGGGTCGTGCATCACGCGCATATCCCGGTGATGTTGATCCACCCCAATTGAGGGTGTGAATTTCCCGGGGTTATTGAGGAGACATAAGTACCTGACATGAAAAAAACAGACTTTCTGGCATGTTGTCATGGAAGTCTGTTTTTTTATTCGAACACCATACGTAGCGAAAATCAATTTTGATTTCATGCTATACTCCGATTTAATCAGATACGAAAATGGTTTTTCGGGGTTACATCACGAAGTTACAACAATTAACTTTAATAATTCAAAGAGGTGTTTTGTGGAAAATAAGGTAAATGTCAACAGATCGGTCGTCTTCTTTTTCATTTTGCTGGTCGTCGCATACATTCCTGTCTTTATGAAGGAGCAGATTTTGGACGCCTTCGTACGGGAAGATCGAATATACGAGACTCTTTCGCCTATCTATTTATTCGTGGCATCGATCATGTTTGGAATTGCTTTTTACCGTTCTCCGATCAAACTTAAGCTTAAGGACCCTGCCTGGTTAAAACGTCTTTCCTTTTTGGCTTTTTGCGTATTGTTTCTTCTGGCAACCATGGAAGAGATTAGTTGGGGCAGCGCATCTTTGGCGTTGAGACACCCAATTTGATCAAGGATGTGAATGTCCAAAAAGAACTAACCTTCCATAATTTGAATATCTTTCAGGGGAGGATGCCAAATTGCCGCTTGATTTCGATCAGTTGAGCGCGATTTTTGCACTTACTTTCGGTTTTCTTATCCCCGCCGCCTGCCGATTTATTGCTCCCTTGAAAAAATTTCTTGATAACAAATTTCCAATTTTGCCCCTTCTGTTTGGGCTGCTGTTCCCTGTCAATTATCTAATTCAAAAGACCCTGATGCGTGTTTTACCGATTTTTCCAGCCCTGTTTCAACACCCCAATATGAGATTTCCACAGGCTGTTTATGAAGTCCGCGAGCACAATTACGCCATGTTGTTGATGGCTTCAGCGGTGCTCTATATTTTGTTGAAGTTGGACCTCGGGAATGAAAAACCAGTTTCATGATTTCCAGAACGGGTTTCGAATAGCGATTGATACCCCCACACTGAGACTCGAACATGGATACGAATCGAAAAATTTGGAATGAAGGGCAACAAAACCTGCGGCGAACCCTCGCCGCAGGTGACCTTACGAAAGCCATCGAACAATTTTTGACCCAACACGCGATGGTTCACAGTAAAAAGGTCAGCCGTGCGGATGTCTGGTCGTTCGAGGATGAACTCTGGCAAGGGCTCACCGAGAAGGCTTTTCGTACCATTCCACCCAAAGGCGGACATTCGATCGCGTGGATCCTCTTCCACATTGCCCGTATTGAAGACATCACAATGAACATGCTTGTGGCGGGCAATCCGCAGATTTATATACGTGATAAGTGGGCGAAGAAACTCAAGTCAACCATCCATCATTCCGCCAACAGAATGGATAATGAATCAGTTGCCCAACTCAGCTCCCAGCTGGAATTGACCGCCTTGCGTGAATATCGCGCTGCGGTGGGGCGGGGGACACGTGACATCGTCAGGAAGATCCGCCCGCACGAGTTGAATCAAAAGGTGGATACGGCCCGCCTGCAAACGGTTCTCGATCAGGGGGCGGTCATTCCTGAAGCGATGGAGATCGTCCATTATTGGGGTAATCGCACGATCGCCGGGCTTTTGCTCATGCCGCCCACACGGCATAACTTTCTGCATTTGAACGAAGCATTCAGGGTTAAGAAAAAGGTTTAGGATTGACGCGATGCCCACGCATCGATCTCAACCTTATAGATCGGTGCTGCCAGCGCTGCGACATAAAGCAACGTGCTGCAGGGTTGATGTCCCTGCAGTTTGGATGCGGTCAATTCACGTCGTTTGGCTGTGTCGATCTCGCCCACCAAATAATAGGTGAGTTTGACGATATCCTTCACATCCATATTGGCGGCTTGAAGATTGCGGAGGATGTTCTCAAAAGCGATATCGATCTGCTCGAACGCATCCTCAGGTACGGAACCATCCTCCCGCATGCCAACCTGACCTGAAAGCACCAACATGCGTTCGTTCCCTGTGATCTCAATTTGGTGTGAATACTGTCCAAGCGGTTTGTGGATGTTTTGAGGGTTGCGAAACTCCTTCATGGGTTATCTATCCTTTTTCTCGTCCTTTTCCTTCTTGCGCTTCTTATCTTCTTTGCTATCATGCGCCATCATATCCACGGCAACCGCAATGGCGAGGATGAGAATGTCATTTTGTCCGTCTTCGATCTCCACGCCGTAGGTGTCGGTCAGGCGGAACCATTTCTTTGAAATTTCGGCGACCTTTTCCCGTCCCTGCTTGACCGTATATTCATGGTCAAGGATGTTTCCCTGCACATCGAGGTCGGGGCCGTTCTTCACCTTCACATCCCATTTATCACGGAAGGGGGAAATCAGCGCCTTCTTAATGGTGGCGATATCCTTGCCGTTGGCATCTTCCACTACCATCGTATCTTTGATGGTGAGCAGGCGTTCCTGAATTTGAGCGAGCTTCTTGCCCTTCGCATCTTCGAACACCAACGTCTTGCGGATACGCAGCACCTTGCCATCTATCTTGAAGACCTTTTTCCCTTCTTCATTCTCGATCCAGAAATCATCTCCGATGGAGATCAGGTTTTGGCGGATTTTGTAGCGATTTGTCATGGGATACCTCTTTTTTGTAGATGAACTTTCATGGCGAGTATACACGATTGGGTTTTCCCATGTATCCATGCTGTATGCCGATAAGATTACAAAAACATGTCTTGATGACTGTTATTTACTCACCTTACGCAGTGTCGTTCTGAGCGGAGCGAAGAACCTCTACGATTATCTCAGAGACCCTTCGCTGTCGCTCAGGGTGACACGCCTAAAGTACATAAGGTGAGTTACATGATAACCTGTAAATTAGGAACGATCCTGTCCGCATTTCTCCCTATACTGAACTTGCAGTTCAAAACACTTTATAAGGAGCTCAAATAATGGATGGAAGAAATGATTTCGATTTTCTGATCGGAACTTGGCAGGTACATCATCGCAGGTTAAAAGAACGGCTGAAAGGATCGTCCGAATGGGAGGAATTCGAGGGTGACACGGTGGACAGGAAGATACTGAATGGTCTCGGTAACATGGACGAGAACATCATTTACCGTGAAACGGGGCCGATCCATGCTGTGACCTTGCGGTTGTTCGATCCTCAGGCGCAGGAATGGAGCCTGTATTGGGCCACGGGCATTAGTGGGATATTGGAAGTGCCAATGATCGGCGGTTTCAAGCATGGACTTGGCGAATTTTATTCACAGGAAGTCTTTGAAGGCCGCCATATCTTCAGCCGCTTCATTTGGTCTGAGATCACAACCGCTTCCTGCAAGTGGGAACAGGCATTTTCAGCCGACGGCGGCCAGACTTGGGAGACCAACTGGGTCATGGATTTCGAACGCGCATGAGCAGGCAAACTCATGCCCCCATCGTCGAACTACGTATGGTTAAATAGCGCAAGGATAGACGTGACGAAATGATCGTGGCTTAAATAAAACGTGTATACTCGCGCGTATGTATCACCCCACCACGCGCGTGCTGGCTGTCTTGTCTTTGCTGCAAACCTACGGTCGCATGTCTGGTGCGGAGTTGGCGCAGCGGCTTGAGGTCAACATCCGCACTTTGCGGCGGTATATCGTGATGCTGCAAGACCTGGGCATTCCCATCGAAGCCGAGCGTGGACGCAACGGCGCGTATGTGCTCTCTGCGGGATTCAAACTGCCGCCGATGATGTTCACCAATGAGGAAGCGCTGGCGCTGACGGTGGGTCTCATCTCTGCGCATCGCCTCAACCTCGCCGACACAGGGTACGCTGTCGAAAGTGCATTAGCCAAGCTGGAGCGGGTGATGCCCCTCGACCTGAAGAGTCGTGTGCGCGCGTTAACCGAAACCATCACGCTCGATCTCAAAGCCGAATCCACTGCGCCGACGAGTGAGATTGTTCTCAGTACCTTGAGCAGTGCGGCACAATTGCAAAGACGGGTACACATTCATTACCGTCCCGATCAAGGCGAAGAGACCGAGCGTGATTTTGATCCCTATGGTCTGACCTATTTTCAAAACAAATGGTATGTGATCGGCTTCTGTCATTTGCGCGGAAGTCTGCGCTCGTTTCGGCTGGATCGCATCAGCGGAATCAAAACCGTCGAAGCAGGATTCAGCCGTCCCGATGGATTTGACGCGCTGGGTCACATCATGCAAGCGATTGCCACCCTGCCGCGAAAATATCCATTTGAACTTCTGCTTAATACAAATATCGAGACCGCGCAGCGAGAGGTCTTCGATGTGCTCGGCGTTTTGGAAGCGGATAAAGATGGCATCCTCCTGCGCGGCAGTGTGGACGATCTCGATTGGCTCGCCAGACAATTGTCCGTTTTTTCTTTTGGTTTTATGGTGCGCCAACCGCGGGAATTGAAGGCGGCCTTAAAGCGACATTCTGCAAAGCTGGGGAGTTTCTGAATGACAAAGTGGCAGCTTGAACTACATAACATAATAGCAAAGTCCAATTAAGAGCTTTGGGCTTATAATGCCTACGAAATTTTCTCTGCCCTGTTTAAATCTAAAACTGCACAGGCTTAAGCCGCCGTTCTCGGCGGTGTTTTATGAGTAAGGCCAGTCAGTTTTGTGCGGTGGAGAAACGAACTTTATGGAGATCAACTTGACCGACGCGCCTTCCCCGTTAATTTTTATAAGTTACAGCCGAGTAGACTCGAAAGCCCAGCAGCGCCTGGCGGATGCCTTGCGCAAGCGTGGACTGTCGGTATGGGTGGATAATGAAAAACTCACTCCAGGAAACCCCGCATGGGAGCGGGAGATCGAAAAAGCGATCCTCGCATGCAGTGCAGTGATCGCCATTCTTTCACCCGAGGCAAAACGATCGGAGTGGGTGCGTCGTGAGGTCAGCTTTGCCGAGCAGCATAACAAGCGCATTTTCCCTGTCCTGCTCCGCGGGGATGAAAGTTCCACCATGACCTTGCGTATGATCAACCATCAATTCATTGATCTGCGTCAAAATGAAAAAGAAGGGGTTGAAACCCTCTACAATACGATTTCCGATTATTTGGAACTGGTGAAAAACAACGCTGCGAATGAAGGCACGGGTTCGGCTTTCTCCAAAGCGCGTGTATGGGGCTTTGCCATCCTTGGAATATTCACTCTGCTCGTAGCGAGTTCATTTTTCTTGAAAGCAGGCCCTTTTGCGGCTTCGCCAACGGCGACTGCCACAGCAACAGCGACCATTGCAGCGACCATGACACCCACGCAAACCGCTCAACCTGAGGTTGTCATCCCTGAATTTTTTACATTGGATTTTGATGCTGATTTGGAAAACTGGGATTCCTTTATTGTCGGTGATACTGAAAATGAAGTGAAGACAACCGTTGAAAAAAGCTACATGAAATTCGAACTCAACAGCAAAGATCAGCACTATTACACATATTACACACTCAGAACCTACAATAATATTCGTGTTGATATCCGCAGCGAAAACCGCGGCGAATTCAACAGCGTTGCCACTGTGATCTGCCGTTATCACATAGACAAGGATTGGTATGAATTTAATTTCGACAGCGGCGGCCTGTATCAGATTTTGTATGTCAAATGGAATGACGAGAAAACAAAGACCATTTCCACATTGATCGCCAATGGCGGCTCCAGCCTTATCAATGCTGGGAAAAATGTCAACGAATACTCTGTGATTTGCAACGACCGCACCCTTTCATTGTGGATCAATGGTAATGAGATCAGTACCGTGATCGATAATAGGTTTGTTCTGGAGGAAGGCTATGTGGGGATCGGTGTTTCTTCTGGCAAGCTTGTTCCAGTTGAGAACAGGATCGACACACTCACGATCAGCCAGCCTTAGATCTGTGTTCCTTTCCAGGAGCCGCCTTTTTACAGGCGGCTCTTGATTTTTAAGCCTTTTGAGCAAGATTGCAACGATGCCGTATAATCGGGCATCAACCCTAACTTTGTGTGAGGATAAATCATGGATTCTCTTTCAGAACGCCGCAAGGCGATTCTTTTCTTGCGCTCGCCGCCATTCTATGGAGCACAAGCGGACTATTCATCAAAATTTTGGATTGGCAGCCCCTCTCAATACTGGCTGCACGCAGCTTCTTTGCCGCCATCGTTTTTCTCATCTACCTGCGCCGCATCCCCACCCGCTTTAGCATGTGGCAGTTACTGGCAGCAGGGATGTTCATCCTGACACAGTTCCTGTTCATCACCTCCACCAAACTGACCACGGCAGCGAATGCGATCTTCCTGCAATACACCGCGCCCATTTACGTTGTACTGCTCGCATTCTGGTTCCTGCGTGAAAAGCCCTCTCGCACAGACTGGCTTTCGATGCTGATCATTTTCCTCGGATTGACACTCTTCTTCGGCGACAAACTCAGCACAGACGGTTTCTACGGCAACCTGCTTGCCATTCTCAGCGGCGTAACCTCGGCTGTGATGATGGTCTCCTTCCGCGCCCAAAAAAACGGCAACCCAGCCGAGAGCAATCTCATTGCATTTCTGGTCACGGCTGCTTTTGGCATTCCCTTTGTATTGAAGGAAACGTGGACAGTGGAAAGCTGGTCCATCCTCGCCTTCCTTGGTGTTTTTCAAATTGGGCTTGCCTTCATCTTTTTCACGCAGGGCATCAAACACATCCCTGCTTTGGAAGCGAATCTGATCGGCACGCTGGAACCCGTGCTAAATCCCATTTGGGTATTTCTGTTCTACGGGGAAAGCATGGGAGCCTTCGCCCTCATCGGTGGACTGGTCGTACTCGGTGGAGTGGTTTTGAGCGCGGTTGGAGGCGCAAAGGCAGCGAAAGAAGAACAGCAAGCTTGAAATTTACAATAATCCAAGAAAAAAGGAATTACATTCATGCCCCCAAAACTCTCTTACACCATCTGGTTCACCCAGCGGACAGGCAGCACTTTACTATATAAAGCCATCGAATCAACCGGCATGGCAGGCGTCCCGCGTGAGTGGTTCAATTGTCCGCCTGACTTACTGACGACTTTCAAAAAGACAAGTCACGCCGAACTTCAAGAGTATTTATACAAACTTGGATGCACGCCCAATGGAGTCTTTGGCATCAGTCACTCCTTTTACGAGCCGAACTTTAGCCAATTGACCGAAACGCTTCGGAGCCTCCCTGCGTGCGGGTCTGCCCAAACAGAGCGGACAGCCATCTGGGAGCAAGTCTTTCCCAATCACCGCCACATCTTCATGACGCGCCGTAACAAGGTACGGCTGGCCGTCTCGTGGTGGCGGGCGATCCAATCGGGAGAATGGCATGTGCCAACTGAGCAAGTCCGCAATCCCGTTGACCTTTCCGACAAGTATTCCTTCGATGCCATCAACCATCTCTACAATGAATGTTCCATGCGCGAAGCAGGGATTCAGGAATTCTTTGCCGAAGGCGGCATTACCCCGCTGAATATTTTCTACGAAGACTTCATCCAAAACTATGAAGGGACCGTGCGCACGATCCTCGATTATCTCGGACTGGACTCACAGTCCGCGCCCATTGCTCTGCCTGCACTGACCAAAATAGCGGATACTGTTTCTGAAGAATGGGTTCAGCGCTTCCGCGAAGAACGCCAGAATGGCTGGCCTAATCGCGGTTGGTAGAGAGCGCGCCTTTAGAACGTTTCCCCTTTTTCCAACATCTCCACAAATTGGCGGATGCGCTTTTCACGCGTTTCCGTCCTTTTCGCAGTCTCAATTCTGAACAAAAATATATATCGTCTCGAACCTGTCAGAGTCTCAAAGAAGGCTTTGGCTTTCTTGTTCTTATCCAGCGCGGACTGAAAATCCGCGGGGACAGTCATTGTCTTCTGCGACGCATACGCCGCATCCCAACGCCCGTCCTGCTTCGCCGCTTCAACAGCTTTCAACCCTGACGGTTTCATCTCCCCACTCGCAATCAACTGTTCCACTCTTTTGGTATTGATCTGCGACCAGATACTCTTTGGTCTACGCGGTGTGAATTTTACAAGCCAATGTTTATCGTCAAAACTTTTTGCCTGGCCATCGATCCAGCCATAGCACAAAGCGACATTCACCGCCTCTTTATATGTCACGGACGGAATCTCCGCATCCTTCTTGGCAAGTTTAAGCCAGGCACCAGCGGACTTATCATGATTTTTCGCAAGCCACTCTGCAAATTTCTTTTTGGATTCAAACGGTAAAGTAGGAAGTTCGATCAGTTTAGTCATAACGTATATTTTATCGCTTGTTATTCAATTCCTGACTCTTCATTGAGATGACAGGGAAGAATAAAATGCGAGGCACTGGCAGGGTGAAGACATTATGAGAGTTGGTTAATAAAAAAACCAACTCCATATTCCGGACATGTTCTCTTAGAAGCGGAATCTTACCCATTTACCTACCAACTTTGTTATCAGAACTAATGAAGTTGTTAACTGCCGGCACCTCTTAATAAGATACCATAAATGGAATTCAATGCGGTTTGCATTGAATCTTTATCAACATAAGAGGAGACATGAAACAATCTGTTAATCAGCTATTGAACTTCTTTAAAAACCACAAATACGGCAAGCCAAGCTTGATCCTTTTGATCATTGGGCTGGTGGCTGTTGGCACAATGTCCATCCGTTCCATGATGCAGGAAGAACCTATCGCGTTGAGCAATGTCGCGGCTGCCATATCAGCTGGTCGAGTGGTACGAATCGAGGAACTGCAAGGCAGCGACACTCTGATCATCCACTACAAAGATGGGACAGAGGACACAACACGACGGGACCAATCCACTTCCTTTTTGGAACAAATGCAATTCCTTGGTGTCAGTAAAAGCCAGATGGCGAAGTTGGAATATGAGGTCGTACAGTCAAAGATGGCCGCCAGTGACAAAATCATCAGCACAGTGATAAGCATTGCCATGCTTGGCATGATGGGTTTTGCCGTAACGCGAATGGGCGGCGGGATCATTGGTCGCAAAAAATTTGTGGAAGGGGCGATCCCGAACCTCAGCTTCAACGATGTTGCCGGTATGGACGAAAACCGTGAGGAATTGGTCGATATCGTTGCCTTCTTAAAAAATAATCAGTTGTACGAGCGCATTGGCGCGCGGATGCCGCATGGCGTTCTTTTGGCAGGCGACCCTGGAACTGGCAAAACCTTGCTGGCCAAGGCCATTGCAGGTGAGGCGGGCGTGCCGTTCTTCAGCACCTCTGGTTCTGAGTTCGTGGAGATGTTCGTTGGCATGGGCGCGAGCCGCGTACGCTCCTTATTTAAAAAAGCGCGAGCCAAAGCTCCGTGTATTATTTTCATTGATGAAATTGACGCGGTCGGACGCAAGCGTCACGGCGGCGGCGGGGGCGGCGGCGAAATGGAACAGGATCAGACCCTGAATCAACTGCTCGTTGAAATGGACGGATTTGCCGCCACTGATGGAGTGGTCGTCCTGGCTGCCACCAACCGCGTGGATGTGCTTGACCCCGCCTTGATCCGTGCAGGTCGCTTTGACCGCCATGTGACCATCTCCCGCCCCGACGTGAAGGGACGCGTGTCCATTCTGGAGGTGCATGTCAAAGATCGAAAACTGGCAGCGGATGTGAATCTGATGGATATTGCCAAAATCAACTCCCGGCTTGGTCGGAGCGGACCTGGCGAATATCGTCAATGAAGCGGCGATCATCGCAGTGCGCGGCGGCAATGAAGTCATCTCTGTGCTCGATTTTCAGGAAGCTGTTGAAAAATCTTTGATCGGCGGCGTTCAACAAAAGAGCCGCATTATCAGCGAAAGCGAACGGCGCACCATTGCCTATCATGAAGCGGGGCATGCGGTGGTGATGCACGCCACTCCGCACTCTGACCCTGTGTACAAGATCACCATCATCCCGCGCGGACAGTCTGGCGGCTTTACGATGGCGCTCCCCGAACAGGACAGCATCCTCATGTTCCGCAACCAGATCATGGCACGCATCATCGGTCTGATGGGCGGACGTGTGGCAGAGGAAATCTTCTGCCACGACATCACCAGCGGCGCATCCAATGACTTGCAGGTTGCCACGCAACTGGCCGAGGATATGGTCATGCGCCTCGGAATGAGCATCAGCGGTTTGCGGGTATTCCAACGGCACGAAGTTGGCGGGTCACAGGCTGGGCAAAAAACATTTGAAGCGCTCGACAAAGCCATCAACGAGATTCTTGATGAAGGTTATCAGGAAGCCAAACGCATTGTCACCGAAAAGCGGGATGCGGTGGAACGGGTAACGCAAGCCCTGCTCGCGCAAGAGACTTTGTCACGCGAAGAGTTTGTCGCGCTGATGTAGTTTTCCTAAATTTTTAATGGATAATAAGAAAGCCTCCGAGTAAAATCTTGGAGGCTTTCTTATTGTCTCACCTTACGTAATGTCGTTCTGAGCGCAGCGAAGAACCTCTACAATTGTCTCAGAGACCCTTCGCTATCGCTCAGGGAATCATGGTCGGCTGCGTAAGGTGAGTTATTGTTTAAAACCAAAGGAGTAATAAATGAAAATCAGCGCCCGTGTTGACAATAGCGAAGGTAAGCATCACGTTACATTGACCACAAACGATAATTCTCATTCCATCATCATTCCCCCAAAATCAAGCGGACTCGGCTCCAGCGCCAACGGCGGAGAATTGCTCTTCCTCGCGCTGGCGACCTGCTACTGCAATGACATCTACCGCGAAGCCGCGAAACGGAATATCCCAGTGGAAAAAGTGGAAGTGGAAGTGAGCGGCGATTTCGGCGCGGAAGGCGAAGGCGCAAAGAACGTGTCTTATTCAGCCAAAGTCCATGCCAAAGGGACGGAGGAGGAAATCCGCGCGTTGATGGAATACACAGACACGGTCGCCGAAATTCAGAATACACTCAGGGCAGGGACGGATGTCAAATTGAGCGAGATTATAATTAGCACTTGAATATAGTATGAGATCGGTAGTTTTATTGATTTCCATCTCTACTGGAAATTCAAGCAAACGCAAGGCTGTTCCAACAAACCACTTTATTGGATAAAGGAAAAAAAGATCATGATTACTGCACTTGTACGATTTACTGTAGAAGATATTGAAAAATGGAAGCCTGTCTTTGTAGAGGCAGCCGCTTTGCGCAAAAGCTATGGCTCCATGAGCGCACAAGCCTTTCATCAAGCGGACAATAAAAATGAGATCTACGTCCTCCTGAGTTTTGAAAGCGTTGAGAAGGCAAAGCAGATGTTTCAATCTGAAGAATTCCGTGAAGTGACAAAACGCGGAGGAATGACAGCCCCGCCCGTGGTGACCTTTCTCGATGAAGTGGCATCGTTACCTTCATAAAAAACCACCCTCCCCTCCCCAAATGCGACAACTGAAGTTTTGGAAATTATAAAAAGCCTCTATGTCGCATTTGGGGGAGGTGCCCGCGGATGCGGGCGGAGGGGGGTGCTTTTGCCGTTGTACTTTGGGAAACAAGGAGGTAGTACCCCGCCGAAATTCAGAATACGCTTCGAGCAGGGACGGAAGTAGCGTTGAGCTTGATCGATATTGTGGTAATGTAAATATTATTGGGCAACCATAGTAACCTTGACGGTAAATTAGTGTTCAAGTTTCTAATAAATACTGATCAATATTTTTAACGGAGACTCAATATGGCAGAATTCCAATACAATTTAGTAAGTGACGGAAAAGGCGGGCAGATCAAATTTCCAGTTTTTATTTCGCAGGCAGATATGGATCTGATCGAAAAAGAGTTTGTTGCAAAAGATGATGATGTATTTGTTACCACATATCCGCGTTCAGGCACAACCTGGACAGAACAAATGGTGCATCTTTTGGTGAACAACGGTGTGCAAGGCGAACAGCGTCTCACAGATGCCGTCCCCTGGCTGGAGACTCTGCCCCATCGCCCCAATGGCATGATCGAATTTTTGAAGACCCTGCCGCAACGCCGCCTGTTCACAAGTCATCTGCCTTACCCGCTCATGCCCAGCCTCGGGAATACGACTGCGAAAATTGTATACGTGGCGCGTAATCCTAAAGATGTGGCGATCTCAACTTATTTTCACAACCAAAGCAAACTCGGCTACGAAGGCACCTGGGAGGAACACTTTCAGCTTTTTCTTACAAGCGACGTTGGGTGCGGCCCATACTTTGACCACATCCTGCCGTGGTGGCAAGCCAGCCAACACACGAAAAATATTCTGTTCTTGAAATATGAAGACATGAAACGTGACCACGCTGGCTGCGTCGCCAGGATCGCCTCTTTTTTGGGCCTTCAAGCTGATCCGCAATTAATTGACACAGTTGTGTCCTTGAGCAGTTTCAAATCCATGACCTCGAACGAGACCACGAACTTCAACTGGGTTCCCCAACGCGAAGGTGTCCCAACCCATTTCCGCAAAGGCGATATCGGCGATTGGCAGAATCATTTCAGCGCCGAACAAAGCCAGCAGATGGACAGGCTGTTCATGGAAAAAATGAAAGACACGGGCCTGCAGTTTGATTTTGGAGACGGGGTTCTCATGCCCTAAACGCCCTGCGTACAGATGGAGCATAACAAGGCCATCAAACCGGAGTCTCAAAGACCCCGGGCCCCGGGGGGGGGGGGAAAAAGGGCGGGGGGGGGGCCCGCCACCCCCCCGCGGGGCAATATTCCAAACATCAAACTCCATTCTCTCTCTTCACTCCCCGTCGGCACCCAGATATTCTTGACCTGAGTCGCCTCGTGCAGGAATTCGTGACCTTCGCCCTGCTCGCGGGACATCCAATCGCGGGGCAGACCGTAGCCTGTCCATGTGCGTTTCATGTTCGCGGCGGACTCGTTCTCGACGTGGTAACTGCCTTCCGCCGAGCCGAAGTACCAGACCGAGTCCACGTCTTCGTGTTGGACGAGGGTCTTGACCAAATGGTCACGGTCACCTGTGACGATGTTGACCACGCCGCCAGGCACATCGGAGGTGTCGAGCACCTGATAGAAGTCCATGGCGGAGAGCGGATATTTCTGGCTGGGGATCATCACCACACTGTTGCCGCGTGCGATGGCAGGCGCCATGAGCGAGATAAAGCCAAGCAATGGATTTTCATCGGGGCAGGCAATGCCGATCACACCCATCGGTTCATTGACCGCGACGGTGATTCCGCGCAGGGTGGTCTCTTGCACCGTGCCGCCGTATTTATCAGCCCATGCCGCGTAGGTGAATAATCTTTCAACAGACGCGTCCACTTCGGCTTGCGCGGACTTCTGCGTGCGTCCTGTCATTTCGACGATGCGTTTTACAAATTCAGCGTTGCGGGCATCGAGATTTTCCGCGATGAAATATAAAATTTGCGAGCGGTTGTATCCGTGGCGCATCGCCCAGCCTGATGTCCGCGCTTTGTGTGCGGCTTCAACTGCATCACGAATATCTTTGCGATTGCCGTCACCGACCTGCCCAACAAGTTTTCCCTTCGCACTCAACACGCTTGAAGTGTACGCGCCGTCGGGTCGCACCTGTTTGCCGCCGATGTACATCTTCGGCGTGCGATCTATCGGCGGAAGCGAATGTCCATTTGCCCGAGCAACCCCAGGCTGAGTCGGAAGCGTGGGCACGTGTTCGCCCCACTTCTTCTTTTCATCCAGTACAAACTCAGGGCGTGGACGATCCATCCATGTCGGTCTTAAATATTCAAACAGACCTTCACGTCCGCCTTCGCGCCCGTAGCCCGACTCGCGATAGCCGCCGAAGCCCGAAGCGCCGTCGAATTGATTGGTGCAATTGACCCACACCGAACCCGCCTTGATCTTGCTCGCCACATCGAGCGCGAGGTTGATGTTATCGCTCCAGACACTCGCCGCGAGACCATAGCGCGTGTTGTTCGCAAGTTCGATGGCTTCGCTCGGCGTTCTAAAAGTAAGCGACACAAGCACGGGTCCAAAAATTTCTTCCTGCACAGTTGACGCCGCGGGATCAAGACCCGTGATCAAAGTTGGTTTATAAAACAATCCCTTTTCGGGCAGCGCGATATTCGGCTGAAAACATTCGCCGCCTTCGGCAATGCCCGTCTTCACCCAACCATCGATCGTGTCCCATTGGCTTTGGTCAACGATCGCGCCCATGTCAATCGACTTATCGAGCGGGTCGCCCACGCGCATGTGTTGCATTCTATTTTTTAATTTTTGGATAAACTTCGCTGCGACATTTTCCTGCACAATCAGCCTTGACCCTGCGCAACAAACCTGACCCTGATTAAACCAAATCGCATCGACCACCCCTTCAACTGCTCCATCCAAATCGGCATCGTCAAACACGACAAATGGACTCTTGCCACCAAGTTCAAGCGAGAGTTTTTTGCCAGAGCCAGCCGTCTGCTTGCGGAGCGTGCGCCCGACATCCGTTGAACCCGTGAACGCGATCTTATCCACATCGGGATGTTCAACGATCATCGAGCCTGCGCTGCTGCTTCCAGTAATGACATTTACAACGCCAGCAGGCAACCCCGCTTCGGCGACAATTTCAGCAAACAACAACGCAGTAAGTCTTGTGTACGAAGCAGGCTTCAACACCACCGTGTTGCCCATCGCAATCGCAGGCGCGATCTTCCACGCCAGCATCAACAGCGGGAAATTCCACGGGATGATCTGCCCGACCACACCGACAGATTGATAATCGCGCAGTTCGGTTTCCATCAACTGCGCCCAGCCCGCATAATAGTAAAAGTGACGCGCCAACAAAGGCACATCAATATCACGCGACTCGCGGATCGGCTTGCCGTTGTCCATGCTTTCGAGCACCGCCAGCAAGCGCGAATGTTTCTGAAGGTTGCGCGCAATCGCATAAAGATAACGCGCACGCACCACACCAGGAGTCTTGCTCCAAGTTTTGAACGCCTCACGCGCCGCCCCCACAGCCGCATCCACTTCTTTTTGTCCAGCCTGCGTGGTCTCGGCTAATAACTCGCCATTCGCAGGGTTGTAAGAAGGATAGAACTTCGCACCCTTCGGCGTCACCCACTCGTTGTTGATGAACAAGCCGAACTTGCGTCCATGCTCATCCAGCCACGCCTTGACAGCATCAGGCGCTTCGGGCGCAGGTCCGTATTCCATGGTGTTGAAGATTTCAAGTATTTTGCTCATAATTTCATCCTATCTCGGTGGTCGAGTCCTTCCGCCCCCAAATTCATTGACCGTCTTTGTCCGATAGGCGGGCAAAGCCCAGCCCTACCCCAACGGGGCCTTCCTTCTTTGCCAGAGGTGGAAGCACTGTCAACGCTTCTCTTTTCCCTTTGAACTTGCTTTTCTCGATAATAGGCATCAGAAACTCGGTCATACTCCTCGCCATAAACCAACTTCACTGGAAGTCGCCCTGATGTATATCTTGAACCTTCCCGATTGATGTTGCACAAAGCGTGGTCAAGATTTGGTTGAGCCTACATAATAAGAACCATCAGGCATTCAAGAATATACATCCCTAACTTTTATTCCATCTTGGTGGTGAGTAGCCCCGAATGCCTTTGGGGGCGTATCGAGCACACCATCTTTTTTTCTTTCCCCCCCCCCCCGATGTTTCGCCGCGTAGTGACCTGTGATGTAGTGATACAACTGCCGCTCGATATCGGTCAAAAGGCTGCTCGCGCCAATGCGGAACAGATCATTCTTCAGCCATTCATCGCCGAGTTCTTCCTTCATCAGCGACTGCCACGCCATTGCCTGCTTCGCGGAGCTGATTCCGCCCGCGGGTTTGAATCCCACTTTGTAGCCGAAGCGGTCGAGATAATCACGCAAGGCACGGATCATCACGAGACTCACTTCGAGAGTCGCATTGGTTGGTTCTTTGCCCGTGGATGTCTTGATAAAGTCCGAGCCTGCCATCATGGACACGAGGCTGGCTTGATAAACCTGCTTGAGCGAACCGAGTTCGCCCGTGGCGAGGATGGTCTTCATGTGTGCGTCACCGCAGGCTTTGCGGAATTGTTGCAGTTCGTCGTACATGGCTTGCCAGTCGCCAGTCAAGACATAATTGCGGGCGATGACCACGTCAATTTCTTTTGCGCCTGCTTCTACGGCTTGCTCAATTTCCTGAATGCGCTGTGGCAGAGGAGTCTGTCCCGCAGGAAAACCTGTCGCGACAGAGGCAACTGGAATGTTAGAGCCTTGAAGCGCGTGGACTGCATCCGCGACACGGTTGGGGTACACGCACACCGCACCAACGGTGATCCGCTCGCCGTTCAATCCAAGTTTTTCCAGCATATCGGGGCGCAGCGGTTGTTTCGCTTTGGCGCACAGACGATGGACACGTCCAGGCGTATCGTCACCTGCGAGGGTGGTCAGGTCAATGTTGGTGATGGCGCGTAAAAGCCATGCCGCCTGCCAGTCCTTTTTCACGGTGCGGCGACCTGTGAGCGTGGCGGTGCGTCGCTCCACTGCGCTTTTGTTGATGTGCGCGCCCATCACCCAATCAAGGTCAAGGGGCGTGCCGGGGTTACGAGTGTGATTACTGGTCATAAAAACTCCAAATGATTGTCTGACATCATTATACAGCGAAAGAGTTGCTGTATTCGCAAAAACTTTGCCCCCACCGTCGTGTTAATGAAAGTATGTCCCAACAACCTTATGTAATTGCGATCAGTGGAGACTCAGGAGCTGGGAAGACCACCCCTGGTTCATCAACTTGTATCTTTATTTGGAAATGCGGTCTCGCTACTATTGATGACTACACCGAAGATGCGATTCACCCACCTACCCTCGATTGGCTCAAGAACGGCGCAAACCCTGACGAATTCATAACCCTCCAATTTGTTGCCAATCTTAAAGTCTTTACGGGGCGATGAGGAGCATCATTCACCCTGAAAGCAAAGCGAGAATTTCCCCTCTGAATATATTATCCTTGAAGAGCCTTGGGACGGACTCGCGCCCGCAGCGAAAGGCTTTGATCGACTATTTCGTTCAAGTTCAAATCCCACCTGAGTTGGAGTGTTAGCCCGCAGGGGAATATTAAGAAATATCAATAGGCTGGAGGATAATGGGTATGGAGAAGGTCTCAAGGAATTTTTAGAATTGGTATATAAGGGCAGGCAGGGATTTTTCCGCAGCCGTTCGTGACCAAGCCTCAAAAGACGTTGTTCTCGTAGTGGGTGGAGAAGCCTCCGACAGATATCCTTGCACAAAATATTTTTGCAAACAATTCGAGCCAGGCAGTGTCATAAAGGCAGCCAGGAATACGCCGCTGCTCATATCCCAATAGCAACCTGCACCTCTTTCCAAGGTGCAGGGCGTATGCCAACATGACTGTCCGTAGAATTGGCGGACAAGATCAATAATTCTTTTCAAATAATCGTTAATCGAAATATTTTTCTGGATCTTCGCCGATACGCGGCTCTTCATCGCGGATCGCCAACAACCATTGCGGCATCGCAGGATAATACAAAATCCCCGTCGGCCGTGAGATGACAAACCATAGTATTCCGAGTTCAACACACCCAACTGACCTGCCCCACGCATCACGCATTTCCACCCAGCGGGTCAACCGACCTTCACAAAATCGCCCGGCTCCTTGAGATGGTGAACGACGCAGGATTGCGTCACCCGCGCCACACTGCGCCGATGAGTTGGGAAGCCAGGGTCCACCACTTGTTGCCCGGATCGGTTCCATCTCGCCGTCAACATGCCGCCCCAGCGCATCACATTCCGCAGACCTGTTACACCTGCATTTACAACTTCGGGAGTCGGTGTGTGCGGGCTGCTCAACTCCGCTGTCAATGCAGGGATGCCTGCCAACATCGCTACTGCCGCCGTAAGGCGCGATGCAATTTTTCATTGATGTGCTTTTTCAACCGCAAAATCAGTTGTGACAGTGTAGCCCATACGCTCGCGCCATATTTCATCCATTTGATGTTGACTTCCCCGGGGCGCTTGCGAGCAGATTCATCGCCCTTACGATACAAAAATGCGGTCACGAAAGATGAACGACAATGAACGCCCGCTCATACAGTGCAGATCAAAATAAAAGGAAGTGGTACTCTTGGATCTCTTCGAACAGCCGCCCGTATGTCGTTTTAAGGCTTTAAATAAGGCGGAGCCTTGGCCCGGCCTGTTTTCGGCGCACGTCCATCAGGAAAGAGACGATCTGATCACCAGTGGGATAGTAGGCTGGCACCTCAACGTCCGCAAGCCAGCAGGGTTCAAGGCAGGAATGGCGACGATCGTCCCACGCAATTTCTCCACCAACTCGGACGTAATCAATTTATGAATAACTTGAATCCCCGCGTGTTCAATGCCGTGAATCCCACGCCCTGTCTGTGTGGCTTGGTGCAGGAAATCACTATTTTCGAGGTGAGCGAGAGTTTCAAGTAGGAATTTTCGGCTTCCTGATGAATGCTTTCCTCTCGGATCATTTCATTCTTGATCTGGTCAGGACGGTCATCAGGAGAACTTAATTGGATGAACTGGATGCAAGAGGAAGTCATTCTTCACAGTGAAGTCATGGATAATGTCGAGGCAACGGCTCCTGGGTTGGAAAAAGATGGCCTCCTATTCAGAGGGCATCACACTTGCACTCCATGTGATATGGTATTTCTGGGAATGTACATGCTGCCCGAATTTCAAGCATTATCTCTGGAACAAAAGCAGATCGCGAAATGGATCATCCTGTTCCACGATATCGATAAAGCCCACCTTCGCGGGCGGGGTGGATACGATGCATGCCTTCAAAGCGCGGTCATTGCCGCTACCACATTGCCGCGGATTGGTTTCTCCATCACCAGTAAATACCCCGAATTGATCGAACCGTGGAGCGAATATACCTGCCAAAGGCTTTTGCAGTTATTGGGGGTGAACAGTGGCCCAAACCCGATAATCAGAAACTTCCCAGAATCCTTTCTGAGATCGAAGTAACTATTTGGAGAAAACACCCTGCCACACTGATCGTAAAAACTGCCCTGTTACATATCTCGCTTGCTGTTGGATAAAATCCACCCCACCCCAGTCACCAGAACGGATGCCGAGGCGAAGGAGCTTTATTGACCCAACCTCGTTCCCGCTTCTAAAAGTCATGATGTTGGCAGATAATGAGGGCTGGTCTCTGTTTTATCCAGAAGTCAGAGATCAGCAAAACATGATGTACTGTAAGAGCTTGACAGGATCTGAAAATTTATTTTTGTAACTAATGGGCTAGCCAGGAGGTATGATAATTCCTCAAATGGAAAAAAATAAAATATTTCTTGCCTGTAGGAGCATCAAATGATGCTCACACCTAACTCCCGAAGAGTACGCTTCCCTATTCAGACTTATATCCAACGAGCCACAGAGCGTGGGGATGTCATTGCCGCCCTGCCTATCCAGATCAATGAGCTTAATGCCGCACTTGGGGGATCTTTCCGACGAACAAGCCTGCTTCCGCAATTCGACCTGCGGAATGGTCCATCAAAGAGATCGTCAGCCATCTGATAGATGTCGAGCGTGTCTTTTCCTTTACCGTTTGTTGCGCATCTCTAACGACCAGGACGGCTCATGCCCGGCTTTCGAACAGGATAACCACGTCCGCGAATCTGAAGTGATGAGCTCGCTGGTTGACTCTGCTAATTGAATTCCGAATTCCCTGCGCCGTGGCAACATCCTGCGATCAACCATATGAGCTGAAGTGAAAGCTAAACCGCATCGGCACCGCGCCAGCAGCGGTCATCAGCGCGAAGGCCTTAGTCTACATAGCTCGTCGGCCACGGAACATCACATGGCCAGTATGAACGAGAAACATCTGCCAAATCTTCTGTTAATAAATCCCTTGACAGT
>NZ_JADJKT010000024.1:0-205003 GCF_016705895.1 Candidatus Villigracilis affinis | reverse complement strand
CGGCACCCAGATATTCTTGACCTGAGTCGCCTCGTGCAGGAACTCGTGACCTTCGCCCTGCTCGCGGTCCATCCAATCGCGGGGCAGACCGTAGCCTGTCCATGTGCGCTTCATGTTGGATGCGGACTCGTTCTCGACGTGGTAACTGCCTTCGGCTGAGCCGAAGTACCAGACCGAGTCCACATCTTCGTGTTGCACAAGGTCTTGACCAAATGGTCACGGTCACCTGTGACGATGTTGACCACGCCGCCAGGCACATCGGAGGTGTCGAGCACCTGATAGAAGTCCATGGCGGAGAGCGGATATTTCTGGCTGGGGATCATCACCACGCTGTTGCCGCGTGCAATGGCAGGCGCCATGAGCGAGATAAATCCAAGCAATGGATTTTCATCGGGGCAGGCAATGCCGATCACACCCATAGGTTCATTGACCGCGACGGTGATTCCGCGCAGGGTGGTCTCTTGCACGGTGCCGCCGTATTTATCAGCCCATGCCGCGTAGGTGAATAATCTTTCAACGGACGCGTCCACTTCGGCTTGCGCGGACTTCTGCGTGCGTCCTGTCATTTCGACGATGCGTTTTACGAACTCTGCATTGCGAGCATCCAAGTTTTCAGCGATGAAATATAAAATTTGCGAACGGTTGTATCCGTGGCGCATCGCCCAGCCTGATGTCCGCGCTTTGTGTGCGGCTTCGACTGCATCACGAATATCTTTGCGATTGCCGTCACCGACCTGACCAACAAGTTTTCCCTTCGCGCTCAACACGCTTGAAGTGTACGCGCCATCGGGTCGCACCTGTTTGCCGCCGATGTACATCTTCGGCGTGCGATCTATCGGCGGAAGCGAATGTCCATTTGCCCGAGCAACTGTCGGCTGAGAAGGAAGCGTGGGCACGTGTTCGCCCCACTTCTTCTTTTCATCCAGTACAAACTCAGGGCGTGGACGATCCATCCATGTCGGTCTTAAATATTCAAACAAACCTTCACGTCCGCCTTCGCGCCCGTAGCCCGACTCGCGATAGCCGCCGAAGCCCGAAGCGCCGTCGAATTGATTGGTGCAATTGACCCACACCGAGCCCGCCTTGATCTTGCTCGCGACATCGAGCGCGAGGTTGATGTTATCGCTCCACACACTCGCCGCGAGACCATAGCGCGTGTTGTTCGCAAGTTCGATGGCTTCGCTCGGCGTGCGGAACGTGAGCGAGACCAGCACGGGTCCGAAAATTTCTTCCTGCACAGTTGACGCCGCAGCATCAAGCCCCGTGATGAGCGTCGGTTTATAAAACAGTCCCTTTTCGGGCAGCGCGATATTCGGCTGAAAACATTCGCCGCCTTCGGCAATGCCCGTCTTCACCCACCCATCGATCGTGTCCCATTGGCTTTGGTCAACGATCGCGCCCATGTCAATCGACTTATCGAGCGGGTCGCCCACGCGCATGTGTTCCATGCGATTTTTTAATTTTTGGATAAACTTCGCTGCGACATTTTCCTGCACTATGAGCCTTGACCCTGCGCAACAAACCTGACCCTGATTAAACCAAATCGCATCGACCACGCCTTCAACTGCTCCATCCAAATCGGCATCGTCAAACACGACGAATGGACTCTTGCCACCAAGTTCAAGCGAGAGTTTTTTCCAGAGCCAGCCGTCTGCTTGCGGAGCGTGCGCCCGACATCCGTTGAACCCGTGAACGCGATCTTATCCACATCGGGATGTTCAACGATCATCGAGCCTGCGCTGCTGCTTCCAGTAATGACATTCACCACGCCAGCGGGCAATCCCGCCTCGGCGACAATTTCAGCGAACAACAACGCCGTGAGTCTTGTGTACGAAGCAGGCTTCAACACAACCGTGTTGCCCATCGCAATCGCAGGCGCGATCTTCCACGCCAGCATCAACAGCGGGAAATTCCACGGGATGATCTGCCCCACCACACCGACGGGTTGATAGTCGCGCAGTTCAGTTTCCATCAACTGCGCCCAGCCCGCATAATAGTAAAAGTGACGCGCCAACAACGGCACATCAATATCGCGCGACTCACGGATCGGCTTGCCGTTGTCCATGCTCTCGAGCACCGCCAGCAAGCGCGAATGTTTCTGAAGGTTGCGTGCAATCGCATACAGATACCGCGCACGGGTCACGCCTGGAGTCTTGCTCCAAGTTTTGAACGCCTCACGCGCCGCACCCACCGCCGCATCGACTTCTTTTTGTCCAGCCTGCGTGGTCTCGGCTAATAATTCGCCATTTGAAGGATTGATGGATGAATAGAATTTCGCACCCTTCGGCGTCACCCACTCGTTGTTGATGAACAAGCCGAACTTGCGTCCATGTTCATCCAGCCACGCTTTGACAGCATCAGGCGCTTCGGGCGCAGGTCCGTATTCCATGGTGTTGAAGATTTCAAGTATTTTGCTCATATTCAACAACTCCAGGTCAAGCAACCTGCGAAAGGCACTAAGGATCACAAGAAAAGCCTTTTTTCTTTCGTCCGCGTCTTTGTGTCCTTCGTGTTTAAACTGCTTATCCCATCGGCATGTGATGTTTCGCCGCGTAGTGACCTGTGATGTAGTGATACAACTGCCGCTCGATGTCGGTCAACAGGCTGCTTGCGCCAATGCGGAACAGATCATTCTTCAGCCATTCGTCGCCGAGTTCTTCCTTCATCAGCGACTGCCACGCCATCGCCTGCTTCGCGGAGCTGATTCCGCCCGCGGGCTTGAATCCCACTTTGTAGCCGAAGCGGTCGAGATAATCGCGCAAGGCGCGGATCATCACGAGGCTCACTTCGAGAGTCGCATTGGTCGGCTCTTTGCCTGTGGAGGTCTTGATAAAGTCCGAGCCTGCCATCATGGACACCAAACTGGCTTGATAGACCTGCTTGAGCGAACCAAGTTCACCCGTGGCAAGGATGGTCTTCATGTGCGCGTCACCGCAGGCTTTGCGGAATTGTTGCAGTTCGTCGTACATGGCTTGCCAATCGCCAGTCAACACATAATTGCGGGCGATGACCACGTCAATTTCTTTGGCGCCTGCTTCCACGGCTTGCTCAATTTCTTGAATGCGCTGTGGCAGAGGAGTCTGTCCCGCAGGAAAACCTGTCGCGACAGAGGCAACTGGAATGTTAGAGCCTTGAAGCGCGTGGACTGCATCCGCGACACGGTTGGGGTACACGCACACCGCACCAACGGTGATCCGCTCGCCGTTCAATCCAAGTTTTTCAAGCATATCGGGGCGCAGCGGTTGTTTTGCCTTTGCGCACAGACGATGCACACGCCCAGGCGTATCGTCGCCTGCGAGGGTGGTCAGGTCAATGTTGGTGATGGCGCGTAAAAGCCATGCCGCCTGCCAATCCTTTTTCACGGTGCGGCGACCTGTGAGCGTGGCGGTGCGCCGCTCCACCGCGCTTTTGTTGATGTGCGCGCCCATCACCCAATCAAGGTCAAGGGGCGTGCCGGGGTTACGAGTGTGATTTGTAGTCATGGAAACTCCAAAATATTTGTCTGACATCATTATACAGCGAAAGAGTTGTTGTATTCGCAAAAACTTTGCCCCCACCGTCGTGTTAATGAAGGTATGTCCCAACAACCTTATGTAATTGCGATCAGTGGAGACTCAGGAGCTGGGAAGACCACCCTGGTTCATCAACTTGTATCTTTATTTGGAAATGCGGTTTCGCTACTATTGGATGACTACACCGAAGATGCGATCTACCCACCTACCCTCGATTGGCTCAAGAACGGCGCAAATCCTGACGAATTCATTACACCTCAATTTGTTGCCAATCTAAAAGCTTTACGTGATGGCAGGAGCATCATTCACCCTGAAAGCAAAGCGAAAATTTTTCCAGCTGAATATATTATCCTTGAAGAGCCTTTCGGAAGGTCTCGTACTGTTATGAAAGACTTGATCGACTATCACGTTCAAGTTCAAATCCCACCTGAGTTGGCATTAGCCCGCAGGGTATTAAGAAATATCAACAGGCTGGAGGATAATGGGTATGGAGAAGGTCTCAAGGAATTTTTAGAATGGTATATAAGGGCAGGCAGGGATTTTTTCGCAGCCGTTCGCGAGCAAGCCTCAAAAGACGTTGATCTCGTTGTGAATGGAGAGCTTCCGACAGATATCCTTGCACAAAAAATATTTGAAACAATTCGAGCCAGGCAAATATCATAAAAGGCAGTCAGAATACGCCGCTGCTCAGATTCCAAATAGCACCCTGCACCTATTTCAAGATGCAGGGCATGTGCAACCATGACCCGTCCACATGAATTGGCGGACAAGATCAATAAATTCTTTTCAAATAATCGTTAATCGAAATATTTTTCTGGATACTCGCCGATACGCGGCTCTTCATCGCGGATCGCCAACAACATTGCGGCATCGCCGGGATAATACAAAATCCCCGTCGGCCGTGAGATGACAAAGCCATCGTATTCCGAGTTCAACACACCCAACGACCTGCCCCACGCATCACGCATTTCCACCAGCGGGTCACCGACCTTCACAAAATCGCCCGGCTCCTTGAGGTGGTGAACGACGCAGGATTGCGTCACTCGCGCCACACTGCGCCGATGAGTTGGGAAGCCAGGGTCCACCACTTTGATGCCAGTGATCGGCTCCATCTCGCCGCCCAACATGCCGCCCCAACGCATTACATTTCGCAAACCTGCAACACTTGCATTAACCACTTCGGGCGTGGGCGTGTACGGACTGCTAAGTTCGGCCGTCAATGCAGGGATGCCTGCCAGCATCGTTACTGCTGCCGTGGTGGCGCGATGCAATTTTTCATTGATGTATTTTTCAACCGCAAAATCAGCGGTGACGGTGTGGCCGTAGGCCTGGGCCATTTCATCCATTTTGATGCTGACTTCCTCGGCGCGCTTGCGAGCAGATTCATCGCCCTTACGATACAAAATGCGGTCACGAAAAATGAACGACAATGAACCATTGCTCATACAGTGCAGATCAAAATAAAAGGAAGCGGTATTCTTGATCTCTTCGAACAATCGCCCGTATGCCTGCTCTAAGGCTGAAGGCGGAGCCTTGTCTGGGTCTGTTTTCGGCGCACGTCCATCAGGAAAGAGACGATTCGGATCACCAGCGTGATAGTAGGCTTGGCGGTTCAACGTCCGCAAGCCAGCAGGGTTCAAGGCAGGGATGGCAACGATTGTCCCGTGCAATTTCTCCACCAACTCGGACGTAATCAATTTATGAATAACTTGAATCCCCGCGTGTTCAATGCCGTGAATCCCCGCCGTGATCCAGAACACTGGGCCATCCTCTTTTCCTTGAGCGATGATGACCGGCAGCGCATCCGCCCCGCCGACCGGGTGCTGAACCAGAAAATATTCTCCATATGCGATCTCGCCGCGTTTGGCGGTAGCGGTACCGATAGTGAGTGCCATTGACTTAATCCTTTATGATGATTTTTTTGAGAAGTGTGAGTATAAACCGAAAGTTGTATAATTTGATCGTTGCCCCATTATAAAATAATGGGAACGCCCTGTCTGTGTGGCTTGGTGCAGGAAATCACTATTTTCGAGGTGAGCTATGAGTTTCAAGCAGGAATTTCCTTATTTCGATGAATGCTTTCCCTTCCTGGATCATTTCATTCTTGATCTGGTCAGGACGTACAACACAGGAGAACTTAATTCCTGGGATGAACTGGATGCAAGAGTGAAGTCATTCTTCACTAGTGAAGTCATGGATAATGTCGAGGCAACGGCTCCCGGTTGGAAAAAGATGGCCTCCTATTCAGAGGGCATCACACTTACCCATGTGATATGCGTATTTCTGGGAATGTACATGCTGCCCGAATTTCAAGCATTATCTCTGGAACAAAAGCAGATCGCGAAATGGATCATCCTGTTCCACGATATCGATAAAGCCCACCTTCGCGGGCGCAGGGATACGATGCATGCCTTCAATTCAGCGGTCATTGCCGCTAATACATTGCCGGGCATTGGTTTCTCCATCACCAGTAAATACCCCGAATTGATCGAACCGTGGAGCGAATATACCCGCCAGGCTTTCTTGCAGCTTGCTGGTGAACAGTGGCCCAAACCCGATAATCAGAAACTTCCCAGAATCCTTTCTGAGATCGAAGAATTATTTGGAGAAAACACCCCTGCCACACTGATCGTAAAAACTGCCCTGTTACATATCTCGCTTGCCGTTGATAAAAACTACCCCACCCCATCACCTTTAACGGATGCCGAGGCGAAGGAGTTTATTGACCCAACCCTGTTCCCGCTTCTAAAAGTCATGATGCTGGCAGATAATGAGGGCTGGTCTCTGTTTTATCCAGAAGTTAGAGATCAGCAAAAACATGATGCATTGGCAGAGTTTGACAGGATTCGAAAATTTATTTTTGCAACTAATGGCCATTAGAGGTAAGATAATTCCCCTCAAATGGAACAGGAAGTAAAATATTTCTTGCCTGCAGGAGATCAAATGATGCTCACACCCCCAACTCCCGAAGAGTACGCTTCTTTTTATTCAGACTATATCCAACGAGCCACAGAGCGTGGGGATGTCATTGCCGCCCTGCCTATCCAGATCAATGAGCTTAATGCCGCACTTGGGGATCTTTCCGACGAACAAGCCCGCTTCCGCACTGGACCTGCGGAATGGTCCATCAAAGAGATCGTCAGCCATCTGATAGATGTCGAGCGCGTCTTCTCCTACCGTTTGCTGTGCATCTCTCGTAACGACCAGACGTCTCTGCCCGGCTTCGAACAGGATGACTACGTCCGCGAATCTGGCGCGGATGAGCTTCCGCTGGTTGACTTGCTAATTGAATTCGAATTCCTGCGCCGTGGCAACATCCTTGCGGTCAGCCATATGAGCGAAGAGGCGCTAAACCGCATCGGCACCGCCAGCGGGGCGGCTATCAGCGCAAAGGCCTTAGTCTACATGCTCGTCGGCCACGTGGAACATCACATGGCCAGTATGAACGAGAAATATCTGCCAAATCTTCGTTAATAAATCCCTTGACAGCCTAGAACATGTGTTCTAAAATTCGGCCTACCTAACCAAATGGAGGTCGAAATGGCAACTTATCAACGCAATCTCGGCGATGGCTTGAAAACCATCTGGAACAATTTTATTCGCAACCGAAAATTCAACCGTGGCGCCGCCTGGGGGATGATGATCATCGGCGCATTGCTGGCTTTTGAAGTATTCAACTTCAGCACCACCCAATTCGCCCTGCGCGACATGCTCGGTGACCTTACCTTCGCTGGCTTTCGCTGGGCAACCATCCTCGCTGTAGCCTTCTGCGGCATCGATTTTGCAGGCATTGCCCGCATCTTCACCCCCGAGCAGGGACGTGATGAACCCGCTGAAGTTTATTATCTCTTTGGCGCATGGTTGCTAGCCGCAGGTTTCAACGCTACCCTGACCTGGTGGGGCGTATCCGTTGCAGTGGCAAAGAACACCAACCTGCAGTCCAGCGCGGTACTCAGCCCTGAACAGCTTGCCAAAGTGGTTCCCATTTTTGTAGCTGTCATGGTCTGGCTGGTGCGTTTGCTGATCATCGGCACATTCTCCCTCGCTGGTGACCGCCTGTTTACCACCGCCGAGCAGCAGCCTGCTCAATATAAGCCGCAATATCAATCCCAACCGCAAACCCAGCGCACTAATTACAACAACCCCCAGCCGCGCCCAGCCTACCAGCAAAACTCACAGCCGCAGCGTTCATCCTACAATCAGCCTGTGAACCAGCCTGTTTTGCGGCCAGCCTCTCAAATTGCCCGTCCGGCGAACAGCCCAAGTACAACAAACTTCCGTCCCGCACCCAAACCAACGGTCAATTCCACGCAGACTTCGTTTATCCCGCCCGAGCCCACGTATCATCCTATTTCATACGAAGCCCGCAATTCAGAGAGCTCCACCCGTCACTACGACGCCTAATTGAGTCATGTCCTACGATGAAGTATTAGCGGACCGTATCAGAAAAATACTTCTGCCGATCGCATTGGAGAAAAGAATGTTCGGCGGCATCGGCTTCATTGTGGATGGCAATATGGCAATCGGTGTTTATCAAGAATATTTGATCGTCCGCGTGGGAGCGGAACAGTATGCCACTGCATTGAAAAAGAAGGGCGCCAGACCTTTCGATATCACAGGCAAACCAATGACAGGATGGGTCATGGTTTCGCAGGAAGGCTGTGGCACAAAACAATCGCTTGAAAAATGGATATCAACCGCCATGGAGTTTGTTGCGACGCTTCCGCCGAAATGACACAACCAAATAAATAAATTTTCGAGCACGGGTCCTTGAGACCCAGAAAAGAGAATATAGTTATGCCCCGCGCTCGCACATCACAAAATGATCGGCAAACAGCCGCGTCCCCGCAGGAACAAGGGAGCGGCTGTTTGTCTGGTTTTACCATCGTTCCGCTTTCAGTCATCCTCATCAGTTACTTGCTGGCTTCGCTTGCCCTGAAAACGAATCCCGCTCCATCTGTAAATTCGGAAATGCCGCCTGCCGCATCAACCGGCATTTCTCCCATCTTCACGCCTGAGATTCAGTATTGGGCAGGAAACATCATCCAATGGGCGGCCGCTTCGCAACTGGACCCGAATCTGGCTGCCACCATCATGCAGATCGAATCCTGTGGAGACCCTCGCGCAAGATCCAGCGCCGGGGCCATGGGACTCTTTCAGGTCATGCCGTTTCACTTTTACACCGCGGATAATCCATACGACCCCGATACCAATGCCGCCCGCGGGCTGGACTATCTTCTCAGGTCGCTCAATGCTGGCGGGGGAGACGCCCGTCTTGCAATGGCAGGTTATAACGGCGGTATCGGTATCATCAGCCGCGCCGAGTGGGCCTGGTCCGCTCAAACGAAAAGATACATTCAATATGGCGTTCCCATCTATCAAGATGCACGCAATGGACTTTCCGTGAGCAATGCTGTCACTGAATGGTATGAGAAATACGGAGCGAGTCTATGCCGTCAGGCGCACGAGAGACTCGGGTTGCCTTAATTCCCCCAACTATCAAACTATTTTACAACCCCCAACCAGATTACAAACGTTGTTCCCTTGCCTTCTTTTGATTCAACCTTGATCTGTCCGCCGTGATTTTCCACGATCCATTGCGCAATGGACAAGCCCAGCCCAAATCCGCTGGAAGTGGAACGGGTGCGCGATTTTTCGGCACGGTAGAAACGATCAAAGATATGGGGCAGATCCTCTGCTGGGATGCCCGGGCCTGTGTCCCGTATGATGAGGCGCGCCTGGTCGCCGATCTTCTTCATGCTGAGGAAAACATCCCCGCCCTGCGGCGTATACTGAATCGCATTCGCAACCAAATTCAATAATACCTGTTTCAAGCGGTCACGGTCACCGTTGACCATCACCTGATCAATCTCGTTGAGGTGGACATGCACTTTGCTTCCAGCCAGCACGCACATTTCAGTAAAAACTTCGGTGAGCAAAAGATCGAGTTCGACGGGTTTCAGTATAAGCGTGAGTTTTCCCGATTCAGCTTGCGCAAGCATGAGCAGACCACCGACGAGGCGCGTGAGCCTGCCCGCTTCCTGATCGATACTGGTGAGAGATTCTTCATCCACCTGTTTGAAGTGGCGCATCAGATCCACATTGCCTTTGATGACGGTGAGCGGCGTGCGCAGTTCGTGACTCACATCGGCGAGGAATCTTTGCTGCGAAGTGAAAAGCGATTCCAAACGTTCGAGTGTTTGATTGAACGAAGTGATCAGTTCGCCGATCTCATCTTCGGAGCGTTCCTGTGACGGAATGCGCCGCGATAGATCGTCGGCACGGTTGATCTGATCGACGGTTTCAGTGATGGCTTCGAGAGGGGAGAGGGCGCGTCCCAGTATCACCCACGAGCCAAACCCCGCCAGCAAAACGGCTACCACTGAAATCGCCGCCATCATTGAAAGCAGATTGCCCTGCGTGGCGTCGACCACGCTCAAACTTGCGCCGACTTGCAGTGTGCCAATGAAACGCTCTCCAACTTTGAGCGGAACGCTCAACACCCGCAGGTGGGCTCCATTCAGGTAGGAATCTTTGTACATGACAAGTTCAGATTCAAGTCCAGATGGATCGAGGGGTTTGGTCAATGTGCCGATACTGGGAGAAGTTGCGATGATCTTGTTGTCGGGTCCCCATACTTGCACATACGCATTCGAAGTCATATCGAGCGGGGGCAGACTGATCAAATTCAGTTCGCCCATCGGGTTGACTTTGGTCACCTGTGTGATATCGCGCACCACGCCCGCCAGCATGGTATCCACTTGATTGAGCAGGATCACATTGACAAGGATGTACACTGCCGCGCCAAAGATGAGCAGAATGCCGCTCATGAAAGTGGAATATAAAAGGGTGAGGCGCAGACGCAATGACATGGGAAAAGTTTAATCCTGCGAGTTTAGGATAACCTGAGAAATTCTCTGTGAAAAAAAGAAGCGGCAGTCACGCTGCCGCTTATCAGTTACGGATTTTCCCGCATTACATATCCCACGCCGCGCACGGTGTGGATGAGACGGGCCTCGCCTTCGCCTTCCAATTTCTGGCGCAAATAGCGAATATATACTTCAAGCACGTTACTCTCGCCGCCGAAATCGTAGCCCCACACGCGGTCAAAAATGACTTCGCGCGTTAGCACCTGCTTGGGGTGGCGCAGGAATAATTCAAGCAGTTCATATTCTTTCGCGGTCAACGCCACAAGGCGGGTTCCGCGTGCGGCCTGTCGTGAACCGGTATCAAGTGAAAGGTCTGCAAATTTCAATACAGGGATTCGCTCGGGTTGTGTTCGGCGCAAAAGGGCGCGCACACGCGCCAGCAATTCGTCGAGATTAAATGGCTTTACCATGTAATCATCCGCGCCCGCATCCAACCCTTGAATGCGGTCCTGCACGGTATCTTTTGCAGTCAGCATCAGGATCGGGATCGAACCACCCGTTCGCAATCGGTTGCACACCTCAAGCCCGTCCATGCCGGGCAGCATCCAATCCAAAACGACCAGATCGGGGGTGTGGTCGCGCGCGGCGATCAAGCCCATGCGCCCATCGGTTGCCGTGTCCACGGTATAACCTTCATAAGCCAGGCCTCGTTGTAAAAGTTTGAGAATTGCCTGGTCATCTTCGATAATTAGGATTCGCTCATTCATGGCTGCTGTACTCCTGTGCAAAATATACCATAAACTTTAGACACTTCCAAAGTCTGGTTATAATACGAACATGCCTTTGAGTAAACGCATTTTCGATCTAACCTTCGCACTGATTGCCCTCATCATTCTTTCCCCTGTTTTGATTCTCACTGCGATCTTCGTCCGCATCTTTATCGGATCGCCGATCTTATTTACACAGCAGCGCCCAGGTTACAAGGGACGTCCATTTCACATTTATAAATTTCGTTCGATGACGAACCGCTTCGCCCGTGACGGAAGCCTGCTCCCGGACGCCGAGCGGCTCACACGCTTTGGCAGGATTCTCCGCTCTCTCTCGCTAGACGAATTGCCCGAACTCTTCAACATTCTGCGCGGCGAGATGAGCTTTGTCGGTCCGCGCCCGCTGTTGATGGATTATCTCCCGCTTTACTCACCTGAGCAAATGCGTCGGCATGATGTAATGCCCGGGCTGACAGGCTGGGCACAAGTCAACGGACGAAACGCCATTGACTGGCCATCCCGTTTCCGCATGGATGTTTGGTATGTTGATAATTGGTCTTTCTGGCTGGATATTCGAATCATCTTTATGACGGTCTCGAAAGTGGTCTTACGCGAAGGCGTCAATCAAGTGGGGCAATCCACGGTGGAGTATTTCAAAGGGGAACAATAACTTGGCCATGAATAAAATGTGGCCTTTTATATTATGTATTTTTCTTATCACAGCCTGTGGGGTGGATCTTTCAGGGAGGCCGCCCTTTGAAGAAATGACTTTCTCCCCGGATTACACCAATATCTCAATGCCTGACAGCCGAACATGGAATGTCACCTACGAATATTCCACAGACACCACATTCACGGGAGTCGTCCGCCATGTTTCGCTTTGGTACGATTCGGGCGCACCCTTTATGTCACATGACATTCTCGTGACGACGGGCGATTTCGCCTCACAAGAGGCAGTGGATACGACTGTGTTTGCCCACAAATTCTTCTATCACTGGGACGGGGTGCCGCCAAGCGGGAGTATCAACCTCCTGCATATCGTCCCACTCAATACAGAGATATTTGAGCAGTTGACGCAGATCAGCAAATGGAATCATGTGACGATCAGCGGGCGGGAAATATTAAAGATCGATCTTTTTGACAACGATGGAAGTTATCTCGGTTTCATGACGGATATGGGCTGCAATACTATTTTGGTCAAATCTGTGACCATCAACGCTGAGGGAACACCCATTCCTTGACAATAAAAAGAAGGCGCTCCTTTTAGAGCGCCTTCTTTTTGTGTTACAAATTTTTGAAAGATTAGTACCAGATCCTGAAGGATGTCGTGGTCTTTCCGCTTAGATTTCCGAAAGAACATGCTACGTCTGTGTAGATCAAACTACCATAAGGCTGACTGACGAATGAAAGCGGCACGATTCCCACGCCGTTCGTGTTGGTGTTCAGCGGCACAGTCTCTGTGCGGCCATCCGGCCAGTGGACCATGGTGGAGCAGGTCGCATTTGCGATGGGCTGCAGGTTTTGGTCCTGTACGATAACAAAGACCAGTTGAGAATCGCTGGAGAGGGTTACGGCCTTCCAAACGAAGGCGCGCACCTGTAAACTGATCACATCCTGGGTGGTGTTGTTCAGCGGCTTGACGGGGGAGAGCAGGCCAGGGTCTTCGCCGAGAGTATCGAAATACATGCGGCCCAGGTCTGAAACCACCACGCGCTGACCTTCCATCTTCCAAGGCTGCCACTCCAGGCGGGCTTTTTCGAAATACTGCACGATCTTGTTCTCGTGATACTCAAAGCCCGAGATGGGATACCCAAATTGGGTGACCCCGCCGTATTGATCGAAAAATTCAAGAAATGCAAAACAAACAGCGTAACCAGTTTCAGAATAAGTGCGGCATGCCAGCGTGTTGGCAACGTTCAGCGGCCCGGTGGAGACAAAGGTCTGACGGCCAAGTTGTGTCAGCAGTACCCGCTGTCCTGCAGGTTGATTCGGGTCATATTCAAAGCGGGCGCGCTGGAAATATTGAACAGTCTTGTTGCTTTTGTCAACAAATTCTTCGGTGATTGGGTAGCCATAAAGGAACAGGGCGTTGGGATTGCTGTTATAGAAGACCAGAAATTCCCCTTTTACATTGTGTCCGGTCTCGCTAAAATACTTTGAACCTTGATCTTGTGCGCGAACAGGTCCCCAGCTGGTACTGAGCAAGAAAATAGCAAGCACTACAGCAAATGATCGGCGCAACATCTTTTTTTTCCTGTTTCCATTATACTCAGAAATTTTTCGTGTAACATTACAAACTTCTTTTTTTCACATTACAGGTAACTATCTTCCAAAAATGAAATTGAAAGGAGGTCTTCCATCACCGGAATTGGGATTATTTTTCCAACAGTGCCTGGATGATCATCTCTGCTGCGTGTCCATCGCCATATGGATTGGCAGCTTTGGCCATTTGAGCATAGGCGGATTTGTCATACAACAATCGCTTCGCTTCTTCGACGATGTGACTGGTCTCTGTTCCAACAAGTTTGAGCGTACCCGCTTTTACTCCCTCCGGGCGTTCGGTGACATCTCGTAAAACGAGGGTTGGCACTCCAAATGCAGGGGCTTCTTCCTGGATTCCGCCCGAATCTGTCAGGATGAGTGTGGCATGTTTCATCAAATGAACAAGCGGCAGGTAGTCCAGAGGCGGCAGGAGGGTGATGTGATCCACATCTTTGAGAATCCTGTTCACAGGTTCCTGCACATTTGGGTTCAGATGCACAGGGTAGACGATTTCCACGCCAGCTTCCTGTGAAAGCTCTTTGAGGGCATGGCAAATATCTTCCATGGGTTTCCCAAAATTTTCACGGCGATGTGCCGTGACGAGGATAAGTTTGGAGGAAGTCAGTTTTTCCTGCACGAGTTGCGTGATCTCTTGCGGCTCGGATTGTTTCGAAACGAATTGCAAAGCATCAATGACTGTGTTGCCTGTGACCTTGATGATGTTTTCATCCACGCCTTCGCGCAGTAAATTATCACGCGACCAGTCAGTGGGGGCAAAGTGCATGTCGGCGGTGACGCCGGCAATGCGGCGGTTGATCTCTTCGGGGAAGGGCTGCCACTTGTCGTGGGTGCGCAAGCCTGCTTCCACGTGACCAAATTTAATGCGGCGAAAATAAGATAAAAGGGAGGTAATGGCAACGGTGGTTGTGTCACCCTGTGCGAGCACCCAGTCGGGTTTGAAATCTTCCAGAACGGGATCGAGATGAGTGAAGATGCTTGCGCTCAACTGCGCAAGAGACTGATTGTCGCGCATCAGATCGAGATCGTAATCTGGCTGGATCTCGAACAGGTTTAGCACCTGATCGAGCATTTGCCTGTGCTGGGCTGTAACGCAGACTTTTGATTCGATCCCTGCTGTTTTTTGCAAAAGTTTTACAACTGGCGCCATTTTCACGGCTTCGGGACGGGTTCCAAAAACGGAAAGAATTTTCAATGTTTCGAGTGCCTCAACACAAGATTAGGATTTTTAATAGTTTGACGGGCTTGTGGTCAATTTATGAATTCGATTTGTTGTCGCCGATGCGGAAGAACTTGAAGCCGTTGTTTTTCCAGGCGGCGTTGTCCCAGCCATTGACCGTGTCGACAATAACTTTGGCATTGGTCTTTCCGGCGATCTCGTGCGGATCAAGCGTTGCAAATTCCTTGTGTTTTACCAGCAGAAGAAGTGTGTCGGCATCGCTGATGGCTTCTTCAAAAGTGGCCGCCATATTAATGCCTTCCATCTGCGCAGTGGGTTTGAACGGTTCCCAAGCTCTGACCTGTGCGCCTTCCTTTTGAAGCAGGTGCACCACTTCAGTTGCCGGGCTTTCACGAAGATCATCCACATCAGGTTTGTATGCGAGGCCGAGGGCTGCGATCCGTTTTCCGTTGAGTGTGCCCATGGCACGTTTGACCGTTTCCACCACAAAATGCGGCTGGGTGTCATTTACCTGCCTTGAATGGTAGATGAGCTGGGTCAATTCGGGTGCGGCTTCGACAAGGAACCAGGGATCCACACTGATGCAGTGACCACCGACGCCGGGGCCGGGGTTTAGGATCTTTACGCGCGGATGCAGATTGGCAAGCGAAATGGCTTCCCAAACATCGATGCCAAATTTATCGGAGAGCCGCGAGAATTCATTGGCGATGGCGATATTCACATCGCGGTAGGTGTTTTCCATCAATTTGACCATTTCTGCAGTGGTGGCATCGGTCTCGATGATCTTGCCTTTGACGAAGATCGAGTACAGCTCATGGCCCGCCTGGGCGGATTCGGGGGTTACGCCGCCGATGACGCGTGCGTTCTCGATCAACTCGCGCAGGATCTGTCCGGGCAAAACCCTTTCGGGAGAATATGCCAAATGGAAGTCGCGCCCAGCTTCAAGTCCGGAACGAGCGAGGATGGGGGCTACCAGGTCGATTGTGGTGCGCGGAGGAGAAGTCGATTCAAGCACGACAAGATTTCCCTTCCGCAAAAACGGCACGATGGATTCAGCGGCAGAGATCACTGCGCGCATGTCGGCCAGTTTGTAGGTTGTCCCGTTGTATTTACCGAATTCATCATTCTGAAAGGGGGTTGGGACGGCGATGATAAAAGTATCTGCCTCTTCGGGGCGGGTGGCGGCTTTGAATTTTCCCGATTGAATTGCGCTGTTCAAACCGTCGCGCAAGCCTGGCTCGTGGATATGGATCTCACCTTTGTTAAGGATATCGATGATTTGCTGGTTGATGTCCACGCCAAGAACGTTGATTCCGTGCGCGGCAAATGTGGTTGCTGTGGGGAGGCCAATGTAGCCAAGCCCAATTACACAGATTTTTTGGAATTTCACTCGGACTCCTAGGAAGGGTTTTTACTAGGGCGTATTATACAACCGCTTGCCTCAAAGTCCGACGCAACCTTAACATGACATTTACCGTATACCGAATCGAAACCTTTGCTTCTTGTTGTATAATCAATTGGAGGAACAATGGACTTTTTACTCGACCCAAATGTTGCCTATCTGATCTTTCTTGCAGGAATTGTGCTTGTGTTCATGGCAGTGGCCACCCCGGGGACCGGGGTAGTGGAAATCGGCGCCTTATTCTGCTTTGTGCTGGTTGGGTATGCGTTGTACAACCTCTCAATAAACTGGTGGGCTTTGGTCATCTTGTTGTTGAGCATTGTGCCGTTCGTTCAGGCCATTCGAAAGCCAAAAAGCCTCCTTTATCTGGTGCTTTCCATTTTGCTGGTAGTGATTGGCTCGGTGTTTTTGTTTGCCAGCGAAGATGGCAGCCTCATTTCTGTGAACCCGATCATTGCCCTGATCTCTTCCGGGTTGGTGTCTGTTTTCCTGTGGTTTGTCCTGCGTAAGGCCATTGAGGCAATTTCGCGCAGGCCTACGCATGACCTTGAGGCGCTTGTCGGCCAGGTCGGCGAGGCAAAGTCAGCCATTCATAGCGATGGGAGCGTGTACATTGCTGGGGAGATGTGGTCAGCACGCAGCGATTCTGAAATTCCAGCTGGGAGCCATGTCCGTGTAATTCGACGGGATGGTTTTACCCTGGTTGTGGAAAAACAAATAATCATTTCATAAAGGAGAAAACATATGAATGGCGTTCTTGGTTCGGTAGGTGCTTTATTTTTATGTCTGGGAGTAGGCGTTGTTGTATTTTTGGCATTCAATTTCCTTCGCATCGTGCCAGAGTATCAACGTCTCGTTGTGTTCCGCTTGGGGCGCGTTTTGGATAAGCCCAAAGGACCGGGTGTAGTTCTGCTCATCCCCGGCGCTGACCGCCCTGTCAAAGTGGATTTACGCGAACAAGTTCGTGAGGTTCCTCATCAGACCTCCATTACGAAAGATAACGCCCCGATCTCCATTGACTTCCTGTGGTATTACAAGGTACTCGACCCCGCCCAGTCGGTCTTGCAGGTAGGTAACTTTGAATCTGCCGCGGCTGGTATTGCGGCTACGACCCTGCGTGCGGTGATCGGTGGTATCCCCCTCGATGATGTGCTTTCCGAGCGCGAACACATCAACAACATGCTCCGCACCCGCCTCGATGAAGTCACCGAGCGCTGGGGTGTCAAAGTGACCAACGTTGAAATTCGCGAGATCATCCCTCCGCGTGATGTTCAGGACGCGATGAACCGCCAGATGTCTGCCGAGCGTATCCGCCGCGCCGTGGTGACTGAATCCACGGGTACACGCGAAGCCGCCGTCAACGTAGCTGAAGGTGAAAAACAATCCAACATCCTTCGCGCTGAAGGTGAAAAGCAGTCTGCCATTCTCAAGGCTGAAGGTGAACGCGAAGCCCAGCTTCTGCGCGCCGAAGGTTTTGCGAAAGCCCTCGAGCAGATCTACAACTCGGCCAAGACCATTGATCAGAAGACCATGACCCTGCAATACTTTGAAACCCTCAAGGCCATGGGCATGAGTCCTTCCACCAAATACATCTTCCCGATGGAATTCACCAGTATGATGGATAACTTCCTTAGCAAGGGCACCAAGTAATTCGCCTGTAATCCATAAATGGAATAAAATAAGGTCTCTCGCAAGAGAGACCTTATTTTATGGAAATCGTCCCCGCCAACATTTTCGACCTGAACGCGCTTCGCAAACTTGAAAAAGCCTGCTTCGACAAGGATGCATGGCCTTTATTCGATTTATTCGCCGTATTGACCTTCCCCGAAGTGATTCGACTCAAAGCCGTAGTGGATGGCCAAATGGCAGGATTCGTAGGGGGAGACCCGCGTCCGCGCGAAGGGTGGGGCTGGATCGCCACCATTGGGGTTGATCCACGCTTTCAGCGGCGCGGCATCGGGCGGGCATTGCTGCGTGCCTGCGAAGCCAAACTCGGCGTGCCGCGTTCGCGCCTGACGGTGCGAATTTCAAACATTGCCGCGATTTCTCTCTACGAACAGGAAGGCTACGCAACGACCGAGATCTGGAGCCGATATTACAGTGATGGGGAAGATGGCATGGTAATGGAGAAGAATTTATGAGCGCTGGAAAACAACGCTTGCAGGAATTCGAGGCGCTGAGGGCATTGTCCATCGTCCTGTTGTTGATCCTTCACAGCGACGTATTTTCATTGCAAGTTTTTGGCGTGGAGTTGGGTCCGATCTCGCATTTTGTCGGCGCTTTTTTATTGGGATCATTTTTCTTTTTGGCGGGCTATTTTCAGGAAGTTTCCATGCAAAAACGCGGACATGAGCCGCTGGCCTACATAAAATCAAAATTCATGCGGATCTTCCCTCCCTACTGGTTTGCCCTCGCATTATTCATCTTTGTGATGGGATATTCGCTGAAGCGCTTCGACCTGACGGTGTATCTGCTCAACATCCAGTTCATTTTCTCGCCGGCCTTCGTAAAGCAGATGCTCACGCTTTGGTATATCAGTGTTGTTGTGAGTTATTACTTCCTGTTCGGGATTCTGACCTATCGCATCCAATCCAACAGCGGATTGGCGGTTTGGTCGCTGGTGATTTTTGCCGCGACCTACGTTTTGCACAAAATGACAGGTTTGCTTGACGGCAGGTTCTTCGAATATTTTTTCATCTTTTTGGCTGGCATTTATTTTGCGCGTCTCCATCAGGTTCGCGAATGGCTCTTCAATTTGCATTTCGCTTTCAAAGTTGGGATTGCTTTTCTGGGTGTGTTGGTATTCCGCATGGCGTTGGCCTCGGGTGTTGATATTACCCACGGCTTTTACCTGCTGGCTGTGGATTTTTACATTCTCGGCTGGGTATTGATGTGGTTGGGGATCTTCCGCACCAATGTGGGTGGGTGGCGAATCTGGGCTCCCATTTCCACGGCTTCGTTTTTTGCGTATTTGTTCCACCGCCCGATCTGGTATGTGTTGGTTGGGCTGCTGGCACGCAGAGTGGGACTCTCCACAATCATGTTTCAGTTTATTCCGGGGTCGATCATTGTGCTTTTTGTGTGCTATTTTCTTCAAAATGGATACGACTCGCTGTTACACGCGGGTCGAAAGCAGGGGAATTCGCCCGCCGGGAAAGGGATATAAGCTGGCAACGGATTTAATTCCTCAGCGGCTTGTAGAAGGTTTATAATCAGTCAATATGTCCAACGTTCTGCCGCCTCCTATCTGGGTAAACACAAAGCAAGTATTACAAAAAATGATGGATGATCTCGTCACACAAAGCCGTGTGGCGGTCGACACAGAATCGAACAGCCTGCACGCGTTTCGCGAGCAGGTTTGTTTGATACAGATCACCTCATCTCATACAGACTATCTGATCGACCCGCTTGAATTGAGGGATTTGAAACTGCTCGCTCCCATCTTTTCAAACCCCAGGATCGAGAAGGTCTTTCATGCCGCCGAGTACGACTTGATCTGCCTGCGGCGTGATTTCGGTTTCTCCTTTGCGAATCTGTTCGATACGATGCATGCCGCGCGTGTGCTGGGTTATCCCGCCGTTGGCCTGGACCGATTGCTCGGCGATAAATTCAATGTCCAAATGGATAAGCGCCATCAAAAGGCAAATTGGGCCGCGCGCCCGTTGTCGAAGGAACAGATCCATTATGCGCGGTTGGACACGCATTATTTGTTTAATCTGCGCGATGCCCTTGAACAGGAATTGCGCGAAAAGAATCGCTGGGAATTTGCAAAAGATGATTTTATGCGTGCCTGCCTTTTGGATGAGGTCAAGCAGAAAACTAATGGGGAATCCTGGGAGCGATTTTCGGGGCGCAAGGATCTTTCACTGCGCGAGTTGACCGTCATGGCGCATCTGTGCAAATGGCGCGAAAAGGAAGCCGAGAAATTGAATCGTCCACTTTATAAAGTGATCATGGACGATACGCTCATCACATTATCGAAGAATCAGGCCCAGCAGAAGGTGGATCTTTCAGCAGCAGGCTTGAGCGAGAAACAGATCCATTTGTGGGGTGATGCGGTTTTGACGGCGATCCGCCAGGGGGTGTCTGCTCCACTGGTTGAGCGGAGACAGGTTGAGGCGAAGAATGATGCGTTCCTTCGTCGGCTGGAGAAATTGAAATTGTGGAGAAAAAGCGCCGGGCAGGAAATGGGCGTCGAGTCAGATGTCGTCTTGCCGAAGCCTTATTTATCGGCGTTGGCTGAAAATCCGCCAAAGGATGCGGACGAGTTGGCGGCCATGATGAAGGACACTCCATCACGTGTGGAAAAATATGGACCTCAGATCTTAAAAGTATTGGGAGGCAGGAATGCGAATTAGTTTTCACGGCGCCGCGCACACTGTGACTGGCAGCCAGCATTTGATCGAAGTCAACGGCTCGCGTCTTCTTCTGGACTGCGGCTTGTATCAAGGCAGACGTGCAGATACGTACGAACGCAATTTGAATTTCAAGCACGATCCGCGCAAGGTGAATGCAGTGATCCTTTCGCATGCGCACATTGACCATGCGGGGAATCTGCCCAACCTCATGAAGCAGGGATTCGAAGGACCGATCTTTGCCACGCACGCAACCGTTGAGCTTGCCAGCCTGATGATCGCCGACTCGGGTCATATTCAGGAATCGGATGCGGAGTATGTGAACAAGAAGCGCGCCCAGCGTGGTGAGGAACCCATTGAGCCGCTTTATACGAAGGAAGATGCCGAGCAGGTTGCAGGCATGTTTAGTGGGGTAAATTATGGCGAGGCGTTCGAACCGATTCCCGGTGTGATCGCCCGTTTTTATGAAGCGGGGCACATCCTCGGTTCGGCGGGCATTTCGCTGGATATTGAAGAAAACGGAAAGAAGACCCGTTTGTGGTTTTCCGGTGATATTGGAAGATTTAAATTGCCTTTGCTGCGAGATCCAGTTCTGCCTGATCACGCTGATTATATGATTATGGAATCGACTTATGGTGATAAACGCCATAGTGATCCTGCGATCGCATTTACTGAATTCCGTGATGTCGTGAAGCGGACAATCGAGCGCGGCGGAAAGGTGATCGTGCCCGCGTTTGCGGTTGGCCGCACACAGGAACTGGTCTATCATCTGAATGAGATGATGTCTGAACGCGAGATTCCCAACGTGCCAGTATTTGTAGATAGTCCGCTGGCGGTGAATGCCACTGCAGTTTTTCGAAACCATCCTGAATGTTATGACGAGGAGACCCGCCAGTTTGTGTTGGAAGCACGCCACCCTGCATTGGATTTCAAAATGCTGACTTATGTCAAGTCTGTGGATGAATCCAAAGCTTTGAATGAACGCACCGACCCGATGGTGATTATTTCTGCTTCGGGCATGGCTGAAACGGGGCGCATTGTCCATCATATTCGCAACAATATCGAGAATCCAAAGAATACGATCTGCATCGTTTCCTGGCAGGCGCCCAATACAATGGGGCGCAGGCTGGCAGACCGTGAGCCGCAGGTGAATATCTTTGGCGAAATATACAAACGCAAATGTGACGTCGCCACCATCGGTGGTCTCTCAGGTCACGCAGGGCAGGATTTGCTCATGAAATATGCCCTCAATGTGAAAGATAGTGTCAAACAGATATTTTTGGTTCACGGTGAAGAGAAACAGGCGATGACTTTGACGGAACTTTTGAAGGAACAGAAAATGCATGAGGTTCACTACCCTGAATTGCATGAGAGCGTGGAGTTGTAAGGGGCCATCCGCAGATTATACAGATTGGGCGGAATTTTTCGATTATAATTTCGCCCGCTTCAAAAAATGGGGAGGTGCCAGAGTGGTTGAATGGGACAGTCTCGAAAACTGTTGTGGGCTCCGGTCCACCGAGGGTTCGAATCCCTCCCTCCCCGCTAAAGTCCAGCCGAATCGGTTGGGCTTTTTTTATCCCCCGTGACCTCCATTGAGGAGGTGATATTCGAATCCCTCCCTCCCCGCCAGACAAGATGCGTCCAAGTAGGGCGCGTTTTTGATTTCACCGAGCACTCTGAAAATATGGCTTCATCCACAGATCATGGTGATTTTTTCAAATCTGCGCCATCTGCGGAAGAATTTCGATACCGTTTATCATTCGAATCTTTCCACCTCTTGGGGCATTTTATTTTCAGACAAGCGTGGTAAGATTCGTCCAATGAAACTCAACCTTGCCCTCGCCCAGATCAATACACGGCTTGGAGATGTGGAATCAAACCTTGCCAAACATCTCGAGTACATCGAACAGGCCAAAGCTGAAAAGACCGATTTATTGGTATTCCCCGAACTTTCGTTAACTGGATATGTATTGCAGGATCTGGTCGCCTCGGCCGCTCACAAGCCGACAGAGGATGACCCGATCTTCAAACATCTCCTCAAAGCGTCTCACGATCTGGACCTGGTCATTGGATTCGTAGACGAGGACTCTCGTCACCGCTTTTACATTGCCTCGGCATACCTTTCAGGCGGCAAAGCCATTCATGTCCATCACAAAGTCTACCTACCTACCTACGGCCTTTTTGACGAAGGCCGCTTTTTTGCGTGGGGTGACTCGGTCCGCGCATTTGATACGCGTTTCGGACGCATGGGCATGCTCATCTGCGAGGACTTCTGGCATGCCTCGCCTCCGTACCTGCTCTGGCTCGATGGCGCGGATATCATGCTTTTCTCGTCCGCTTCACCGGGGCGTGGCTTGAACGACAAAGAGAAACTCGAATCCGCCCGCTGGGTGGAACGCGTTACCAAGGCCTACGCCAGCATGTTCACCTCATTTGTCGCCCATGCCAACCGCGTCGGCTACGAAGATGGACTTCACTTCTGGGGTGGCGCCACCGCTTTTGACCCGAATGGCGAAGAGCTTGCGCACGGTCCGTACAATGAAGAAGCCATCACCTACACCCAATTGGATTTGAATCAACTCCGCCGTACGCGCGCACGTCTGCCGCTTTTACGCGATGAACGCACGGCTCTCACAAGAAACGAATTGAACAGGATCCTTGCCCGTGATTAATCCTGACCTCACCATCAACACCGACCTTGCCCGTGAGATTTTGACGGGTTTCGTAAGATCTGAAATTACGCGTGTGGGAATGTCCCGCGCCATTATCAACCTTTCCGGTGGACTTGACTCGGCGCTCTCCTGTGCGCTTGCAGTCGCGGCTTTGGGCGCAGAGAACGTCATGGCGTTACGCCTGCCTTATCGCACTTCTTCTGCTGATTCGCTGGAACATGCTCAATTGGTAATTGACCAGTTCAAGGTCCAGAGTGAAACGATTGATATTTCCGCGATGGTTGATCCACTGATCGAACGCGATTCAACGATATCCAGTGTGCGCAAAGGCAATATCATGGCGCGGGTCCGCATGATCGTGCTCTATGACCAATCGGAAGTATTCAAAGCGCTGCCTGTTGGGACAAGCAACAAGACGGAAATCCTGCTCGGGTATAGCACGATGTATGGTGACTCGGCCAGTGCAATGAACCCGATAGGGGATCTATATAAAACACAGGTGCGCCAGCTTGCGCGTGCAATGAACATTCCCGCGCCGATCATTGATAAAGCCCCATCCGCCGATCTGTGGGAAGGTCAGACCGATGAAAAGGAACTTGGCTTTACTTACGACGAAGTGGATAAACTTCTCTACCTGCTCATTGACCAGCGCTACAGTCCGCAGGAGGCGATCGAAGCGGGCTTCAATGAAAGTTTTGTAAAGGCTGTCACTGCCCGCGTTCGTCGTAATCAATTCAAGCGCATGCAGCCGCCGATTGCCAAGGTCAGCAATCGCACCATCGGCTATGACTTTTTATATCTCCGTGATTGGGGAACATAAACAGCGAACAGTGATCAGTGTGCAGTGATTACTGAAAACTGTTCACTGCCTTCTGTACTGATAACTGGAAATACAAATGCATATTCCTCCCTCGCTCAAACATAAAAAATTTTTCTACCTTTGGCTCGGACAGCTAATCTCGATCACAGGAACCCAGATGCAACTCTGGGCTTTATTTTGGCATGTCAGTAATTTGGATAAGAACCCGATCGCCCTTGGCGGCATCGGTCTTGCCCGTATTTTCCCCGTCATCATCTTTTCCTTGATCGGTGGGGCGCTTGCGGACTCAGTGGATAGGCGCAAAGTGATGTTCGTGACTCAAAGTGCTGCCGCGCTTCTCGCCCTGACTCTTGGACTGCTCACCCAATTTGGACAGGTCACCATCTGGTACATTTACGTCATCACCGCGTTTCAGGCAATCGCCGTCGCCTTCGACGGACCTTCACGACAGGCATTGATTCCCAACCTTGTGCCGAAAGAGGATCTGCCCAACGCATTTAGTATGACCTTCACTTCGTTTCAGTTCGGCTCTGTGCTTGGCCCCGCCTTGAGCGGATTTGTCATCGCCTGGGCTGGGCAGGAAGCGGTTTATTATTTAAATGCGATCTCGTTTGCAGCGGTGTTGTTTGCGCTTTTCATGATCGGGGATGTGCCGCAATCTTTTGCCGAGAAATCGGCAGGCATTAGTGTGAGCGCGATTCGGGAAGGCATTCATTTCATTCTTGAGAAGCCCATTATCCTCTCTTCGATGATGTTGGATTTTGTGGCGACGTTTTTCGCTTCAGCAAATACGTTAATGCCGATCATTGCCACGACTGTTTTGAAGGTCGGCGTGGTGGAATATGGCTATCTTTCCGCGGCTTCGGCGGTGGGGGCTGTGACAGTAGCGCTGGTCATTTCACAGGTCAAGGTGATCCGCAGACAGGGACCGATGTTCATGGGGGCGGTCATCGTGTTTGGGATTGCCACGGTCATCTTTGGCCTGACCAGATCCTTTATCGTGGCGTGGCTGGCAATTGCCACCACAGGCGCGGCGGATGGCGTCAGCACCATCATCCGCAATACGATTCGACAGTTACAAACGCCTGATCACATCCGTGGACGGATGACCAGCATCAACCAGATCTTTTTTCAGGGTGGGCCGCAGCTTGGCGAAATGGAAGCAGGGTCGGTGGCGCAGTTTTTCGGCGCATCGTTTGCAGTGATCAGCGGAGGCATCGGCTGTATCATCGGCACATTGCTCATCATTTGGAAGTGGCCGCAGTTGATGCACTACGATGGCCATGAGCCGATTGAAGGAGAAATCGCCTCTTCGCCTTCTTCAGGGGCATCCATTGTCAGCAACAGGGTGCGGAGACCATAGGGTATGAGTGCGTCGCACCTATACCTGCCTGCCGATAATTATGCGGTTGGATTTTCGATCAGCCTCTTCATCTCTGCCAAAACGGCTTGATGAATGACTGCCGTGTCATTTGTCCCCAACTCTTTGACATAAATCGGATTCCCGATTTGCACAGTGACCGTGACTGGTTTTTCGTTGAACATGACCATGCCCAGCAATTGCAGGGCGGTGGCGAGTTTTTCTTTTTCTTCTTTTGTCTTTTTAATTGTCAGTAACCAGTGATTGGCGTATTTGGCAGAGACCACGCCGCTCACCAGTACAGGCAGGATTGCCGCTTCGGGAGCCATGCGTACAAAAACGCCGACGCTGTCTGTCCACGCTTGTAGGGAGTCAACTGCGCCTGGGTACACCTCGGGATCAGGTTCGATGTGACCTGCGGGGAAGGTGAGCGCCGCGCCGCCGTTCTTCAAATGCGAGCTGACCTGACGCACGAGCGTCATTCGCCTGGCGGGATCATCGTGAACGTAAAATAGTTGTTTGGTTGTGTGGGGGAGTGCGTTCAAAAATGGACGATCAAGCGCGATGATGTGCAGGTCTTTGCGATTCAAGGCCGCGAAGAGCGCGACCGTGTCGGCCATGCCTGGGTGGTTGGATAATGCCAGAAACGCTGAATCAGGCACACGGTCCGCATGAATGACGCGCAACTCCTTGACGTAGCGATTCAGCAGATTGCGCCCGCCCTCGTCGATGCCGTGCAGGCCTGTAACGTCGTCGTATTCCATCATGTGACGGGCAAATATCTCGGCAGGTTTGCGGAAAAGGAATCGCAAAATTTTGGCGGGGAGGGGATAACTCTGCCACCCAAAGGATGAGACGAGGTCGTCGAGATTGATCTGGGTGAGCGTTTCGAACTGATTCAAATTATTTCTTTGCAGTGGCCCACATGTTGAGCATGAATTCGAAATAGCCGAACTTTGTCTTGGTCATTTCAAAACCAGCCTGACCGAAATACCAGCCCAGCAATGGAAGGGTGTAGGCGTAGGCATGTTCGTGGATTTCTTCGGCGCTGACAAGGCCGACCTGTGCCATGAATTTCAGCAGGCCGTCGGACCAGGCCGCGGGCGTGGTGAGGATGACCATGCCTTCGGGCTTGAGCACGCGATAGATCTCTTTGAAAAGCTTGGCCATCAGCGTGGGGTCGAGATGCTCGACGACCGCCAGCAATGTGACCGATTCAAAATAATCGTTTTCGAAGGGCAGGCGGGGTTCGATCTCCAGGTCGAGGGTGAAGCTTTCGATCTTCAACTCGGAGGCGGTTTGTTCGGGGAGGGGGATTTGGTCGATCGCGAATTTTTCGGCGAAAGCTGTGTGTGCCAAAAAATAGGGGAAGGAGCCGCAGCCAATATCGAGAATGCGGCCGTTGCGTAGATTTGTGGGGATGAGTTTATTCGCTCGTTGTGCGCGCAGGTCTGCGAGCATGGGTTCGAGCAGACCTTTTCCGCGGGTCATACCTGCCATGAAAATGTTCTCCAATTTTTTAATAAATTCGTGCAACTATATCCCACATTTATTTTCCATGCAATCTACGGATTTGTTGAGAGGGATTTGGGAGGAGATTTCACCACGGAGATCGCGAAAAAGTAAAGAATCTCTGTGACCTCTGCGATAAAAGATTTTTACTCTGGCTCCATCGAAAAGTGGAGCGGATAGCCTTCCAGCCCTGCGGCGAAGTGGGCCTTGTTGATACGCCGCTCCGCCTCGGATTTGGCGACGGTCTGCACATAAGCCATGCCTGTGATGTGCGCCGTGAGCATGATCTCGGCGGCGGTGGGTGTGCCGAGATAAAAGAAGGTCGTCAACGCATGCACGACGAAATCCATCGGCGTCACGTCATCGTTGTGGATGAGGATGCGATAGAGCGGCTCGAGTTCCGTTTCGGTGATCTCGATGATTTCGATCTCGGGGGCGATTTGATTATGCATGGTTTTTGCTTTCCGCAAGCTTCCGCGGATTTGAAATTGAAAATTCGCGATTGAAGGTTTTATTTGTAAAGGTCGTTCAACTGTCTGATCTCTTGCGATGTGAGCACGATTTCCGCTGCCTCGAAATTTTCCCTGATGTGCTGCGGCTTGAAAGACATGGGAATCGTGATGACACGCGGTTGACAGACCAGCCACGCCAGCGCAATCTGATACGGCGTGGCGGAATGGGCATTGGCAATGGCTTGCAAGGTTTTGTTTACGGGCAGGTTGCGAAATTTTACAGGTGAATAGGCTGTGATCAGGATGTCGTTTTGCTGGCAATATTCCACAACGCCGTTTTCCACGTAGGTGCGGTCGGGCAGGCGGTAGGGTATTTGATTGGTGAGGAGAGGTGTTTCAGAAAGCTCCTGCGATTTCTTGAGATCCCTGAGTTTGAAATTACTCACACCCAAATGGCGTACCTTCCCATCGCGGACGAGTTTATTCAGTGCGGTGAAGGTCTCTTCAAGCTTCATTCCAGTTGAAGGCCAGTGGATGAGATACAGATCGGCATAATCCATTTGCAGGCGGCGCAGGCTTTTTTCGCAGGACGAAAATACATCTTTTGGATTAAGATGTTCTGGCGAAATCTTGGTAGTGATAAACAGATCTTCGCGTTTGGTCTTTGTCTCGCGCACCACGCGCCCGATCAATTCTTCGGCGTGTCCGCTCGAATACATTTCCGCAGTGTCGAAGTGAGTATAGCCAACTTCCAGTGCGGAGCGCAGAGCGGTCATCGAAACAGAATCAAGACTCGGGTCGGCGGTTGAGTCGCCGCCGATCTTCCAGGTGCCGAATCCGATCTTGGGGAGAGTCAAGTTTGAGAGGGTTTCAAATTTCATCGGTGTATTAATCCAACTCGATCTCGATCGAGCGTGTGACCTTTGCCCTACCGCCAGCGAGCAGGCTTGAGATTTTTCCATTTTCCAATTTCAACTCAACAAGAATTTCGCTGGGCGATGGCGTCGGCATGAGCCTGCCTTGTTCGAGGATCATCGTTTCTTTTTTGATATTCAGCTGATCGAACAAATAACATGCCAGCGGACCCGCCGCCATGCCTGTGGCGGCTTCTTCGGGGATGCTGTAATACGGTGCGAACATGCGTGTTGCGGCATCGCGCCCGCGGACCTGTGTTTCGAGCGTGAATGGATAATACCCGATTAAGTCCAATGCTTCGCTGATCTGGTGGATGGCGTTCAAGTCGGGGTTGATCGATTTGAGTGTGGCTTCATCTTTCACGGGAATCATCATGAACGAATTGCCTGTGTTCACGGGCATGGGCTTGTGGCTTGCAAGCAGGTCTGTTTTTTGCAAACGCAGTGAATCGAGCACATCCTGTTCGCTGATGCTTTTGTGGGGAAGCGGGAAATATTTCGGTGCAAGTTGCTGCATGTAAGCCACTTCACCCTTCAGGTAAATATCGCGATTTCCATCGATGGTTTCTTTTGAGCTCTTTGGGCCTTTCACGATTCCCTGCTGAGACAAATACGAGAACGTGGCGATGGTGGCATGCCCGCAGTGGGCGATCTGTTTATTGGGTGTGAAGAAATCCAGTTTGAATTCCGCGCTTTGTGATTTTGAAATAAATGCCGTTTCCGAGAGACCGACCTTCGCAGCGATCTTTTGTTTGACCTCATTCGAAAATTCATCGGCTGGGTAAACGACACCAGCGGGATTGCCGCCCTCTCCCGCGTCTGTAAAAGCATTAATGATGTTGATTGTGATCTTGTTGGACATGGTTCCTCTGTAGTGTTAAAAAAATACCTTCACCTGCTATTTTATCGCTTGTATCATAATAAAGTAAACTTTTTGCCGAAAATTGAGAGTGAAAAGTAAAACTTTTGTTTACCAATTTATACGATACTCTGTAGCATCCATTTCTCTCCCGCAATTCTGCACAAATTCTGCACATTTGATAGGTATCTTTGGGGAAATAATAAAAGGAGATATTGAAATGAGTTCCATTCTAAATATACTGAAAAATAATAAAACCAGAAATTGGGGAATTCTTGCGGCGGTCGTGATCGTGGGGATTTTGGCGTGGAGGCTTTTTGGATCGGCAGATTCTGCGAACGCAACCGCCAGCATTGGAAACGAAGCGCTGGTTTCCTCTGTTGACCTTGAGGAGACCATTGAGGCTTCGGGGTCTTTGGAAGCCCAGCCTTTTGCCAGCCTCAATTGGAAGACGGGCGGCATTGTGGAATCTGTGAACGTTCAGCCTGGGGATTTTGTGAAGGCAGGCGACGTGCTGGTGACTTTGCAGCCCGAAAGCACATCTGCAAGCCTCGTCTCGGCTCAAGCGGACCTGGAAACTGCTCAAGCCAACCTGCGGGCGTTGATCGCCCCTGATGGTTCTTCCGTTGGTTCCGCGATCGAGAATGCCTCTAAAGGTTTTGAAGATTGGAACGACTCCCGTGTCGATTTGATGGATGCGCTCTCGTACAACCGCGGCGGTGGCGACGATGACCTTTTCGACGATGTCATTACTGCGCGGGATGATCTGGTCAATGCGCTCGAAGATTATCCGCTGGCGGCAAATACAGACGCACAATTCTATTACTGGACGGCGCGCGCCGACTTGCTTGGTTATACAGGTGATTACAACTACGCCGCGCTCAAGACCTCCCTGCGTGCTGAATTGGATAAAGAAGATGCCGACTATGTGGATGAAATTCTCGCGGCACAGGTTGAATTCGAATCTTTGGCGAAGGCGTTTGGCGAATCGATGGAAGACCAGGATGATGCCATTGATGCGATGAAGGCATTTGGCGCCTACGAACAGTCAGCGGATGCATTGCTGGATGCTTTGCAGGCGGAATATGGTGTGCTGGTACAGCCGAGCGCGAGTGATCTGACCTCTGCACAGGCAAAAGTGGATTCCGCGCAAGCCAACGTGAACAATTTAAGCGTCGTCGCTCCATTCGATGGGCAGGTTCTTTCAGTGGACGACCGTATCGGTGATACGGTGGCGGCGGGCGATCTTTCCGTCAACATGGCGGATATGAACAGTTTATATGTCGAGACGCAGGTGGATGAATCAGATATTGCGAATGTCAAATTGGGCAACCAGGTCGAGGTCACATTGGATGCGTTGCCTGACATCCTGTTTACGGGTGAGGTCTCGGCGATCAACCCGGTGGGTGAGAATATCTCTGGGTTGGTGAAATACACCATTCGGGTTACGTTGGATCCTGTGAGTGACGATACTTTCCTGCCGCTGGGTACCACTGCGAATGTGGTTATCAAAGTGCGCGATGCCTCGGCTACATTGATCGTGCCGATCGCGGCCATTCAAAATGACGAACAAGGCGAATTTGTTTGGGTGATCCAGAGCGATGGTTCGACGAAACGGGTGGATGTGGTCAGCGGATCGATCGTGGGTGATCAGGTGGCTGTGACAGGTGATCTGTTTATGGGAAATCGCCTTCAATTGGTGAATACCAGTGATTTCGCTGCCCCCAATCCTTTTGGCGGAGGAAAGTAGAATGATCCAGACTGAGAACTTGATGAAGGTATATCAAATGGGTGATAGCGAGGTGCGCGCGTTGAACGGCGCGAGCTTCACCATCGACAAAGGTGAGATGGTTGCGATCATGGGGCCATCGGGTTCGGGCAAAAGCACGTTGATGTCGATCATCGGCTGTCTCGATGCACCCACCAGCGGTAAATATATGTTGGACGGCGTGTCTGTGGAAAACATGGATGAAGCGAAACTCGCAGAAACCCGCGGACGAAAGATCGGTTTTGTTTTCCAGCAATTCAATTTACTGGCACGCACCAGTGCCCTCGAAAATGTAATGCTGCCGTTGACCTATGCTGGTGTATCTGGCAAGGAACGAAATGACCGTGCCATGAAAGCGCTGGATCGTGTGGGGTTGTCGCAACGAACGCATCATGCTCCCAACGAACTTTCAGGCGGGCAGCAGCAGCGTGTGGCAATTGCGCGGGCGTTGGTCAATGAGCCAGCCATCCTGCTTGCCGACGAACCAACAGGCGCATTGGATAGCAAGACCAGCGTGGAGATCATGGATTTGTTCCAAAGCCTGCATAAAGACAGCGGGCAGACCGTGATCTTGGTGACACACGATTCGTATGTGGCGCGCCACACCGATCGAATTATCAAGATCTCCGATGGGAAGATCGTTTCAGATGAAGCGAATCGCAATCCCCTCAAAGCTGGCGCCCCGCGTATGGAAGAGTAGAGACACGACGTTACCGTGCCTCTGCAGATAAGGAATATCAAAATGTTGTTTTCAGAAAATTTCAAGATCGCTATCCGTGCCTTGCGTGCCAACAAAATGCGGTCTGTTCTCACCATGCTGGGAATTGTCATTGGTGTGGCAACGGTGGTGGCTCTGCTTTCCATCGGCAAAGGTGCAACCGCCAGCATTACGAGTTCCATTCAAAGCAATGGCTCGAACCTATTAACGGTATCGCCGGGCAAATTACAGTCAGGTCCCGCAAGCGCGGGACAGTCGCAGCAGGCGAGTTATCTGTACTATTCAGATTATCAATTGCTCGAACGCTCACTGGCTGATAATGTTGCCGCGATCGTACCGAGCTATCAATCCTCGTATGTGGTGGCCCATGAAGACGAGAGCTTTTCCGTCAGTGTTAAAGGCGTTACGGAGGATTATCAAACCACCAATTCCTACGAGGTAGCCGAGGGCCGCTTTGTGACGGACGGCGACAACAAGTCGCAGTCTTTGGTTGCTGTGTTGGGTTCCCAAACCGCGGAGGATCTATTCGGCGGGCTGACGCCCATTGGGAAAACGATCTCGGTTAAAGGCGTAAAGTTTGAAGTGGTGGGTGTGTTGGAACCGAAAGGCTCTTCTGGTTTTGTCTCCTCTGATGATGCGGTCTTTATTCCGCTGGAGACTGGCTATAACAAATTGTTTGGGTCAACCGCCACTTATAATGACAGGAAGATCGTAAACAGCATTTCTGTCTCTGTAACCACCACCGAAGCGATGGATACGGTATCGGCACAGATCAAATTCCTGTTGCGCCGCGCCCATAACCTTACATCTTCCGATGAAGCGGATTTCAACGTCTTGAGTCAATCAGATTTGTTGAGCACGTTGACCTCCGTTACTCAAATTCTCACCACCTTCCTTGGCGCCATCGCAGGGATATCCCTGCTTGTGGGCGGCATCGGCATCATGAACATCATGCTGGTCTCTGTAACGGAACGCACCAAAGAGATTGGTCTGCGAAAAGCTGTCGGCGCAACGAGGAATCAGATTCTCACCCAATTCCTTATCGAAACCATGACCTTGAGCGTACTGGGCGGCATTCTTGGAATCTTGTTTGGCGTTGGCCTGGCGCTTGTGTTCAAAGCCACAGGCATGATCTCTTCTGTCATTACGGCTGATTCCATTTTTCTGGCATTTACTTTCGCTCTCGCAATTGGTGTTTTCTTCGGTCTTTACCCTGCCTATCGCGCCGCGAATCTGCATCCGATGGAAGCGTTGAGGTATGAATAGACGATTGACCGTGGACGGTGGACGACGGTTTGTGGTCGATCGTCTGCCGTCCATTGTCGAGAAGATATAATTCACTTATGCCCAAGAAAATCCTCATCGTTGATGATGAACCCCAGATCGTGGAAATCTGCCGAGACTATCTCAAGGCGGCAGGCTACGAAACTGTCACAGCCAGTAATGGCGCACAGGGACTTTCCCTCGCGCGTCGTGAAAAGCCAGACCTGATCGTGCTTGACCTGATGATGCCCGAGATGGACGGACTCGATGTCACCCGCGAAATTCGCCGCGAAAGCGATGTGCCCATCATCATGCTCACTGCCCGCGTCGAAGAGACCGATAAACTCATTGGCCTTGAACTCGGCGCAGATGATTACATCACCAAGCCGTTCAGTCCGCGTGAGTTGGTGGCGCGCATCCGCGTGGTGCTGCGGCGGGTTGTAAATTCTCCTGATAACGACACCATCCGCGCAGGCAATGTGGAACTCGACCGCGCGCATTACGAAGTTCATCTGCCCGATAAAACCGTTCCGCTCACCTCCACTGAATTTGAAATTCTCGCCACGTTGATGAGTCAGCCTGGCCGTATTTTTTCACGCGCGCAATTGCTCACCGCCACACATGGAGTCACATTTGAAAGTTTGGAACGCGCCATTGATTCGCATGTCCGCAACCTGCGCCGTAAACTGGAACCAGCCGAGTTGATTATCACCGTGCATGGCGTGGGGTATAAATTTGAGGGCTAACATGTATTCATCCGTCCGCGAGATCCGCATCCGTTTGTTGTCTCTGCTGGTCAGGGTGTTTGTATTTGTTTTGCTTTTATCCCTGATCTTTTTTCTTGTAGTTGTGGGCTCATTTCTAACTTCGCAAACTTCACCGATCTCCATTCCTTTTAGCGGCGCGTTGGAAGGCTATTACATCGGTCATGGAAGTTGGGATGGGGTGAAATAGTCTTCGATCTGATAGATGAATTAAGTTCCCTCGATACGCTTTTGCTGGATAAAGAACACCGCATCGTTCTTGACCGTGATTCTGATTCTGCTTCGACAACAGGTTCCAGCTATGAGCTTAAACCCAACGACTTTGCATTGAACCTGGAAGCGAACGGACAAATGGTTGGTCAGCTTGTCTTTACTTCGATCTCCCCATTGAGTAGACTGGGCATTGCGCGGGCAGTTATTATTCCAGTTAGTGTTATTTCCCTTTTGTTATCCATCTTTCTTGTGATTGTCGCAACCTTGCTGGTGCGCCGCTTTGTCAATCCGCTGGCAGATGTGATCTACGCCGCGCGTGAAGTGACCAATGGCAAACTCAGCACCCGCATTTCCAGCGAAGGCCCACAGGACATGCGCAGCCTTTCCGAGAGTTTCAATGAGATGGCTGCATCCCTCGAACGCAATGACCGTGAACGCCGTGACCTGCTCGCCGATATTGCCCACGAACTGCGCACGCCGCTCTCCGTGATCCGTGGCCGCCTCGAAGGGATTGTGGATGGCATCTACAAAGCGGATGATGGGCAGGTGGTTTCGCTCGCTCTCGAACAGACCTATCTCCTCGAACGCCTTGTGGATGATTTGCGCCTGTTAACCCTCGCTGAAACCCGCCAGTTGCATTTTGAGAAAAAATCGGTTGACCTTGCTCAACTGTCCCAGCATACGATTGATATGTTCTCTGCCGAAGCACAGGAAAAAAATATTTCCCTTGCGCTCGAAAAGGGGAGTGGTAATTACACTGCTGAACTCGACCCGCAGCGCATGGAACAGGTCATTGGTAATTTGGTCGGGAACTCACTGCGTTATATTCCCGATGGCAGCAAAATATGGCTCACGCTCGAAGAGACTTCAAGTGAAGTGAAACTCTTCGTCAATGACAATGGGCCTGGTGTGGCAGAAGATGAATTGCCCTATCTGTTTGACCGCTTCTGGCGCAAAGACAAATCCCGCACGCGCAGTGCAGGCGGCACGGGATTGGGACTCGCAATTGCAAAGCAGCTTGTCGAAGCACAGGGTGGGACGATCCACGCCAGTAATTTGCGCGAGGGTGGGCTGCAAGTTGTGATCGAGTTTAGGAAGAAGTAGCTTTTTCTTTGTGGAATGTCAAATAGATCGGTTCGATAAACCTTGCAAGGATCGGGCCAAGGATGGCGAGGAATAGAACATAGGCGGCGGAGAGTGCGCCCAGTTGCGGCTCCAAGCCTGCGCTGACTCCCAGCCCTGCAATGACGATTGAAAATTCTCCGCGTGCCACCAAGGCCGCACCTGCGCGAAAAGCTTCAAGTGGATTTGTTTTGGCGCGGCGGGCAGCCCACCAGCCCGTCAGGATCTTTGTCAGCGTGGTGAAAATGCCCAGAGAAACAGCAAGCAGCAAAACGGGAGGCAAAGAGGCGGGGTCGATCTGAAGTCCAAAGAAAAGGAAGAAGATGGCGGCAAATAAATCGCGTGAAGGGCCAAGCAGTTTGTGAGTCCGCTCGGCGATGGAATCGGAGATGGCGATGCCCATCAAAAATGCGCCGATGGCCGCAGAGACTTGCAGACGCTGTGCCATGCCTGCCACGAAGAGCATCAACCCGAAGGTGGTGAGCAGGATGACTTCGTCTGATTGATGCGCGATGAGCTTGCTGAATTTTTTTCCGTATTTGACGGCGACGAATAAAACTGTGCCGACAGTTGCGAGCGCGATGGAAACGGAGAGAACCGCTTGAGAGATTTCCTGCCCGATCAGCAGCACAGCCACGATGGGCAGATAGACCGCCATGATGAGGTCTTCGAGCACGAGGATGGAAATGATGGTGGGCGTTTCGCGGTTGTTCATGCGCCCCAACTCGGACAGTACTTTTGCGATGACGCCTGATGATGAGATGTAGGTGACGCCGCCAAGCAAGACTGCGGCGAGCGGACTCCATCCGAGCAGGAAGCCGAGGATCAGGCCGGGCGGAAAGTTCAGTAGAAAATCCACAATGCCAGCGGGGAATCCTGAACGCAGATTTTCGCCGAGTTCTTCCCCTGAATATTCCAGACCCAACATGAAAAGCAAAAGGATGACGCCGATCTCTGCGCCGATGTGAACGAAGTCTTCGCTGAATTGAAGGGGGAGGATGCCGCCGTTGCCGAAGGCAAGGCCTGCCAGTAAATAAAGTGGGATGGCTGAAAACCCCAAACGGCTTGCGAGGCGCGTGAGCAGTGCAAGGCCAATGATGGCTGCGCCAAGTTCGATGAAAATAAGGGAGATGTCTTCCATACTTGATTTTACACAAGAAAAGTTCCTGTGTTCAAGTACATGTGAGTTCTCTTATTTATCTTCTGATAGTACCGCTGTAACCTCAATTTCGACCAGTAACTCTGGATTAATGAGTCCTTTCACTTCGATCATGGATGCGGCAGGTTTGATCTCTTTGAAAAATTCACCATGTGCCTTGCCGATCTCTTCCCATTTTGAAATATCGGTCACAAACATGCGGGTTCGTACAACATCTTTCATGGATGCGCCAGCTTCGATCAATGCACTTTCGATTTTTGCGAGGATATATTTCGTCTGTTCATATGGATTGTTCACCCCGACTATTTCGCCTCGCTCATCGACCGCAGTTGTTCCTGCGACTTCGATCATATTGCCAACCCTGACAGCTCGCGAATAACCGACAATATCTTCCCATTTTGCGCCTGAGGAAATGTTGATTCTTTTTGTCATTTCATAATCTCCGTTTTAAAGATAAAAATCCCACGTATTAGGCGGGATTTCCAGTTTATTCCTCTTCATCGTTTTTGAATTCAATATCGTACTTCTCACGCGCCTTTTCGACCTGCGCGTAATTTTCCTGCGCCCATTTTCCGAGGGCAACCACGGGGCCATTGAGCGATTCGCCCAGCGGGGTCAATTCGTATTCCACTCGTGGTGGGACAACGGGAAAGACATGGCGGGTGACGATGCCGTTGCGTTCGAGTCCGCGCAGGGTTTGGGAGAGCATTTTCTGTGAGATGCCGCCAACCTCACGCAGCAACGCATTGTGACGGTTGATCCCGCGTGCGATGGCATTCAATGTGAGCAATGTCCATTTGTCGCCGATGAGTTCCATCACTTTGCGGGAAGGACAGTATTCATTGAGTATATCTATTGGGTAAGCGTTCACGATACACACCTTAAGGTAACTACCATACAAAATAGTGGGCTCTTGGAAGGGTTTGACCCGCCACTTATACTGATTGTAACAGAACAGGAAAAGATAACGATGAACACATGGCTTACATCAATTCACATCAAACCCGAACACGTGGACGAGTTTATGGCGGTCACGACACCCTTTGCAGGGGAGAGCCTGCGCGAGAGCGGACTGGTCAGCTTTGCGCTTTTGCAGCAGGTACATGACTCTGCCCGATTTTCGATGTTCGATGTCTATCACGATGACGCGGCGTATGAGGAGCATCTCAAATCTGCACATTATCTGGCGTGGATGAATTCGATCTCATCTCTGCTTGCAGAGCCACTGTCTTCACTGCCTTACACTCCGATCTTCCCGCCGCCCGAAGACTGGGAACGTCACCTGGAAACGTAATCATTATCTTTGATTAGATTTCTGTAATACCAATTCAAATTCACCACAGGAGAAAATAAAATGGAACAAAAGGAAGTCGCACTCAGTGTCTCGAAGGCCATCCTCAACGGAGAGTGGCAAAAATTGGATGTAATTTTGGACGACGGTTTTACCTATACCGGCGACGGAATGCATTTCAACAAGCAGCAGTATATTGAATTCATGAAAGGCATGAAGGCCGCCTTCAGCAATATGAACATGGAATTTACGCATGTGATCAGCGAAGGCGATATTGTCAGCATTCGCTTCATCACCACCAGCAAACACACTGGCAATTTTATGGGTGCGGCAGCTACGAATAAAAATCTGGAGATCGGCGGCAATTTCATGCGCAAGATTCAGGGCGATAAGGTGATGCAGGAATGGCAGACCACTGACCTGCTCGGCACGATGAGCCAGATGGGTGTTGGTACTTTGCTCGGTTATGCCATCTTCGGTGTGTGGCTCAAGAAGAAATAAGAAGAGAGTTCATTTTCAAACAAAAGTCCACCTCGATGTTGAGGTGGACTTTTGTCATTTATTTTCTACTGCTGACCGTTTGTTGAATTACGCAGGGACTTTGTCCCATTCCTTCTGTGCATGCTCAAAGCCTCTCTTCAGGGCTTCGTAATTTTTGGGCAACAGGTGCTTGTGCCTTGCGGGCAAATGGGCTTCCAGCGCTTTTTCCACATCTTCGATCTTGATCTCGGGCAGGGCGGTAAGCATGGCTCCAATGGCGACCATGTTCATCAATTTCTTATCACCGATCTCTTCAGCGATCTCGTTACATGGCACAAAAATGGCATGGATATCACTGCGCTGTGCCGAATGATCCACCATAGACTGATTCACGATCAACGTTCCGCCGCTTGCCAGCATGGGTTCATATTTATCAAAGGATGGCAGGTTGAGGGCAATTGCCAAAGGTGGATTCTTTACCAATGGCGAACCAATTTCATGGTCCGCAATGACCACGGTGCAGTTGGCTGTGCCGCCGCGCATTTCAGGTCCGTAGGATGGGATCCAGGTCACATCCTTGCCGGTATCCATTGCCGCATAAGCCAGAACCTGACCGCCAAACAAAACGCCCTGTCCGCCAAAACCTGCGATGATGATTTCTTTTTGCATTAGTTCACTCCGTTCACTGGGAATAGGGATTCGGGAATTGGAACTGGGAAGACCTATTCCCAATTCCCGATGTGCCGATTCTCATTAAATTTTGATCTGCTTGATCGCTTCACTGATCTTGTAATCGCCCAGCGGATATGCAGGGACCATGTGCTCTTCTACGAATTTCAACGAATTGACGGGCGTCATGCCCCAGTTCGTCGGGCAGGTGGAGAGCAGCTCGACCATGGCGAAGCCAAGTCCGCGGGCCTGGGTTTCAAACGCAAGGCGGATTGCCTTCTTCGCAAGGCGGATATTTTTCGCGTCATGCAGAGAACGGCGTGCGCAGAAACCAACGCCGTCGAGAGTGGCGAGCATTTCAGCCATCTTGATCGGGTAACCTTGTGTTTCAACATCGCGGCCATTCTGTGACGAAGTGGTCTTCATGCCGGGTAATGTTGTCGGCGCCATTTGTCCGCCGGTCATGCCAAAGTTGGCGTTGTTGACAAAGATCACGGTCAGGTTTTCGCCGCGTGCGGCAGCGTGGACAATTTCGCCCATGCCGATCGAAGCCAGATCGCCATCACCTTGATAAGTAAAAACGATTCGGTCAGGCAGCACACGCTTGATGCCCGTCGCCATCGCGGGGGCGCGTCCGTGCGGCGCTTCCACAAAATCGGTATCGAAATAATTGTAGGCAAAAACCGAACAGCCCACCGGCGCAACACCGATCGTTTTATCCAAAACATTCATTTCCTGCAGCACTTCCGCAACAAGGCGGTGTGCCACGCCGTGGGTACAGCCCGGACAGTAATGGGTGGGTGTTTCTGTAAACCCTTCGGGTCTTACACAAACTGCATTTTCAGGGATCATTATTTTCACCATGTCCTTTACGCAGTGGCCATACGCGCAAGCCACGCATCACGCGGATTTGCATTCACAGCCATCTTGCTTTTTGCCATGCGGTGAATCTCATTCAAAATTTCATCGGGGAATGGAACCATGCCGCCCAGGCGACCATAAAATTCAACAGGGACACGGCCCTTCACCGCCAAACGGACATCCTCCAGCATTTGACCCGAATTCATCTCGGTGACGAGGAACGCATCCACCTTACCCGCAAGCTGCTCAATCACCTCGGAAGGGAACGGGCTGACAGTGACCGGCCTCAAAAGCCCAACCTTGATTCCTTCTGCGCGTGCTTCACGCACCGCCGAAAGAGCCACACGTCCCGCCGTGCCAAAGCCCACAATGACGATCTCTGCATCATCGAGGAAATATTCCTTATAACGTACTTCGTTCGCTTGGATCGTTTGCCAGCGATTGAGCAGGCGCAGATTCATTTTCTCTTCTTCAGCGGGTTCGATATAAATTGAAGAGAGTATGCGCCGTTCGCGTTTGCCCATTTTGCCGTTGGTGGCCCAATCCCAGTTCTCACGATGGACGGGTCTCATTTCAGGCATTTGCGCGGGTTCCATCATCTGGCCTACGCAGCCATCGAGGATCATCATGCACACCGAGCGATATTTTTCAGCGAGGTCAAAGGAAAGCACCATTAAATCAATGGCTTCCTGCACCGAAGCGGGAGCCAGCACGATCGGTTGATAATCGCCATGTCCGCCGCCGTGGACGGCCTGGTTGTAATCGGCCTGAGCGGGGGCAATGTTTCCGAGGCCCGGTCCGCCGCGCATCACGTTGACCAGCACCGCGGGCACTTCCGTCCCTGCGATGTATGAGATCCCTTCCATCATCAAACTCACCCCCGGGCTCGAAGAGGACGACATCACACGCACACCTGTGCATGCCGCGCCGTATACCATGTTGATCGCGCCGAGTTCTGATTCCGCTTGCACAAAAGCGCGCCCGAGTTCGGGCATGCGGCGGGAAAGATATTCAAGGATTTCCGTTTGAGGGGTGATCGGGTAGCCGAAATAGGCCTCAAGCCCCGCGCGTACGGCGGCTTCGGCAATGGCTTCGTTCCCTTTCCATAATTCTTTTGGCATTTATTTCTCCATTGTTTCTTCTGTGGTTCAAAAGAGAAAGATGAAAGAAGAAAGAAATTTACATCTTTCCTCTTTCATCTTTTTTTATGCTGTTGCCGTAACGGGCGCGGCAGCCTTTGTTATTTCACGATAAACCGTGATTGCCGCATCTGGGCAAACCAGCGCACAAATAGCACACCCCGTGCAACCGTCCTTGAACGTGTGCGCGGGGTGGTAGCCCTTCGGGGTCAGGTGTGACATGTTAAGTTCCATCACACCCTGCGGACATGCACTAAGGCATACCTCGCATCCTTTACAATAAGTATCACTAACTTCGATCCAGCCTTTAGCTGCCATTACAACTCCTTAGATTTATATGAGAAGTCGGACATAATTTAGCGGGATTGCCCGCTATGCTCATTATGTCGTTTTCCTACAATAAAGAGTAGTGCCAAGCGTCACGAAGGCCAAAGTACAAACATCACGTAATAAAATTCATTTCAAACACGGGACCATCCTTGCAAACCATCTTCCAATCATGTGGATTATTGGATGAAACGGCGCACACCCCGCACTCAGCCAGACCTCCACACGGCATGGGCACGCGAATGAGCACCTGCGCTTCACGCACCGCCGACAGTTGATTCAGTTTCTCGAACAGTTTCTTCATCTGATTCAGAGTCTCGCGGGCGGTATCCACTGCGATGAAATCGGCCCACTTGCAAATTTCCTCCAGCGCGCGCAACGGCTGCACTTCCACCACTTCGGGCAAATCACTCGGCGCGGATTCACATACGATCACAACTTCGGCCTGCTCTTTCAATGCGATGGAAATCAGCCCGTGTAAGTAGGCAGGCGAGCCTTCAAGGGCGATCAATGCCACCTTGCGAGCCGAGCTTGGGATGGAAAATCCATGCCCGAGCGGGCCGCGTAAGTTTAACTTTGTTCCAATTGTCCAGATGGAAGGCAGGGGCGGCGCGAAGCGAAACCCTTTCGGCGCTGAGTCGTAGAAGTAAACAGAAACAGGCAGTGGTGAATCAGATCCGCTGGCATGGGCGAGGAGATACTGCCCCGGCGATGGAATCAAATTTGGCGGGCAGTCCATTTGGGCGGAGCCATCCAGATAAATTTCTGTGATTTGACCTGTGCCTGTGTGCATGCCGCGATGCTATCACGCTTTGCGGGCATGAACAAGCGTTATAATGAATTAACATCATTTTTGGAGGAACCATGAATATTTCAAGTTTACTGCAGGGATTAGCTTCCTTTGCATGGCTCGGCTTTGTCGGTGTGCTTATTATGATTTTCGTGCGCGCCAGCCGCAACCAACCTGCAAAAGGATTAAGCTCGCTGGTAGTTGTTTTGCTTGTTGCCGCGATTTTATTGACCTCAATTGGAGCAGGATTGGTGTTCCTGCAAGCCAATGAGTATGGCGTGGTGATTTCGGCTTTTCAGCCAAATGGCTATCGCACACAAGCATTAGGGCCTGGCTTGCACTGGATCATTCCGTTTATTGAAAGCGTGCAGAAATACTCCATTGCCAAGCAAACGTATACCATGTCGTCCACGAGCAGTGAGGGTGCGGTGCAAGGCGATGATTCGATTCAGGCGCGCACAAAAGATGGACAGCAGATTTTCGTTGACGCATCCGTCATTTATGCGGCTGACCCCACACAGTTGATTCAATTACATATTACCTGGCAAAACCGCTATGAGGAAAATGTAGTGCGGCCCGTGGCACGCGCGGCCATCCGCAATGCCGTTTCGCAATTTGGCGTGGAAGAATTGGTCAGCACCAAACGCGGTGAATTGGAGCAGACAATCCGCGATGAGATCGAATCAAAATTGAAAGCCAATAACATCATCATGTCCGACTTCCTTCTGCGCAATATCCGCTTTAGCGATGAATATGCAGCGGCTGTCGAGCAGAAGCAGATCGCGGAACAACAGGCGCAACAATCCAAGAATGTTATTGAGCAGAAAAAGAATGAAGCCGAACAGGCACGTCAGATTGCGCAAGGTCAGGCTGATGCGGCGGTGATCGCGGCGCAAGGTGCAGCGGAAGCGCGTTTGATTCAGGCGCAGGCTGAGGCACAGGCCAACCAATTGCTTTCTGCTTCGCTCACACCGACGTTGTTACAGTATCAATATATTTTGAAACTTGCCCCGGGTGTGCAGACCATCTTCATCCCGAGCGGTAATCAGTTCATTCTGCCTTTGCCCGATACGACATTACAGACGCAGTAAAATCAACCCAACATCATTGGTACAATATGACCGTCGGTTGTTTTTCGCCGACGGTCATTTCTTTAAACTAGGAGCACAATGTCGATTCCACAATCTGGACGTGAGATTCGCCTGACCACGCTTTCGGCGTGTGCTGGCTGAGCGTCTAAACTAAGCGCTGATGCGCTGACGCAGGTTCTGCGTCCGATCAAGGATGTTTTTGATCCCGCTGCATATCCGGACCTTTTGGTGGGTCTTGCCTCCCCGGATGATGCGGCTGTTTGGCGTTTAAGTGATGACAAAGCGATTGTGGTCACCACGGATTTTTTCACCCCTGTTGTGGATACTCCTTACGAATACGGTTCGATTGCGGCAGCGAATTCCCTTTCGGATGTGTACGCGATGGGCGGGCAGCCTTTTATGGCGTTGAATGTGGCCGCGCTGCCCGATCATTTGCCTGTGGAAATTTCAAGCGAGATCATGCGCGGCGGCGCGGAAAAAGCGCGCGAGGCGGGTGTGGTCATTGCGGGTGGACACACCGTCAAAGATAAGGAACCAAAATTTGGGTTGGTCGTGATCGGATTTGTCGATCCGCGTAAGATGCTCAGCAAAGGCGGACTCAAAGTCGGCGATGTACTTGTGCTGACAAAACCCCTTGGTGGCGGCGTGACGACGACTGCGTTGAAACAGGAAAAGGCCGAAGAACAGCACATCAAGGAAGCTATCGAGTGGATGTCACGCCTGAATAAGACAGCGGGTCAACTTGCGGTGGAATTCGAATTGCGCGGCGGAACGGACATCACCGGCTTCGGTTTCCTCGGTCATGGCATGGAAATGGCACAGGCTTCCGGTGTTTGCCTCGCCATTGAGAATACGAAAATTCCGTTATTGAGCGGTGCGCGTGGCTATGCCGAAAAGGGCATTTTCCCCGGCGGCGCATTTGACAACAAAGGACATTTTGGAGAAAATGTCCGCTTTGATGCTGAGGTGGATGAACCTGCCCAAATGCTTTTGTTCGATCCGCAGACCAGCGGAGGGCTTCTGCTCGGCGTCCCGCCCGAAAAACTGATGGAGTTTGAATCCCGTGCCAAGGAACTTGGTCAGCCCGTTTGGGTGATTGGCGAGGTACGGGCAGGGAAGGGAATTGTGGTACGGTTATAATGTTTCGTATAAGCATTTTGGAGCTTGCTTTTACCTGTGCCCTGATTTTGCTAGTTCTTGTTGTGCCGATCATGGTGGCAAGGTTTCAGGCACGCATGGACAGCCGTTTGAAGGACATTGAAAAGAAGATCGATAAGAAAAAACAACAATAAGTTACAATAGAAGAAGAGAAAAATAATTTAAAAAACCCCATGTCAGAAATCCCCATAGAAATTTCGATAGACCTTTTTGCGTCTCCATTTATTGAGTTTTACCCAAACCAATTGACAAAAGATGACTTTTGCTGCGAGGCTTTTTCGCGGCTTTATGTTTTTAAGTCTGTACCCGGTTAATAAGGAAACCATGAGTATTATCAACGAAATCATTCTGATCTTGATTCTAGTATTGATCAATGCACTGCTTGCAATGTCTGAAGCTGCATTGGTTGCTTCCCGCAAGGTGCGTTTGCAGCAACAGGCAAATGAAGGGAATAAATCGTCAGAATTGGCTCTCAAGCTGCTCAAAGATCCCAATATTTTTTTATCCACCGTCCAGATTGGCATTACATTGATTGGAGTGTTGGCAGGCGCTGTGGGTGGATCCACTATTTCAGAGGCTCTGGCTCTGGTAATCCAAGATGTCCCCTACATTGGTGAGTTTAGTGAATCGATCTCACTGGTTGTGGTTGTGTTGGCCATTACCATCCTCACCATCTGGCTGGGTGAACTGGTTCCGAAGCGACTTGGGCTTACCAGCCCGGAAAAGATTGCACAGATTGTGGCGGGCCCCATGCTCTTTATTTCGAAGGCATTTTCACCTTTGATTAAGTTGATGAGCAAGGCTACAAACTTTGCTTTGAGTCTAATGGGGGTGGACCCTTCTTCCGAGCCGCCCGTAACGGAAGAGGAGATTCATCTGCTGATCGATCAGGGTACACAGGCAGGTGTGTTCGAGGAAGCGGAGCAGGATATGGTCGAGGGTATTTTTAGCCTCGGCGATTCACGCGTCTATTCGCTGATGACCCCGCGTACGGAAGTGGTCTGGCTGGATATCAACGACACGGTCGAGGAAATCCGCGAGAAGATTGCTGGGTGCCCGTATTCCCGTTTTCCTGTTCGGCAGGATTCATTGGAGACCATTGTCGGCATCGTCAAATCACGCGACCTGCTGGTGGATAGTTTGTCTGGCAAGGAGATGGATTTGAAATCCCTGCTCAAGCCTGCGCATTTCATCCCTGAAACCATGTTCGCTTCGCGCGCGCTGGAACTGTTCAAAGAGAAAAATACCGAGCTACTTCTGGTCGTGGATGAGTTCGGTGGTTTGCAAGGTCTGCTCACGATCAATGATATTTTGGAAGAGATCGTCGGGGCGATGGAATTCGAGGAACCGCAAGCCACCCAACGACAGGATGGCTCATGGTTGCTGGATGGCATGTTGGAAGTGGACGAATTCAAAGAGCTCTTCAACTTTGATTCACTTCCCCATGAAGATGAATACGAGACGTTAAGCGGTTTTGTAATGACCTCGCTTGGGCGTGTCCCACAGGCCGCAGACCATTTTGATTGGAACGGTTTTCGTTTCGAGGTAGTCGATATGGATGGCCGCCGTGTGGACAAGGTGCTTGTCACCACACTGTCCAAGCCGCAAACTGCATAATAAAGGAAAATTCAATGACAGCCTATGTGATCGTGGATATCGAAGTTTCTGACCCTGAGGGGTACAAGGAATATGTCAAATTAGCGCCCGAAGCGGTGAAATTGTACGGCGGAAAATACATCGCACGGGGCGGTCAGAATGAAACTCTGGAAGGGGAGTGGCAGGCAAAACGGCTGGTCATTCTCGAATTTCCCTCTGTGGAACAGGCGAAAAACTGGCTGAATTCATCTGAATATGCCCCAGCGCGCGCATTACGCCATAAATACGCAAAGACGAACATGGTGGTCGTCGAAGGCGTATAAATGTTCGATGGTATAATTTTTTTCGTATGAGCCAAGAATCCAACCCCAATAATAAGACAAAAGTCTGTCCCACATGCGGTACGCGTTTGAGTGAAAACGCAATGCGCTGTCTCGTGTGCGGTACGGAATTCAACGCCAAGCCCGAACCGAAAGCCGCAAAGAAAGTAGAGAAATCGGTACAGGCCAGCCGTATGCCGGTGGTTACTTTGAGCTTGCCGGCCGCAGTGGGGGTCATTGCGGTGGTGATCATCGTAGCCGCGGCCATCGTATTTTTCTCGTTGCGCGCCAGTGCCCCGCCTGGAACCTTCGAAACGGCAGAAACGGCCACACCATCGGCTACCCCCACCGAAACCCTGCCTGCCACAGCGACATTGATTCCCACGCAGATTCCAACGTCTACCAACATCCCGCCGTTCGATTACACGGTTTCCGCGGGTGATGGAACCTGTTCGCAGATCGCATTCAACTTCAATATTTCCGTTCAGAGCATCATCATCGCCAACAATCTGGCTTCCACCTGTCCGATCAGTGTGGGGCAGGTCTTGAAGATCCCGTACCCCACGCCGACCATTCCTGCCGCCGCGACGAATACCCCCGAGCCGGCCAAGGCCACCCAGGATGCCTGCGAAACGGTCCCGATCACAGTGCAGGATGGCGATACCCTTTCAACCATTGCGCTGAACTATGCGGTGCCGCCAGAGGCGATCAAGGAATACAACGGATTACCCACCGACAACGTTTTTATTGGATCGTCCCTGCTGATTCCGCTTTGTAAACGGGCAGCCACTCCGGGGCCGACCCCAACCGCGACGATTCCGCCTCCTTACCCCGCCCCGAACCTGCTTCTGCCTGCGGACGGAGCGGCCTTCACCCTGGCAAATGACGTGGTGACCCTGCAATGGGCCTCCGTGGGCGTTCTGCGTGACGGTGAGGCCTACCAGATCACGGTGGAGGATGTCACCTCTGACCAGACCCGCCGCCTGACCGATTATGTGACAGATACGAAATATATCGTCCCCAGCACTTTCCGCCCGAAAGATAATGTGGCGCATGTTCTACGCTGGTGGGTGACCCCCGTCCGCCAGGCAGGGACTGACGATCAGGGTCAGCCGATTTGGGTGGCTTCTGGCGCAGTCAGCGACAAGCACGTCTTCACCTGGGTTGGAGTGGCCGTCGAAGGCACGCCCAATCCCTAGGTCCAGAAAGAACCGTTTTTTCATCCTCAACTCCCTGCCATTTGGCGGGGAGTTTTTCTTTTCCTCTTGACAAATTTATCCACATGATTATAATATGTGCATTATTCAATAATATGAATAATAAGAATAATACGGAGCATCTAATGTCACCCTTTGAACTCAATCTCGAAAAAACCAGAACAGAAAATTCACTCGTAGTTGTTGAGCCTGCCATCAATGCCTTTGGCAGTATGCTCCTTATTTCGAAGGCCGAAGATGAACCCGGCATTCACGAGTGGGTGACGAAGACCCGCGCAGAAATGTCTGTAGAGGAACGCCTTCGCCATAAATTGGTGACGATCGGTTTTTATTATTCAATTCTGCCTCAAGTTAGCGGAGCTACGTTTGAAGCATATCTGGAAAGCCTTGAGGCGACACCGCCCTCGGAATTTCGTGACCGTTTGTTGAAAGCCTATGAAATGATCTGTATTACTGAAGAATCAAAGGCGAAGATGGGTGAGCGGGTGAATTGGGAGGAGGCGCTCTCTTCCGCTGAAAATTACGTGGCATTCCTGCAATATCGGTTTGGCGAGGAATTGACCGACGTGGAAATGGAAACACGGGCTTATCAATATGTGATCGACCCTGCCGCGCTTAAACAGCTGGTCACCGGGCACATTCGCTGGTTTTGGAAGAATTACCTGCAAGCTGAGTGGGTGCGTGTGCGCCTGATGCTTGAAGAATCGGCCAGGGCATTTAACAAGATCGATACAAGTGATATGACGCGTGTGGAGCAGCTGCGGTTTGTAACAGGCAAGGATGCGCAGGAAACAAAATGGTTGAACACCCTTGAGAGTTCCACGCAGGTGATCTTCGTCCCCAACGCTCATATTGGACCGTACATCCATACGACAAAAGTACGAAACGACATCTATATTTATTTCGGGGCGCATCTGCCGGAAGGCTCGGATGTACAAGTCCCTGAATTGGACCGCGCGGAGATCGTCAGCAAGCTCTCCGCCCTCGCAGATGAGACACGCTTGCAAATTTTGCAAATGATCGCGGAAAACGGCAGGATGCGTTCCAATGAGGTAATGGACGCCATCCAGCTCAGCCAGCCGAGTGTTTCGCGTTACCTGGGTCAACTTACAGCCAGTGGATATCTTCAGGAAAGGAGAGTGAACGGCGCAAAGGAATATACTTTGAATCGAGATCGCATTGAGAAGACACTTAAGGCAGTTTCCGCCTTTTTACTGGATCGGTAATCGTTGAAGGAGGCTTAACATGAACCCGCTTTTGGAAGAGTATTTGGTTGAAGAACATCAGAGAGATATCGAACGCGAATTAAGTGACAGACAGTTGCAGGCAGTGAATGTTCGGGTGTATCGCCCCAATTTATCGACACGCATCTTGCGCGGATTTGGCCAGTGGATGATCGAACGCGGTGAAGGCTTGGTAAAACGTTACGAAGCTCCTGCGCAAAACCGCCGCAACTCGAACCGCCGCTACGCCCATTAATAATATTACGGCTTTTCCTTCGGAAGCCTGTTACTGATGAAATGCTGAAACAGGCTTCCGAAGTTTTTATTCTCAAGGAGAGAGAGAGAATGTTAGCAAAACTTAAGTCCATTTACCATGAATACCCCAAGGCGTTCTGGGTCTATAACATTATCGTTTTCATAGACCGCTTCGGTGGATTCATGCTTTATCCGTTCTTTGCGCTGTATCTCACTAAAAAATTCGAGATTGGCATGGCCACGGTTGGGATCCTGTTTGGGATCTTCTCCATTTCAGGGCTGGTGGGCAGTGCTCTTGGCGGCGCGCTCACAGATCGCGTAGGGCGCAAAGGCGTGATCATCTTTAGCTTGTTGCTTTCTGCATTGAGCGCACTTGGAATGGGGTACGCTCCCACACTGGGAATTTTCGTAGCGGTGTCGGTCATTGTTGGCACACTTTCCAGTATCGGCGGCCCTGCGCATGAAGCCGTGGTGGCTGATCTGCTCCCCGAAAACAAACGTGCCGAAGGGTACGGCATCATCCGTGTGATCTTCAACCTGGCAGTGATCATTGCTCCCGCTGTGGCTGGGCTGTTGATCGCGAAATCGTACATCCTGCTTTTCATCATCGACGCAGTCATCAGCGTGGTTGCGGCGGGGATCGTCCTCTTTGCCTTGCCAGAAACCAAGCCCAAGGCGCATCCAGATGCGAAAACTGAAACGGTCGCCCAAACTTTCGCAGGTTATGGGAAAGTTTTCAAAGATATTCCGTTCATGGGCTTTGTCTTTGTCACGATCTTGATGGCGCTTGTGTATATGAACATGAACACCACTCTCGGCGTATATCTGCGTGATAGTCACGGCATTCCCGAATTGAATTATGGATATCTGCTCAGTATGAACGCGTTTATTGTTGTGCTGTTCCAGTTCTGGATTGCGCGCAAACTTGAAAAATACAAACCCATGTTGATGATGGCACTCGGCACCGCGTTATATGCGATCGGCTTCGCCATGTATGGATTTACCTCGACCTACATGCTCTTTGTATTTGCGATGGTCATCATCACCATTGGCGAAATGGTCGTCTCGCCCTTTCAGCAGGCGCTTGTGGCGAGCTTTGCCCCCGAAGAAATGCGTGGACGTTACATGGCAATCTCAGGGCTTTCCTGGGGCATTGCTTTTGCGGCAGGTCCTTACATGGCAGGCTGGATCATGGAAAACATCAACCCGAACTGGCTATGGGTTGCATGCGGCGTGATCGGTGGAATTGCCATGCTCGGTTACATCATTTTGGATCGGATCCACCACTCCCCGGTATCTATGGCGGTCGAACCAGCCGCTGCAGATTAGCAAGTTGTTGTTCCCCTCACGAGAGAGTCGGGCCTACGCAGCCCGACTCTCAAAGTTTAATAAGGTGCGTATTATGGAATTCGGATCGGCATGCCACCCGCCGTAACCCAGGCCTGCGCCGCCTCTTCGATCGTTGCAAAGCGGACAGTTGGATTCTGCTTCATTCGCTCCACGAAGGCGAGAATTTCAGTGAGGCCGTCTTCTGAGTTGACGATTTGCAAAGTCTCAGGTTCGATCATGAGCGTAAAGCTGAGCATTGGCAAGGAATATGTCCCTGCTTCGATCTGCGCGAGCAATGATTCTGCGCTTGCAAGTTGATGGTCTGAATTGCCCACACGCACGATGTTTCCGTTCGGGTCATGCACATCGTATTTGGCGCTGCTGGTGGGGCGGTACAGCGCAATGGACGTATCGTCGCAGCCCGGGCGGTGACCCACGCAGACCACTCCACCCCAAACCACTTGCGGTGTCCACGTGTAGCCTTTGTACGTTGAAGGCCGCCGCGCTTTATCAAATTCGTTGATTTGCATCCCGCTGATGACACTGGTGGGCGTGACGCCATACTTCGCGATCAGGTAAGCCGCTTTGGCACGGTCGGTCAGTTTGTGTGTATGTACATCCCATTGCACGCCCATCGCGCTTGTGCGCTGAATAATCTCCTGCACGCGTACGCCGCCCGTCAGCCACCCCACATCCGCGCCGATGGAGAGGTGCACGCCCGCATCGGTCAACTGCTCGATGAAGGCGAGGAAGGCATCCACATCCTTCGGCCATGAATCAGGTTGTGACTCGATATGCATCGTGGCTGAAATGTAAAGCATGGTTGTGGATGTAGCGACGGATGTTAGCGCTTCATTCTTAACCGCGGGCTGGGTGACTGATTCAACAGGCATTTCCGCCGCTGTGGGTGATTCGCCTGCTGCCGCTGCGGGCGTTCCGCAGGACAGAATAAAAAGCGTTAGAAAGATAATAAAAAGATACTTGCGCATGGTGGTCTCCTATGTTGTAATTGTACGGACGGGATTTATTCCCCAATTGCCCCCGTGTAAAAATTTTGTAACAAAAACTCGAAGTGAGATGAGGTCTTATGGATTCAAATAACGATATCCGCTCTTACAATCGCGAAGCCTGGGATAACCAGGTGCGTTCTGGTAAAAACCCATGGACGGTGCCCGTCTCCCCCGAGGTGATCGCCAATGCCCGCAAGGGTGATTGGTCGGTTGTGTTGACCGAGAACAAACCTGTACCGCAGAAATGGTTTCCGCCTATTCAGGGATTGAAGATCCTCGGGCTGGCCTGTGGCGGCGGTCAGCAGGGTCCCACTTTGGCGGCGGCTGGGGCTGAGGTCACCATCTTCGATAATTCTCCCGCTCAATTGGATCGTGACCGCGAAGTTGCCGACCGTGATGGATTAAACATCCGCACGGTGGAAGGGGATATGCGCGATCTTTCCGTGTTTGCCGATGAAAGTTTTGACCTGGTCTTTCATCCCGTTTCGAATTTGTTCATCCACGAGATCCGCCCCGTTTGGAAGGAGGCTTATCGTGTGCTTCGCCATGGCGGCACACTGCTTTCTGGATTCATGAATCCGTTGTTCTATATCTTTAATTGGGAGGATTTGGATAACGGCATTTTGAATGTGCAAAATAAGATCCCGTATTCAGATATCGAAACCTATGGGCTGGAACGCCTCAAAGCGGAAGACCGTCCTGCTGAGTTTGGCCATTCGTTCACCGACCAGTTGACAGGTCAGATGGATGCGGGGTTTCATCTCATCGATATGTATGAAGATGCTCATAGTGGTATGAAGATCAGCGAATATATTTCAACGTACATGGCGACACGCGCGTTGAAACCGTAAAAGGATGTTATGAAAATTTTAATTGCAGCAGATATGGAGGGGATCACCGGGGTTGTGCATTGGGATCAGGTCAATCCCAGCCACCCTGAGTATTCGCGTTTCCGCAAGTTGATGACTGCGGATGTGAATGCCGCCATTCGCGGGGCGTTCGCGGGCGGGGCCACGTCGGTTGTGGTGACGGATGGTCACAACAATGGCAGGAATATTTTGATCGAGGAGTTGGATGCGCGAGCGATGCTGAATTCTGGTTCACCTGCGCCGCTTTCGATGGTGCAAGGCGTGGACGATGGTGTGGATGGTGTGATGTTCGTTGGTTATCACGGGCGCATGGGTGTGGTCAATGCGATCCTCGATCACACATGGTCGGAGAGTGTATCCGGGCTGTGGATCAATGATCGGGCCATTGGCGAATCGGGGTTGAATGGCGCGGTGTGCGGGCATTTTGATGTCCCTGTTATTATGGCTGCGGGCGACCAAACCCTGTGCGCTGAAGTGCGCGAAATTTTTGGCAACACCATTGAGACCGCACAAGTGAAGAAGGCCGTTGGCCGTATGTCGGCTGAATGTTTATCTCCTGCGGCATCTGCCAGTTTGATCGAGGAAGCTGCCAAACGGGCAGTGATCAACCTGCGCAGTGGAAAAGCGCCAAAGCCGTTCAAGATTTCGAAGCCCATCAAAATGACCTTGGAATTCGCTCAATCTGAAATGGCGGATAAAGCTGCCCTTATGCCGGGTGCCACGCGGACGATGGATCAGCACGTTGAGTATTTCGCTGATGACATGGTGACGACCTATCTTGCATTTCGCGTCTTAGTGTCGCTGGCGGGATAGATCAGAAAATAGGTTGTGATTGGTGAGAGAGGATTAGGTTATGTTAAAGAATGTTGTGAAGGTGATTGCGGTTTTGTTTTTTCTGGCAGGCGGAATTTGGTTTTTGCAGGGAATCAATGTGTTGCCAGGCAGTTTTATGACGGGCGACCCGCAGTGGGCCATCAATGGCGGAATCATCATGGCTGTCAGCGCGGGAGTATTTTGGTTTGTAAATCGTAAATAATCATCCAGTAAATATTAAACAGGAGGCAGTGATGAGCGACTCGAAGGTGAAGCTTGAACGCAAGGCGAAGAAGATGATCAAGAGTGAATATGTTGTCTGGCTGACCACAGTGGATGCGAATCATGTTCCCCAGCCCAGACCCGTGTGGTTCATTTGGGATGAGGATGCCTTTTTGATCTTCAGCCAGCCGAAGGCGCACAAGGTTCAACATATCCGTGAGAATGGAAGTGTTTCCCTGCATTTCAATACGGATGAAACAGGCGACCAGAACGTGGTCGTGTACATCGGCATGGCGACTCTGGATGCGAAGACGCCGCCTGCACATAAAGTCTCTGCTTACTTGCGTAAATATCGTAAGGGCATCAAGGAATTGGGGATGACCCTTGAGCAATTCAGCAAAGAATATTCGACGGCGATCCGTGTCAAACCGACTTCGCTGCGCGGTTGGTGATGGGCTGAAATGACAGAAGCGATTCGCATCGGTGATCGGGTAAAGATCTATCTGGATTCGAAGTTCGGTGAGAAGGAAGGCTGGTACAACGGCACGGTCTTCAAAGTAGACCCATATTCCGAACATCGCAGTTTTTTTTGGGTGGAATTGACCCCAGAGGCGCAGGTCTTGCTTGGTACCAGGCAGATCTCCGTGTTTAATCCGAAGAACATTCAGAAAATACAACCTGATTCGTAAGTGAAGGTTCGGGTGTTATTAAATGAGTTTCTGAAAACTGAACTATGAAGTTATCAAGCCACAGAGCCACAAAGTTTTTCTTTGAGTCTCTGTGGCTTTGTGGTAAAGAAATTAGAATTTTTATGCGGGCTTGTAGGCTGTGATCTTGGCGCTGTAGATGGCCTTGTACACTTCTTCGCGCGGATAGTCGGCCATGTCCAGTTTCATATCGGCGAGGGCAGAGTCGACGGTTTCCTTGTCGAAGAAGACGGGGGTAACGGAAATGTCGGTGAAGCCGACGGATTTCATCATGGCGATATATTCATCCGCTTGCACTGCGCCAGCCACACATCCGGCCCAAGCGCTTAGGCTTTGGCGCACGGGTTCGGGCAGGAGGCCAGCCGTGACGATATCAGAAACGGCCAATTTGCCGCCGGGGGCGAGTACACGGAAGGCTTCTGTAAAAACCTTTTCCTTGTCTGGCGAGAGGTTGATAACGCAATTGGAGATGATGACATCCACTGTGTTGTTTTCAACGGGGAGTTCTTCGAGATAGCCTTGACGAAATTCGACATTGGTCAAGTTGACCTTTTTCGCGTTGGCTGTGGCGCGTTCGATCATTTCAGGAGTCATATCTACGCCGATGACATGGCCAGTTTCACCGACCTTTTGTGCGGCGAGGATGCAATCGAGACCTGCGCCTGAACCGAGATCGAGCACGGTTTGACCGGGTTTCAACGAGGCGAGTGTGATTGGGTCGCCGCAGCCATAGCTGGTGTTGGCAACGTCGGATGGAACTGTAGTGAGCAACTGCTCGGGGTAGAGAATGTTGTTCGGACTGCAGCAGTCGGAAGGTCCGCAGCAGGAAGCGCTGCTCTTAATCCGCTCTGCGTAATGCTCGCGAACGGTTTCGTGAATGGGGGTGGGGGATTGGGTCATTTGAGTCTCCTTGTTGAAATTCACAGAATGAAAAGATTATAGGCAAAACCGAGAATGATGGAGCCGATCCACAGTGTGCCGATTACGATGCCAATGACACGCCAGCGGGCGATGGTGAGCGCTCCGCCCAGTGCGCCGAGGGATGTGCCTGCGCCTGTGATGAGGAAGGCGAGCGCCGCACCCTGACTCATGCCGCTATCAATCATCGCGCGGACGAGCGGCAGGGATGCTTCGGTGTTGACGTAAAACGGAAGCCCAAGTGTCGCGGCGAGTGGAATGCTGTATGCATGTCCACTGCCGAATAGGCTGGTGATCCACGCGGCGGGGATCATTCCGTTGAGCATGTACCCGATGAAGGTGAAGCCGAGGAAGAGAGGCAGTAAACGTTTGCTGACGGCCCACATCTCTTGCATGAACATTGGAAATGTGATGTTTGGTTTTTCCGTTTTCACGACAGGTTGCATGATCACTGGCAAGTCAAGCGGAACAGGGCCGCCCATGATTCCCAGTGAGGTGGATGCAAATTTGGGTGCGGCCATGCGGGCTTGGTTTGCAAGCCAGCCGCGTGATTCTGCAAAACTGGCGATCGCTCCGCCTGCGAGGCCAAGCGCGATCGATGCGACAAAGAATGCGATGGCGAAATCCCAGCCGAATAGGCCTGCGCTATAGAAAAGCTCCTGTGGGGAGGTGAGCGGCGACGCCACGAGGAAGGCCACAATGGGTGCCCACGGGACCGTGGAAGCCATCATGCCCAGCACAATGGCCGTGGTGCCGCACGAGCAAAGCGGCGTGGCCACTGCAACCCCCGTAGACATGAGCACACTATTCTTTGTGTTTCGCCTCAGAAAACGCGCGATGGCATCTTCATCAACATAGAGTTTCAGCGCGGCGCTGGCAATGATGCTGAGCAAAAGCAGAAACCAATTGTGAGAGAAGGTTTCCACAACTTTGCCGAACGTATATTGAAGTAGAGATGTAAGATCCATTGTCAAATCCTTTGCATAGAAGATTGTCTATGTGTTTTTGTAAAAAAATTTACCGATAAATGCGCTCTGTTCACCATGCGGCGAACAGAGATAGTACATTAGCAGCAGCCGCAGCCGCAGCTTTCACAACCGCCTTCACAACATTCAGCGTTTACAACTGGTAATTCGTTCATGGGGCATCTCCTTTCATATAGAAGTTTGTCTATGGAACTTGCCAAAAAAACGGGAGGATGTCTCGGCCGAAGACATCTCCCGATCAGGCCTTGATCGTCTTAATCAGATTTTCTGTGGACACAGACTCCGGTGCAAACTTGACCATAAGCTGGCCGCAACAATAAGCGACATTATCCTGATTGAGAGAGTAGAACGTTTGCTTGCCATCTTCGCGCACAGTGACCAGGTCCGCTTCGCGCAAAATGGCGAGGTGATGCGAAACCGTGGGCTGGGAAACATCGAGCTTGTCAACGATCTCGTTGACGGAAAGCGAACAGCAACAGCAGATGTTCATAATCTTCTGGCGGGTTTCATCTGAGATGGCTTTGGCAAAGAGAACAGGGTTAAATTTCATATTGATGACTTTCTATTTGTTATTATATAGATAAACGTCTATTTGTCAAGAGGGTAAACAGCCCACTCCGGTTCAACTCGGAGTGGGCTGTTTTGAAATTTCAGAGATGCTTTGCTGCGCTTAGCATGGTATTACGCAGGCGGTTATTATTTTTACTGTGAATCATCCACCACGTATTCTTCGTCGATGGTGCCGTCGCCGTCGAGGTCAACGCCAAAGTACATGCCCTCGGGGTTGGCGTCGTTCCACTCAGCGTAGTTGACGTAGACGATGGCGCCTTCCTGCAGGGCGATCTCTTCAGCGGCGAATTCCTCTTCGAGCTCGTCGGTGATGCGGGTCAGGTAGAAATCGAAGAAGCCTTCGTTGTTGAGTTTCTCGGCGTTGATAAGCAGGTCACCGGCCTTAGTATCGAGATAGACGGTGATGATGCCGCCGCCTTGAATATCGGCGCCCTGCACTTCAAAGTAATAATCCGCTTCGGCTTCGGGGTTTTCAACGCCGATCACAATGAACGGGGATTCGTCCGCTTCGGTTTCGTAGGCGATGGTTTCTTCAGACGGGTAGAAGTAGGCGGTATCCACCTGGCCGGGCTCGAGGTAGATGCCTTCCACGCCGATGCTGAAACCGGCGCCGATCATGATGAGGTCGGTGAGCGTTTCTTCGGTTAAGTCAGATCCGTCGATTGAGACGGTCACATCCAAATCGGCTGGGAGCGAGTAAATGGGTTCGGGTGCGTTTCCGCTGGCTTCCATGCGATAGGCGGAATAGGTTGCGCCGGGAATCTCGTTGACGATCTTTCCATCCACATAACCGAGGCGATTGCCATTGTCATCGGTGATGAGGATATGGCCTTCGCCATCGAGGAAGATCTGGTTGATCTGGCTGCCCTGAAGACTCGGTGAGGCGAGCTTGCCGCCTACGCTTGAAATTCCGCTGCCATCACAGAAGGGGCATTGCTGCGTGTCGAGGCGTGAGGAAGTGGGGGTGAGGTCGAGGGTTTGGGTATCGGCATTGCCGGTATAAAGCTCTGACTGAACCTGCGGGTTGATCGAGGCTTCATACAGCCAGGTGTTGTCGCGGGAATCCACGTATAGCTCGCGCGTCTCGCCTGGGTAGTTGTTATCGTAAACGAGAATGGCGAATAGACCATTGCCTTTATCTTCCACACCAAAAGGTGTGATGGCGTGGCCGCCGGAGCCATCCTCTTTGTAAATGCCGATGCTGTAGGTTTCACCGTTGGCATCCATTTGTTGGACGATTTCGAGAATCTCCATCGGGGTGCCTTTGATGACGCTGGTGTAAGTGGGCGCCACAGTTTGAGTTGCCCACCAATACGCGATCTCGCGCTGGAGAGCTTCATCATTGATATCGAGTTCGCTGGCAGTGGAGCCGCCGAAATCGGACGGGGAGATCTGGTTGGTGTACATCATCAAGCTGAGCACTGCCATGCCTTCACAGTGTCCGCCTGCCATGGCGCCGTTGATCTGTTCCATCCATTGTTCGGCGGGAGGTGTCAGGGTGCAGACATTTCCATCGAGACGGGAACAGACCTGGTCGCCGAACATGCGGCGCACTTCATCCGCTGTTAGATTTGTGGCGGGAATGTCATCGCCATAGTTGCTGAAACTAAATCCGTTATCTACGGGGTTGAAGCCGAGGTCATAAACGACTTCACCAGGGACACCGGCAGCAGGCACTTCAGCCCCTGCTTCTTCTGCAACGGGTGCTTCTGTGGAATAGGGTTCTTCGGTGAGGTATTCATCGGTGGCGGGTTCTTCGGCATAGTAATCACCTTCCTCGCCGCCACATGAGGAGAGAAACAAGCTGAGGACAATTAGGAGCGAGAAAACAATTAATAGGGGGCTCTTTTTCATTTGTGGTTTCCTTTAGATAGATAAAATGGATGAACAGGACTAAAACACAGATCTTTAAACTGGATGCTGGTTTAACTGGATTCATCTCCAAAATAACGCCTCACGCGCCGTCTGAGTCTATAGAAGGCATACCATGTGTTCCAGACGTACTTGTGCGGCGATTTTAGTGAATTGACATACTTGAGTCTTTGTAATTTTGATTTGTCGAACCGGGGGCTTTCAAGGGTTTCCAGAAAACGTATTTTCGCAGCATTGTACACTTCGATGTCAATGGAGTTCAATTCTGCAATACGGTCAAGATGTTTCTGCTTGAATTCGAGCAGACGGCTGGAGTCTTTTTTGTTCAGCGATGTGTAAAACGGAGTGGACCAGTTGAGCGCACTGCTGAACAGGATCAGACTTTCGTCAAAATATTCCTGCAAGCCGTACTCTGCAACCACGTTGAATAGATTGTTCAACGCCAGATCGCGTGCCTCAGACTTCGACATTGAATCGATCAACGTGGATAAGGCGAACGGTCCCTTATTAATGAGCATCTTGGTTTGCAAGTTCTCGAGGTCTTTTGTGCCGCTTTCCAGAAATTCATCGAGGTTGAATGGCCCCTTCAAATACTCGGGCGATTTTCCCTCGGAAATATGCTGAATAAAAGATTTGACACGACTGATGGGATTCCTCAAAAAGGTGATGATCTTTGCGGTATCGGCTTCTTCCAGCCCGGTCAGAATCGGCGCGTGACCAGTGAATAAAACGACCTTCTGCTTTTCTTTTTCAGGGAGTTCCTTGAATCGCATCACATCATATTGAACGGCGCCCTTGAAAACGAAATGTCCCTTGCCTGAATATTGATAATCAAGACAGGTGGTAAATGTGGTTCCCGCAGTTTTGGGAATGTGCAGGAATCTCAAACGCTCCATGAAGGTCTCCATAAAAGAATTGCCCGGTGAACTGTGCGCCGAATTATAAGCCATGAGCAGTGCAATGGAATTTCACGACGTTAAATTCCACATTTCACTGCCTTGCAAAACTGTCATTAATTTCCCCTTAAGATAGTACCCACTTCCTGATTATTTCGATAAAAAATGACATAAAATCTAAATATGAAAAACACAAACTTTATTCACGATGTTTTTGTAAGGCTGGTCATCAGTATTGTTTTTCTGACATCCATCAATGCCACCCGCATGATCGATGACCCTCAAAGCCCCGCCCAGGTTGGCGAGGCCGCCGCTACCATTGGAACCTGCCCGACCTTCCCGCAGGATAACTATTGGAACACACCCATCACGAGTCTGCCTGTCCACCCCATGTCTGACGCGTGGATCAATGCGATCGGCGCGGCGCAGGGTTTTCACATGGACTTCGGGTCAGGCACATGGGATGGGGGACCGATCGGTATTCCCTACAACATTGTTTCTGGCGCGGCCACCACTAGCTATACGGTGGATTTCTACTACCCGGATGAATCGGACCCCGGGCCGTATCCCATTCCGCAGAATCCCAATCGCGAGTGGGGCTCGGATCATCACATCCTGATAGTGGATACCGACGATTGTACATTGTACGAACTTTATGATGCTTCTCAAACCACCAACGGATGGGCCGCTGGCTCTGGCGCGATCTGGGACTTGAACTCCAACGCCCTGCGCCCCGATGGCTGGACCTCCGCCGACGCCGCTGGTCTCCCGATCTTGCCTGGGCTGGCGCGATATGAAGAAGTGGCGACAGGTATCATCGAACATGCCTTGCGCTTCACAACCGACTGCACCGCTGACTATTACATCTGGCCAGCAAGGCATGTGGCCCAATCTGGGAAGTTGTGCGAACCCGCCGCCCTTTGGCGCACGTTTCCGCCTGAAAGCGGATTATGACATCAGCGGCTTTTCACCGCAGGCACAGGTCATCTTGCAGGCGATGAAGACCTACGGCATCGTGCTCGCAGACAACGGCTCTCCCTGGTATGTGAGCGGCGCTCCCAACGAAAGCTGGGACAACGATGTACTGCACGAAATGGATGTCTTGACTGGGTCCAGCTTCGAAGCGGTGGATACCTCTGGCATGATGACCACAACCACCTTTGCCGATGTCCCTGGATCGCATTGGGCATATCCATACATTGAGCAATTGTACAATGCAGGCATCACGGGTGGATGTTCAACCAATCCATTGATGTACTGCCCCGATTCAACCGTGACCCGCGCCCAAATGGCGATTTTCATTTTGCGTGGAATTCATGGCAGCACCTATGTTCCGCCCACGGCAACGGGCGCGGTCTTTGGTGATGTGCCCGCAGGTTCATTCGCCGCAGATTGGATCGAACAGCTTGCCGCAGAAGGAGTCACCGCTGGCTGTGGTGGCGGGAATTACTGCCCCGATGCCACCATCACCCGCGCACAAATGGCGATCTTCCTATTGCGCGGCGAACATGGCAGTGCCTACACTCCGCCTGTTGGAACGGGCGCTGTCTTCGGGGATGTGCCAACAGGTTCCTTCGCCGTGGATTGGATCGAACAACTCGCCGCGGAAGGCATTACCAGCGGCTGTGGAGGCGGGAATTATTGCCCGAATGCCAATGTCACCCGCGCGGAGATGGCTGTCTTCCTAGTGAGAGCGTTTCATTTACCGTAAAAAACAAAACTGATAAAGACTTAATTTATCCCCAAATTTAATGTTGGACGCAGAAAACGCTGATTTTTGCCAAAAAGCAAGAGTCAGCGTTTTCTGCGTGCTATCTATGAATTACCATTTCTCCCAATGTACAATTTCGTCTAATGATATTCGTCCGCCTTTTTTGGGGGCGGCGGAGATTTTTTCTTCTTCGAGGGCATAGCCGAACGAGAGGGCGATGCGTAAATGCCATTCGGGAGGGAATGTCAAAATTTGGCGGGTCCGTTCAAAGTCATAGAGAGAGGCGGGGCATGATCCAATGCCCAATTCCCATGCGGCGAGCTGCATGAAGGCGGCGGCTTGTCCCGCGTCAAACATCGTCTGGAATTTTTCGGTGGGCTCGGGGGTGAGAATGGCCACGCACAGGGCCGCGCCTGCAATGTGGCCTGCCCATTCACCGCATTGCGACAGGGCCTTTAGCGTTTCCTTTTCGCGGATGGCGATGAAGCGCCACGCTTGATTGTTCTTTGAGGATTGCGATCTGCGTCCCGCGTTGAGGATTTCGTGGATCACATCATCTGGCAGGGGCTTATCTTGAAATTTTCTCACGGCGCGTTTTAGGCGGATGGCTTCGGATACGTTCATGGTTCCTCGCTTGGGTTGCTGTTGTATAATGAACTTATCAATGATGGCTGACACAGATAAATTCAAGCAGTTTGTTGATGAGTTGCAAAAAGCGGTGGAGCAGGGTGGTTTGCCGCGCGACATGCTTGATTTTGCGCGGAGTATGCTTATTGTAGGGGGCGATATGGTGAATAGTCAAGCCATTATTGGCAATAACAATGTGATCAATGTTTATTCGCAGGCATCAACACCCGTTGAAAAAAAAGATGAATGGAATGAGTCAACTCTCCTTGCCGATGCTTTGACCGTGTATCGCGAGGAAAAAGCGGTGGAACAAGGCAAGGTCTCTGAAGAGCCCTATCCTGGCTTGTCGGCGTACCGTATTCAGGATGCGAGTCGCTTTTTTGGACGGGAACAGGCGATCGCTGAATTGACCGTGGAGTTGGAACGCAGGCAGGTGACATGGCTGCATGGCCGTTCAGGGACGGGCAAATCATCCCTGATACAGGCGGGGCTGATGCCAGCCTTATTGAAGAAGGACACCTGCGCAATTTTGGTCCGTTCGGTAGACGAATCACCCACACTGGCGCTGAAGAAGGAATTGTTGAAGCGCCGCTGGTCAAACGACTTGAAATTGAGCGGGGAATCGCTGTTGCAATTTTTATCGAAAGTGGATGAAGTCTTGAAGGGGCGGCACGTCTATATCTTTTTCGACCAGTTCGAAGAATTTGTTATCAAATTATCCGAGGCAAAGCAGGATGAATTTGCACGTGAATTGGCCGATTGCGTGGCTGATACCAGCATTCCCGTTCATTTTATTTTTTCCCTGCGCAGTGATTATTTTGGAGAGACCACAGCTCTGCGTAAAAGACTGAAAGACAGAGTGGGTGGGGAATATCTTGTCCGCTCATTGAAAGTGGACGAGGCGCGGCGGGCTATCGTCGGGCCGCTTGAGCGATTTGGGATCACATATCAGGATGGTCTTGTGGATGCCATTCTTCAGCATCTGGGTTCGAGTGAGGTTGATTCTCCGCAATTGCAACTGGTTTGTGCAAAACTATTTCATACCCTGCCCGAGCAAAGCAAACAGGTCACGTTCGCGCATTATCAAAAACTGGGTGAAACCAAAGGTATCATCACCGATTATCTCAAGCAGGTGCTTCACGATCAAACGATCATTCCTCCCAATCAATACAAGGCGGCGACTTACATCCTGTCCACACTGGTGACACTCGATGGCAGACGCGACATCAAAAGGGCTTCAGATTGGTACGACGACGAACGCCTCCGACTCTTAACCCTGAGCTGGCGCGTGGACCAAAAGCATTTGCCCACCCCTGACAGTGCGCTTGCCATGCAGGCAGGCAGCCCCGTTACGGTTGCCAACTTTATCGAGCATGTCAAATCACACGTCAGTGCTCAGGGCGAAGACCTGCGTCAATTTGTGAACGATATTCTGGAAAGATATACACGAGACGCGCAAAAATTATTTGTCGATGCTGTGATTCTATCTCTGCGGGATGCGCGTTTGCTCCATGAAATCCAATCTGAAGACGGCGAATTGTCGTATGAGTTGATCCATGATTATCTCGTCGAGGAAGTAAAAGGCTGGCTCGATGAAGACGAACAGATCGCCCGTCAATTGCGCGGAAAATTGGTTCAACTGCAACTGGATTTCAATCAGCACAAACTCCTGCTCAACGCAAAGGAATTGAGCATCATTGCATCTCATTTGAGCAATCCCAAGCTCCTGCTAAATGACACTGATAAGCGTCTGTTGTTGTTATCTGCTGCTGTGCACAACAAGGGTCAGCAATGGCTGGATATATGCGGGACAAATGGAATTGTATGGTTGAGAGATGCAGGTCAAAACGAAAGCCTCCCCATTGAGATACGTCAGGGGAGTGCGGCGTTCCTTGGAGAACTCAACGACGCTGAATCATTTCACAATTTGTTAGAAACAGCCGAACGGTTAGATAAGGCTTCGAGGCATGTCTGGCTTGATTTGTTATCCCGCTATTTAGATCGATCCACAACAAATTATCATCTCCCCTCATGGGCGAGTCGGGCTGTTTTCTTCAAACAGGCGGAGTTACGAATCAATGATGGGCGGGACGAACGCAGGGAAATAAGCCGTACGGCCACAATATCCGCTTTCATATGCGGATTGATCACGATGCTGGTATCCAGTTCAATTAAATCCCCGTTTACAGCTTTACTTGTTGCTATCTTGTATGCGGCGATCTCGTCTGTAATCGGGTTTATCTTCGCACAAGGATTGACTTCCACAATTCAGATAACAAGGAAATGGCCGTTCTTATGGCAAAGCCTTGCCGCCATTGGCACAGGCGGGGTGATCGGTATAGGGTTATTCCTCACCCTGGGTGCCCAGATCAACGTCTGGTTTGTGGGGGGAATCATCGCCCTTACCCAAACCATTTCAAATCGCTACAAAGATAGTATCCCCTCCAATGTATTGACAGCACTCGCATCCGCGTTAATATTTGGTCTCGCATTATTTGTATTGCAAGATCAATACTGGTGGAGAGAAGTGGGATATGTGGTATCTGTCACTGTGTTTTCGGCGGCATACCTCTTTTCGGCTGCAAGGCAGAAAAAATAACTTTTTCAGGCCGTCAACTGCGGCAAACATTCTGAGAAGGCAAGGGGATAATTAAAGTCATTTCCCAACATATTGCGTTTTCCCTGAATACAATCGATGAATTGTGCCATCCCTACGCCGGGAAATCCTCCAACAGGATCGCTTTGCTGAAAAGTTTTTACGATCACATCTGGAGAGCTTTGATTGGGCAGGAATGTCGCTGTGCCGCTTTTGTTATCTGTATTGAAACGGACAACAATGATCCCAAGGTCAATGTCAACCGCGTTCCCGATTCCAAGCAGTTTTTTCCAGGCGGCTTTGCTGTCATCTCCGATCCTGATTTTTTCAAATAGCGACTGTTGAGTCACATCATCGGGAATATAGGTGACGCGGACTTTTCTCTTTCCTTTGAGAACCTGACGAGTCCATGTCCCTTCGAACAACTTTATATCTGCCATGATATATCTCCTTTGAAGATCAGTTGGGTATTATTTGTTTTAGCGCATTCAGCGCATTAATTCGTCCGAAACCGAGTTGAGGGTGGTATCCATTTGGATTAGTCGCTAAAGACGGATTTTTATCCGCAGTGGCGATCAGGATTTCACGGATTCTTTCCATCGACAGAAGGACAGGTTGGGGCAGACCGAGCGCTTTTTGGAACATCAATGCAATGACACCCGTGACATGCGGTGCAGCTGCGCTGGTCCCTGATTCATCTGTACGGTCTGTTTCTCGTGCCTGTGCAGATGTAATATTTTCACCCGGTGCGGATAGTTCTGGCTTCTCCGTCCAATCCTTATTCAAAGACGGACCCGCGCTGGTGAAATAGGAAGGTCTGTAGGAACTGGAAGACGTACTTGGATAGAAAGACCCAACCACAATAGGCAGCCTTGCATTTGCGATGCCATTAATGGTGATTTCAGTTGTGCTGTTATCCGCGATTTCGGTTGGAGGGTCTCCCAAATTACGTTCGATCCAGGCGTTGAAACTGGTATCAAAAGCGCCGTTATCTACCGATAGGTCCAGTTTCCATTCCCCTCCGGTAAAGTCATCCGAACTGTTATCCACCAGTATATGAATATAGTTCTCATCTTTATCAAGCTCCGGTTCCGCTTTGATATTGCTGACCAGCCATATCGGTGCGTAGTCAGATTCGTCGCTTTTCAAAGTGTTCCCCAGCCTGCATAAGTCTGTTGAAACATCCCCCGGGGCAGTTACTTTCACATTCAGGGATTTGTCCTGCGGATACCAAATCTCTATTTCTTGACGGTATTTCCAATTGGGATCATTGGCTTTCGGAATCACCCAGGAGATCGTTCCCACAGTATCTGGGGCAAGCATTCCGGAGGTATGTGTTTTTTTCTGAAAATCATTTCCCGCGGCTATGACAATAGCGCGCCCGGGCTGTTGCAACAACTCGTCGAATAGCGCTTCTAAAATAGACGAACCATCGTGCGAGCCGCCATTGCAAGCCAGGCTGATATTTACCACGGCGGGCTTGTCTTCCTGATCGGCTTTTTCAAAAATGTATTTCACCGCGTCGAAAAGATATTTTGAACTCCCCAGGGTTTTCATTTCCTCGGCGGCAATTTTTTTTGGAGTGGTTGGCGCGCCAAGATGAACAAAGATTAGGTCTGCTCCCGGAGCCACGCCTTTGAAATCTGAGTCGGGAGAATTTCCCGCCGCGATATCCATAACGTGTGTGCCGTGGGAATTGATACGAGGTTCGTAATCCAGTTCTGCGTATGCATCGTTTCCAGAGGCAAGAGCGGCGTTGATCTGGGTCCGATCATATTCCACTCCATAGTTATAGTTGGCCGGGCGTTTCTTGCCATTTCCCTTTTTTCCGTTTTGATCCCAAAGATATAGCAAACGGGTACCAGCGCCCGTTTTGAAATTTGGATGATTGAAATCACATCCGTCATCGACAATTCCGACGATCACACCTGACCCGTCAATATCGTCAAAGCCATTGTCGTCCAGCTTCTCCCGATTCCCTGAGATGGTCTTCACAGAATTGTTCAAAGTGCCAGAAATCGGACGGGCCGTTTGCAGCCGTAATGCTCGTCGATTTAGTTTGGGCAAATCGTCGACTTTAATTCGACCAGAGACAAAACGGCTTTGACCGGGTTTCCCATGAACTTGCATGATCTTTCTCAACTCTGCGATCTTTACCCCCCTCTTCCTTTCCACCAATACATCAACCCAGAGCTGCCCATTTCCATCCACTCGGGTTTGAATGGGGTTTAATACTCTTTCTTTCGGTGGAAGCGGCGTTCCTTTTGCCCCAACCCGAAAAATTTCAGCCGCAAGAAGGTCTTTTTTCAGCAGCTTGGGATAATTGACCTGAACTCGTTTTGGAAGTTTTATCAGGGATAAATCAATAGGTTGTAATACGAGCTTTTTTGAAACATAAAGTGACTTCCCCGCTGACTCCACTGAAACTTGTTTTGAGTCTGGTCGTTTTTTGCTCATTTCCGCCTCCACTGTGTGGTGAGGTTGGCTAATTTGCTCCTGTATACAAAAAGATTATAGCATTTTGAAAATCGGATTACTACATCCTATTTGCTGATAAAGGTTCCTCTTGGCACTATCGGAAGGGGAAGATAGTCAATAGGCAATTCGACCTCATTTTGCGATAATGAAGCTGGTATTTTGCCAATTTGTAAATAGAAACAGGAGACCCTATGACCATACCTGCCATTTCAGAAACCACCCTTTTGGGAGAATTCACCTACGCCCTGCGCCCTGTGGAGCGCGGATATGCAAACCGCACGCTGTACATCAACCTGAACGACAATACCATCCTCGAAAAACCCGTTACACAGCAAATGAAAGACTTGTTCACAGGCGGGCGCGGATTTGCCCTCAAATTATTGTGGGATGCCGTGACTTCCAACACAAAATGGAACGACCCGCAAAATGAACTGGTCATTGCCAACGGCCCGATCTGCGGAATCACGGCTTACCCCGGCAGCGGCAAATCCACGGTTGTGACCTTGAGCCCACTGACTGAAAATGTGATCGACAGCAACGTGGGTGGATATTTTGCGCCCTTCCTGAAATTCTCTGGCTTTGATGCGCTGGAGATTCAGGGCAAGGCGGCTGAGGACGTGATCATTTTCATTGATGGCGATACAGGCCGCGTCACGATCGAACGGGACGCGCTCGAAGCGGTCGATTCCCATCAAATTGGGAATGTCCTCACGCAAAGATTCGGCGGCGACGAAAAAGGCAAGCGTTCCATTTCGGTACTTTCGGCGGGGCAGGCAGCGGAACACACTCGCATCGCGATGATCAATTCCACCTGGTACGATGTGCGCCGCAAGGAAGCCCGTTTCAAGCAGGCTGGTCGCGGCGGCCCGGGGCGCGTCTTCCGCGATAAGAAGATCAAAGCCATCGTGGTGCGTTACTCCGACATGAGCGGTGACAAGAACGGCGTGGCCGATATGGCGCTCATCCGCAAGGCGGGTCAGCGCATCAACAAGGAAATCGCCGACCTCGATGATAAGCAGAATCAAATGCGTAAGGTGGGTACTGCCAACATCGTTGAAGTGATGGACCATTTCGATTTGCTTCCTACACACAATTTCCGCTACGGCTCTTCGCCTGAAACGTACAAGATCGATTCGAAGGTCTGGAAGGAATCCTTCACACAGGGATTGCCCGACGGCTGCTGGCTGGGATGCACCATGTCCTGCTCGCATGGCGTGGATCATTTTCCGCTCAAAACTGGACCTTATGCTGGTGACTGCGTTCTGGTGGATGGCCCTGAATATGAGAATGCCGCAGGGCTGGGATCGAACATCGGCAATTTCGACCCGCAAAAAGTTTTGGAACTCAATTTTTATTGCGATACCTATGGCATCGACAGCATCTCATTTGCGAATTGTGTTGCCTTTGCGATGGAATGTTACGAAGAAGGCATCATCACGAAAGAACACACAGGCGGCCTGGAATTGAAATTCGGAAATGGTGCCGCAGCTTTGGATCTCATTCATCAAATGGCACGCGGCGAAGGTTTTGGCGTGATCGTGGGGCAGGGCGTCCGCTATATGAAAGAGTTGTTTGTCCGTGAATATGGTGCTGACCCGAATTTCGTGCATGATATTGGCATGGAGATCAAAGGCATGGAGATCTCCGAATACCTCACCAAGGAATCGCTGGCCCAGCAAGGCGGTTACGGCATGGCGACCAAGGGACCACAGCATGATGAAGCCTGGCTGATCTTCATGGATCAGGTGCAAAACCTGTTGCCCTCTTTCAAAGACAAAGCCGAAGCCCTGCATTACTTCCCGATGTGGCGCACATGGTTCAGCCTGCACGGACTGTGCAAACTGCCGTGGAATGACATCTCACCCGAAAACAACAAACAGACCAAAGAACCCGCCAAAGTAGCGGAGCATGTGGAAAACTACACCTGGATCCATCAGGGTGTCACTGGCAAACCAACCGTAACCGAAGATTTATTGCACCAATCGGAGCGGGTGTACAACTTCCAAAAGGTCTTTGCCCTGCGCATGGGCCGCGTGGGACGCAAACACGATTATCCGCCCTACCGCGCGATGGGACCTGTCACAGCCGCCGAATACGAATCACGCCAGGAACGCTACGATGAGCAGCTCAAGCGGCTGGTTGAAATTGAGCCCACGGGCCTGACCACACAGGAAAAGATGGCGCATCTTCGCAAATACCGCGAAGAGCAATACGAGCACTTGATGGATGCGGTCTATCAACGTCGCGGCTGGGATTCGAATAGCATCCCCACCCTCGAAAAACTTCAACAACTCGGCATGGATCTGCCCGAAGTGGTGGAGGTCGTCAAACAGGCACAAAAGACGATTACTTCGTAACGATCATTTTGTAAAAAAATAACTTTAAGACGCTGAGGAGCAAAGAAAAAAATTCCTTGGCGTCTTTGTGTTAAAAAATGAAGGCGGAAGATTTCCCGTTCGCTGAGATTACAAATGACCTTTTCCCTCTGCGGGTATAATTCGATTAATGGATTCGCAAATCACTTTTCGACAATATCTTCTCTCCACGCTCGCACTCATTCTGATCGGGTGGGGCGGGCTTGCTCTGCTCCTGATCTATTCCGTGCCCTTCGTGTGGGCGCGTTGGGGTTTTTATGTCTTCGGCATCATGGCGCTCACAGGCACCACGCTGCCCATTGTATATTTCTTTCATCGCCGCTTTCCAACCAACCCGCGGGCAGAACCAAACGTCATTGTGCGGCAGGCAATGTGGGTGGGTGTGTATGGCGCCACGCTGGCCTGGCTTCAACTCGGACGTCTCGTCACGCTTTATGTGATCCTCGGCCTTGCGGGCGGTTTGATCGCCACTGAATATTTCATTCGATTGCGCGAAAAAGCGAATCGAAGAATGCCAGACGTCAAATGACAACGCTTCGTAATCTTCCCTCCATCGATCAAATCCTGCAAACACAAATGGCCGCGCAGCTCATCGCCCGCTACGGCAGGCCGTTGACTTTAAGCGCCATTCGTTCCACATTGGATGATATAAGAGCGCGCTTCAAATCTGGACAAATAACTGCTCTGCCTCTACGAGATTTGATCCTCGCCCAGGCAGATGCCACCCTCATCGCGTGGACGAAGCCGACCCTCGTCCCAGTCATCAACGCTTCGGGTGTGATTCTGCACACCAATCTTGGACGCGCCCCGCTCAGCGATGACACCATCCGCGCAATGGACGTGGCTTCCCGTGGCTATTCCAACCTTGAATATGACCTTGAAAAAGGCGCGCGCGGTTCGCGGCTTATCCATGCTGAATCTGTTTTGCAGAGACTTACGGGTGCCGAGGCGGCAATGGTGGTCAACAATAATGCGGCAGCGGTTTTGCTTGTCCTTTCCGCATTGGCAAATAAAAAGCGGGTCATCATTTCGCGCTCGCAACTTGTGGAGATCGGCGGCGGCTTTCGCATTCCCGATGTGATGAAACAATCAGGTGCAAGGCTCGTGGAAGTGGGCACGACGAACAAAGTCCACTTGCGGGATTATGAAGAAGCTTTATTGGGTGCGAATGCCATCATCATGCGGGCGCATCCGTCGAATTTCAAGATCATCGGCTTTACCGAAGAGCCCGAGTTGAAGGATGTTGTTTCGCTGGCACATGCCGCAGGCACGACCTTCGTGGATGACCTGGGCTCCGGTACATTCATCGACACCGCCAAATATGGGCTCGGACACGAGCCCACCGTGCAAGAATCCCTTGCGGCTGGGGCGGATATCGTCTGCTTTTCTGGCGATAAACTGCTCGGTGGTCCGCAGGCGGGAATCATCATCGGGAAGAAGGAATTGATCGAGAAGATCCGCAAGCATCCACTGGCACGTGCTGTCCGTGCGGATAAGACCTGCCTTGCGGGCGTCACTGCCACACTGCTGCATTACCTCAAAGATGAAGCGGAGCGCGAAATCCCCATCTGGAAGATGATCTCCCTTACGCCGAAGCAGGTCAAAGGTCGGGCGGAAGCGTGGGCGGCCAATTTGGGGCAGGGGGCCGTCGTGGAAGGTGAATCCACGGTGGGGGGCGGTAGTCTGCCCACGGAATCCTTCCCGACGTTTTTGCTGTCGCTATCTGTCCCATCAGCGGATAAATTCATGAAGAAATTGCGCGAACAAAACCCGCCGATCATTGCGCGCACAGCAGATAACAAAGTTTTGCTTGACCCGCGTACCATTCAACCGGAACAGGAAGGCGCGCTGTTGGTTGGGTTGAAGAATGCCCTGAGAAAAACTTAACGTGATAGGGCGAATGGAATCTGAGCATGATTGTCGAAGTTCCTATTCATGATATTAAGAATCCGCCTGTGCCGATGTTTCCTGAACGGTGTGTAAATTGCGGCAAGCCGAAGGATGAGAATTTGGGCTTGACTCTCGACATGGACATTCAAAAACGCAGCAAGCCCGTGCAGATGAGAATGTCTGTGCCGATGTGCAAAGAATGTGCGAACAGGGAACGCAGTATTGCGAAAGTGACGCTGGTGCCGTTTTTAATCGCTGGTCTTTTGATCGGCATTGCGGTTTTTATTCCTGTTGCCATCTTTTCCCCGGAAGGCACTACACCGCAGACACTTGCTTTCCCGCTTGTGTTGGGCGGTTTTGCGGGGCTGATCGCAGGCAGCATTGGTGGAACCGTGGTCGAATTTTTTGTTCGATTGCTGGCAACGCCCGTTTTTGGAAAACTTGTCACCCGTCGTCCGCTGACGATCTTTGGGTTATATTCCAACGGTGATGAGTTGATCGGTATTTCGGCTCGTTTTTTACGCAAGGAGAAAATCGCGCAATTGGAATTCGAGAACGATGAGATCGCGCGTGAGTTCATAAAAATAAATGCACTGGAGAAATGATGAAATCAGAAATTGATGCCCTTATGCAAGCCAGAGACATGGATGCGATCCTTGTCTTTGGCAATGCCGAACACAACCCGCCCATGTATTATCTGACAGGCGGCGGACACGTCAGCCATGCCACTCTGATCAAGAAGCGCGGCAGCGATGCAACCCTCTTCTTTGGTGACATGGAGCGTGACGAAGCCGCAAAGAGCGGATTGAAATTGATCCCATACAGCACTTATGATTTCGAAGAGATCTTCAAGAAGGCGAATAGAAATTCCCTGTTGGCAGGCGCCATGCGTCTTGAATTGATGCTCAAGGACGTGGGTGTTGAATCGGGACGGGTGGGGGTGTATGGAACTTATGATATCGGTCCCATCTTCGGTTTGTTGACTCAGCTGCAAAAACTGATGCCGAATCTTGAATTCGTCGGCGAACCGCGTGAAGATTCCATTTTTATGCGGGCGATGGAAACAAAGGATGAGTCTGACGTAGCTCGCATCCGCAAAATGGGCAAAGTCACCACAGCAGTGGTCGGCAGGGTCGCGGATTTTCTCACTTCATGCGAAGTCCGTGACGATGAAGTCTTGTTGAACGAAGACGGTTCCGCTCTGACCGTTGGCGACGTGCATTCAAGGATTCGTTTGTGGGTGGCGGAGCACGGCGCGGAATTGCCCTCTGGTTTCATCTTCGCCATTGGCCGCGATGCGGGCGTGCCGCATTCCGCAGGCAACCCAGCCGACCTGATGAAACTCGGACAGACCATCGTGTTCGATATTTATCCTGCCGAAGCGGGCGGCGGCTATTACTATGATTTCACCCGCACCTGGAGCCTCGGCTATGCCACACCTGAGGCACAGGAATTGTTCGATCAGGTCAAGGAAATCTACGACCAGTTGAATGAGAACTTTGATCTGAACGTCCCATTCAAGAATTATCAGAAAATGACCTGCGAGTATTTCGAAGGCAAGGGCCACAAGACACCCATGAATACAAAATCGCCCGTCGAAGGCTATGTTCACAGCCTCGGCCATGGCGTTGGAATCAACATTCACGAGCGGCCGTTCAGTGGTATCAACACCAGCGATGAGGAACGGCTTGCGCCCGGGGTGGTGATCACCTCCGAGCCGGGTTTGTATTATCCTGAAAAAGGCATGGGCTTCCGAATCGAAGATACAATGTGGGTGCGGCCCGATGGCCGTATGGAGATTCTCGCGGATTATCCGTATGATTTTGTTTTGCCGATGAAGAAGTGGAATAAAAAATAATGGAATTAAAACCCGCTCGAATCCTTGCTCTTGAAACCTCCTGCGATGAGACCGCCTGTGCCATCATTGAAAATGGCCGCGCGCTGCTCTCCTCTGTAGTTGCTTCACAAATGGAGATCCATGCCCGTTATGGCGGCGTGTATCCCGAGGTGGCTTCGCGCCAGCATGTGTTGAGCGTCACACCCGTCGTGGAGCAGGCGCTTGCACAGGCCCACCTCACGCTCAAGGATATCGATGCGCTGGCTGTCACGCAGGGGCCAGGTCTCGCAGGTTCGCTGGTCGTTGGCATGAACATGGCAAAAGGGCTGGCCCTTGGTTCGGGTCTGCCGCTTTTGGGAGTCAATCATCTTGAGGGACATCTTTATTCGGCCTGGGTGTACGAATCAGGCGAACTTGTCCCACCCGCGCCGCAATTTCCTTTGATGGCTTTGCTCGTTTCAGGTGGACATACTGAACTGAATCTCATGACCGATCATTTGACCTATCAAAGGCTCGGTTCAACCCTCGACGATGCGGCTGGTGAGGCCTTCGACAAAGTTGCCCGCCTGTTGGAACTTGGCTACCCCGGCGGACCTGCCATCCAAAAATCGGCGGAAGAGGGCGACCCGAATCGTTTCCACTTTCCGCGGGCGTGGCTCGAAGGAACATGGGATTTTTCATTCAGCGGGTTGAAGACCGCCGTGTTGTATGAAATCCGCGAACTGCAAAAGAAGACGCATACTTTGCCCGTGCCCGATCTGGCCGCATCCTTCCAAAAGGCAGTGGTGGACGTGCTTTTCAAGAAAACGATCAATGCCGCGCGTGAATTTGGCGCGAAGGAAATTTTGGTGGCGGGTGGCGTTTCTGCCAACCGCATGCTGCGCCAGACCTTTAGAGCCCAGACAGAATTTCCCGTTCATATCCCCCCGTTATCCCTGTGCACCGACAATGCTGCCATGATCGCATCAGCGGGATATCACCGCTATGCGCTCGGTCACGTCTCGCAGATGGATATGGATGTCATGCCGACCTGGCCGCTGCCGTAAATACCAATATTATGAATTAAAACCAGAAGGCCGATGACTTGCCCAAGTCATCGGCCTTCTGGTTTAGGGAGAATGTATTTGTATTTTAGATTCATCACATAAGCCAAACCTGAACCCTGATTAAGAGTTGGATGAGAGAAAATGCACCCGTAATTTAAAACATCGAGGCCCCGTTTTTCAAACTTGCCCAAGTTTGAGTTCGGGGCCCGCGATAAGGAGAATGTACTTTTATTATATTCAGCGAGGTAAAAATAGTCTGAATGGGAAATGAACACAGGATTAGAGATTCAATCACCGAAAAATTTATAAAGCAGCGAGAAGTTCATCCAATTTGATGGGGCCTTCGCGCAGAATGACAGGCTTTTCGCCTGTGCAATCCACCAACGTGGATGGAATTCCGCCAAAAGTTTTGCCGCCATCTAGAATCAATGGAATGCGGCCACCAAGTTGTTCATAAACTTCCTGCGCGGTGGATGGGCTGGGTTTGCCTGAAATATTGGCAGAAGTGACAGCCATCGGCCCGGCAGTGTGTAGTAAGGTAAGAGCGTCTGGGTGGTCGGGAATTCTGACGGCGACGGTGGGAGTGGCAGAGACTGCCGGGGGGAGAGTCTGCTTTTTGGAGAGGATGCAGGTGAGAGGTCCAGGCCAGAAGCGGGCGGCGAAGATGCGGGCCATGTCTGGGATGTGATCCGTGACAAGGTCAAGCGAATCCATGTCCCCAATTAATATCGGGATGGCTTTTTCGATGGGGCGTTCCTTGGCTGGGTAGATGCTTTCGATGGCGGCGTTGTCAAAAGCGAGCGCGCCGACGCCGTAGACCGTGTCGGTGGGGAAGGCGACGAGACCACCTGACTGAAGGATCTTCAGCGCTTTTTCAATTGCAGCGGGCAGTTGGGCTTGAAGGATCTCTGTGCGCATTAGAGGCGTTGAATTTCACGTGTGAAGATTTCGACGATGTTCGGGTCGAAGTGTGTGCCCGTCTCTTTTTGAAGGTACTCGAGGGCCTTTTCCTTTGACCAGGCTTTGCGATAGGGGCGGTCTGAGGTGAGTGCATCGTAGACGTCAGCTACGGCAAAGATTCGGGCGGAAAGGGGAATATCGGTTTCTTTCAAGCCGCGCGGATAACCTGTGCCGTCCCATCTTTCGTGATGGCAGTAGGGGATATCCATGGCGGTGCGAAGATATTCGATCGGATACAGCAGGTTGTAGGCAAATTGGGGATGCTGGTGCATGATCTGCCATTCCTCTTCCGTCAGCGGGCCGTCTTTATGCAAGATGTCGTCAGGGACGCCAAGTTTTCCGATGTCATGCAAAAGCGATCCCCGCCGAATATAGAGGATCTCCTCTTCGGGTAGTTTCATGGCTTTTGCGATCTTGCAGGTAAGTTTTGTGACGCGCTGTGTGTGACCTTCCGTTTCCTTGTCACGCAGGTCCAGTGCGCGTGACCAGCTATCGAGGGTGGTTTCATAGGAAGATTGCAGGTCTTTGAGCAGGAATTGATTTTTTTGCAGTGTGTGATTCAACTGCCAGGCGGTAAAAAAGGTGAAGAAGGCGATGGCAAACAGGGCGAGGACGCCTGTGAAGTTGTAATTGACGAGGTAGTCGTAATAATAGCTTGAAAAGGTATAGCCCGCCGTGACGAGCAGCGCGTAAAAGAAGGATGCGACCGGGTGTATGACGAAACTGGATGTGATGATGGGCAGGGCCAGGATCACCATTGTGAATTCAAGATCCTTGGGGGTGTATAGGAGGACAGCCCCAAAAATTGACAGGTTGATGCAGGCATGCGCGGTTAGTTTGGTATAGCCCCTGCGATTGAGATTCCAGAGGACAAATAGCAGGGCTAGGACAATGACATCCTGAATGATATAGATGTCATATTCAGCGCCTGCGCCGAGGATTCGATATGCAACATTGGAAACTGTGACGTGGACAAGAATGATGGCGATCAGTGTCAGATACATTGCCATAAGACGGCCGCGCCGTTGGTCGCCTGGCTCTGCTGCTTCAGTATCTGTGACCTGATAGTAGAGGCTGTTTAATTTGAGAGCTAATCCATTGTAACGATTCATAGAAAGTTTTGTTGTTGATTTACAGAGTATCGCATAATTTACCAAACTTAAGTCTTGGTTTTTGATTGCAATTTCCCAAAAGCTTGGCAATTTATAAAGAAAGCGATAGTGGATGGCGCAGAACACTGCGCCCAGTATCGCATGGTTTTAGGCTGGTGGCAACCTGGGATTAATACGACTCGGAAGCAGGGATGATTTCCAGCAGGCGGTCGTTTCCCGCGAGGTCCTGATGCAGGTGGATACTGGCATTCGAGAAGTGGTCAAATGCCAGGCTAAGGGCCCGCACTCCGAGTGTGGCTTCTATTTCGAACAACATCATTCCGCCAGGGGCGAGCCAGTCCGGTGCGATCTCGAAGAGGCGGCGATAGACATCAAGTCCGTCTGCGCCGCCATCGAGGGCGAGGGTGGGTTCGCGGCCAAAGATGGGAAGTTGCTGCAGGGTTTCGGTGGGAATGTACGGCAGGTTGGCGCAGATGAGATCGAAGTGACTGTCGGTGGGCAAAGGGTCTACGTGCTGGGGGAGCAGGTCACATTGCAGAAAGTTGATGCGATGATGCACGTGGAATTTGCGGGCGTTGTGTTTTGCCACTTTAAGCGCGGCAAATGAGATATCGGTGGCGGTGATGTTCGCATCTGGCATGTGCATGGCAAGTGCCGTGGCGATCGCACCTGAGCCTGTGCCGATATCGGCGACAGTTCTGCGCTCCGGGGAGGCTTTGAGCCAGGTGATGGCTTTTTCCACGAGCAGTTCGGTTTCGGGGCGCGGAATCAGAACGTCTTTTGTGATATCGAGGTCGAGGCCGAAAAATTCCCAGTGGCCGATGATGTACGGAAGGGGAGTCCCTGCCTGGAGTTGGGTAAATGCTTTTTCCGCTTCATCAAGCTGGGGCGGAGTGAGAAGCGTTTCCGGGTGGGTGAGCAGCCATGTTCGCGAATGTCCCATGACGTGCGCAAGGAGAATCTGCGCGTCAAGATCTTCCAGAATGTCCTTGTGCTTTTTTAGGTATTCTCCCGCGTTCATTTGTTGTTACCAAAGAAAATGTGGCGACTCAGCAGCCGCCACATTTGATTATTCGTCGTCATCCACGCCCGTAGCGGCAAGACGTTCCGACTCATCGCGAGTTGAAAGCTCGTCTATGAATTGGTCGATGGACCCATCCATCACCGCCGAAAGATTGTAGCTTGAATATCCAACGCGGTGATCTGTCACGCGGCTTTGCGGATAATTGTATGTGCGGATCTTCTCCGAGCGGTCACCCGAGCCGACTTGTGAGCGGCGGTCTGCTTCGAGTTCGGCACGGCGTTTTTGTTCTTCGATCTCGTACAAGCGCGCGCGCAGAATGCTGAGGGCGCGGAGTTTATTTTGCAATTGCGAGCGTTCGTCCTGACAAGTGACGATCATGCCTGTGGGTTTGTGATACAGACGCACTGCCGTGGAGTTCTTTTGCACGTTTTGTCCGCCTGCACCCGAGGAACGATAGACTTCGATCTCGATGTCGGTTTCGGGGATGTCCACTTCCACATCATCCACTTCGGCCAGCACGGTGACGGTGGCGGTGGAGGTGTGAATGCGTCCCTGTGATTCAGTGGCAGGCACACGTTGCACGCGATGCACGCCCGATTCGTATTTCAGTTTTGAGTACGCGCCCTTGCCTTTGACTTCAAAGATGACTTCCTTATAACCGCCAACGCCGATGGCGCTTTCGGACATGAGTTCCACCTTCCAGCGTTTGCCATCCACATAACGGGTGTACATGCGGAACAGGTCTGCGGCAAAAATGGCGGCTTCGTCACCGCCTGCGCCCGCGCGGATTTCAAAAATGACGTTCCTGTCATCGCGCGGATCCTTGGGCACAAGCATGCCTTTGATCTCTTTTTCGAGTGCTTCGATCTTTGGTTCGAGGTCATCCACATCTGCCTTGGCGAGGGCGATCAATTCCGAATCGTTTTCAGAAATGATGATGGATTTGGCCTCTTCAAGGCTTTTCAGCGCCTGACGGTATTCACGCACTTTCAAGTAGATCGGTTCAAGGTCAACACGCTCCTTGTTGATCTCTCCGGCGCGTTGATAGTCGCTGCCCACTTCGAGCAGTTCGCTTCCGAGTTGTTCGTATCGTTCTTCAATGGCTTGTAGTTTATCGAGCATGGCTTATCCAGTTTTGTTTCTGTGTGAGATACTAAAAGTTTACTTCCAGGGTCCGTTATTTAAAAATGTGCGAAATAAAGCGCGGCACGCAAAGCAGTGCCGCACAGGCGAAATGATACCAACCGTGAACGTACCTAATAATTCGCGACTGCTGAGAGCACCATCGAAAGGATCAGGATAATGGCAAATACAGCGAACAGAATCTGGGCCGCTTTCTGGTTTGAATTCCCTTTTTCCACGGTTTTTGTTTGTTTTTTAGAGGTTTTTCCAGCCATCTTATTAACTCACTTCATTATATGTTTGTAAAAGGCTTGTGACATTACCTTTTCAAGTTCATCAATTGTAACAGGTTTCATTACATAGCCATCTGCGCCCATTTCGAGAGCCTTGTCCACCATCACATCGGCGGCTTCCGAAGAGAGCATGATGACGGGCAGGTCTTTCCATTCCTTGCGGCGGCGCAGAAATTCCAGCATATCCAATCCGCTCACCTCGGGCATGTTGATATCAAGGACGATCATGTCGGGTCGTCCGCCCGCAAGCAGGGCCTGCGCGGCGGGGCGCGGATTAATGAAATGTTTGGTTTCGCAATCCAGCAGTTTGAGCATCAAACTGATCGCGTGCCCCATCTCTTCATCGTCATCTACGATCCATACTTGTTTCATTCCAGGTGCGCCTTAATGCTTTCTGCCGCTGTCTCATTCATGCCTTTTACAGCGGCCAAATCGGTAACACTTGCTTCCTTAATCTTATCCATAGAACCGAAATGTTTCAAGAGTGCTTTTCTGCGGGCGGGGCCAATGCCGGGGATGGAATCCAACTGCGAGGCCAGTCCCTGTTTCGATCTTCTTGCGCGGTGGGCCGTGATCCCATAGCGGTGGGCCTCATCGCGGATGCGCTGCACAAGGTACAGTCCCTGCGAATGACGCGGCAACAACAGCGGCTTGCTGTTATGCGGGAAGAAGATCTCCTCCTCCTGCTTTGCCAGCCCCACCACGGGAACCTTGTCGAGCAATTCAAATTGCTCGAGGACTTTCACCACGCGGCCCAACTGCCCCTTGCCGCCATCGATGATGATCAAGTCAGGCAGGAAGGAGAACGACGCATCTTTTTTCGACCCCGGGCCTGCTTCTGTTTCCTGACTGGATAGCCACCGTTTGAATCTACGGGTGAGCATTTCCTCCATCGAGGCAAAGTCATCGGGTGCGCCGATGCTGGTGCTGTCGATGTTGAATTTGCGATACAGATTCTTGGCAGGTACTCCCTGCTCGAAAACGATCATCGCGCCGACAGTCGCCACGCCCTGTGTGTGGCTTACATCGTAACACTCAATTCGATTGGGTGGTGCCGATAATTTCAACGCGGTCTGCAACTCACCGAGTGCCTGTTCCTGTTTGTGGGCATCGGCCTGCCATTGGGCGCGCAGAGCTTGCAGAGTTTCAGATGCGTTCTCCGCGGCCATTTGAACCAGCTCATGCGGCTGACCATCTTTCGGAACGAACAATTCCACTTTTTTGCCGCCGCGCTTTGATCTGAGCCATTGACCGATGATCTTCGCTTCCTCCACCTGAATTTCTTCGGGGATCATCACCTGTTCGGGAATATTGGCGGCTTCGGTATAGAACTGTTTGACGAATTCCGTCATCACTTCCTGGTTGTTTGTATCTTCCGTGCCTTCAAGAATGAAGTATTCACGCCCGATCAACTTTCCACCGCGGATGAAGAAGATCTGCACGCAGGCTTCGCCGTCTGAGCGGGCCATCGCGAGCACATCCGAGTCTTTGTAATCGGAGGCAAAGACGATCTTCTGTCTTTCGATAATGGAACTGATGGCCTTCAACTGGTCGCGCAGGGCGGCGGCTTTTTCAAAGCGCATTTCCTCAGAGGCTTTTTGCATTTCGTTCGCAATTCGTTTGACGATCTCTTCACTATGCCCGCTGAGGAAATCCATCAGGTCTGAGATCATTTGGCGGTACCCTTCCTGGGTGGCCGCTCCGATACAGGGGGCAATGCACAGCTTGATGTCAAAGTAAAGACACGCGCGTTTGTCGAGCCCGGTGATCTCGCGGTCACAGGTCAAATACGGGAAGATCTTGCGCAGCACATCCAGTGTTTGGTAGACCGCCCATGCCGAGGTGTACGGACCAAAATAGCGCGAGCCGTCTTCGTCCATGTTGCGGGTGACGGTCACTTTCGGAAACGGCTCGTTCCAGTGGACTTTGATATACGGGTAACGCTTGTCGTCCTTGAGGCGGATGTTGTATTTGGGGCGGTGCTTCTTGATGAGGTTCATCTCAAGGATCAGCGCCTCAAGCTCCGATCCGACGACGATCCACTCAATATCCACAATGTCGCGTACAAGACGGCGGGTCTTCGAGTCATGGCTTGAATCCGCGTGGAAATAGGATCGCACCCGATTTTTCAGGCTGATGGCTTTGCCGACATAGATGATTTTCCCCTCGACGTTGCGATAAATATAGCAACCCGGCTTCGATGGGAGCGTGGCAAGAATGCCTTGAAGTTTCTCCGAAATTTCCATTGGCGGCTATTATAAAGTAGAAAATAATCGCGCATCCTTTAAAGGCAATACCGAATTCGATAATTGCTGTTATTGAATTTTTGCTTGACTTTTATTTTTTTGAACTTACAATTGATTCAGACCAACAAAAAAGGAGAATATGCTATGAGTGAATTCAGTAATACGCCGATTGTTCCTCCATCCACCGCGCCGGGACTTGCGGGCTGGTTCCGTGTTTGGATGAAGGCCGTTACAAAACCCAATGAGCAAACCTTTATTGATATTACCGAACACCCTGATGCCCAGCCAAAGACCGCCTATATCTGGATATTCCTTGTTGGGACCTTATCCACCATTGTCACTGGGCTGATTCAAGCCATTTTGGTTGCGGCAGGAGTGAGTAGCCAGCTTGGTGTTCAGGGAGCAGGCTCGTCGGTTGGCGTATCGATATTTGCCACGATTTGCGCATCTCCGATCGCGGGTGGAATTTCGGTTTTGTTTTTTGCCTTGGGGATTGCCATTGTGCAATGGATCGCGAAACTCTTTGGTGGAACGGGTACATATGACAAGCTGGTCTATGCAGTTGCCGCGATCTCCGTTCCGTTTTCCCTGGTTTCCATGTTCCTGGTGCCGCTTAGCGTGGTTCCTTATCTCAATATTTGTACGGGCTTGATAAGCTTTGGTCTCAGCATTTACGTCATCTATCTGCAGATCACAGCGGTCAAGGCGGTTAATCGTTTTGGCTGGGGTGCGGCGGCTGGTTCCGTGCTTCTACCCGGATTCGTGATCGCTTTTGTGTGTGGTTGTCTTGTGGTTGTAACGCTCATGTTGTTGGGACCCATGATTGGGAATGTGTTCAGCGGCATTAACCAAAGCCTGCAAATGGCTCCGTAAGCCATAAAGCATAAAATAAAAATCGTCTCCCAAATCGTAAAGGATTTGGGAGACGATTGCTTTAATTTTTTTATCTGATTTTATGGTGTTGGGGTTGGCGCAGGTTGGGGAACGCGATGTGCTCCGAGGAGCAGCGGCATTTCTGCCATGTAATATGCATATTCATAAGCCGTTGTCGCTCCGCCTTCACCGATGATCGGCTCGATCAGTTGATTGTTGTTCGAATCGACTCCGGAGACGATCTGACCTGAAAGCGTCAATATCTCGGTGATGAGGGGTTCCATTTCTGGCCCGAAGGGCATCTCTTGTAAGCGTAACGCTTTTTCAAGTACTTGTTCGGTCCAACCCTGCATGTTTTGCAGGCAGGTGACGACATTCGCGCTTTGTGTCTTGATATTGATGGTCGCATCTGCCGCACGGGCGGCAAACTGCGCATGCGACATGGCCTGGGCAATATAACCTTGATCGGTGTAGCCCGGGTCGCCGTTTTGCAACAAACCAAATCTATCGCTGGGATCGCTTACTGTACCGTCTCCGTCCCAGTCTTTGTATTGGGCTATGTTGGCATTGCCAACAGTCAGGTTGACGATCTCTTCGAGTTTTTTGCGGGTCAGGGGTTCGTCGCCTGCCTTGAAGGCTTCTTCCAATTCGGTGGTGGCTGTATCAAGGCTGTCAGTGGAGCCCCACAACCCCTGGATTAGCGCGATCCCATCGGGTGCAGTAGCGAAGAAAACCACCACATGCCTTACATGGATCAAACTCATGGGAGGAAATACCGACGACGCGACGACATTTCCAGAGGACACATCTGGATTCGGGTCGTTATCCACTTCCACTGTAATCTCGATCTGGTCGAACAACGACAGGACATTTTCCTGGTCGGAGTTGGTGTAAACCAATTGTCCCTGGGCAAGACCGTCTCTATCTATGGAGCCTGCCTTGCGGATGAATTCTCCGCCTTGCCCAAGAAACCAGACATCGTAATGCGTGCCAGCTTCGGGAATGGGAAGGTCATCAAAGGTGAGTGCGGCCTTATCCATCAGGCCGTTTTGATCGGTGAACACCACTCGTCCCAGTATTTCGTTTGGATCCGGGGATGGTGTTGGGGGAGGTTGTGTTGCTGCTTCCACAGTCGGCTCAGCTTGTAAAGCCTGCGGCCTGAAGAAGACAAATCCAAGTACCGCAATGGCAACCACACCTATCGCAATCCCAGCCCATGCCAGGGGAAATGTGCGTGCTTCCTTTTTTGCAGGAACAGCGGGTCTTTGCGGGATCTTCGCGATGCGTGCGGTATCGGCTGAAACGGTTTGCCCGTTGAATACCTGAATGAATTCATCGGCCAGTTCTTTTGCAGAGTTGTAGCGAAGCTCAGGGTCTTTTGAAAGCGCGCGGTTGATGATGGCCTGCAAATCGGATGAAATGCCGAAGATGGGTGGGGGCGGGTCGTTCAGGTGTTTCATCAAGATGCCGAAAGATGATTCGGCATCAAAGGGAACCACACCCGCCAGCATTTCATACAACATCACGCCGAACGAGTAGATGTCTGTTTTTGAATCCACTTTTTCGCCGCGCGCCTGCTCGGGACTCATATAGGCAGGGGTTCCGGAGACGGTCCCTGTTGAGGTTTGGATGGATGAATCTAGAAGGCGGACCAGCCCAAAGTCAGTGAGGATCGGTTCTACATCCGCTGGTAAAGGCTTGTTAAGATCGATGCCTTCACTTGCCGAACGCAAAAGCACGTTGGCAGGTTTAATATCCCGATGAATGATGTTTTGATTGTGGGCATAATCAATGGCGGACGCCAGTTTGGAAAGGATATGCGCGATGGTTTCGAGAGGCATCTTTTCCCCGCGCTTGTGCAGGGCTTTTAGATAACTTCCCAACGCGGCGCCTGTCACCAATTCCATAATGAGACAGGGCTGGCCGTCCACCAATTCGTAATCATAGACTTGAATGATGTTCGGGTGACGAAGTCCCGCCACGACGCGTGCTTCGCGTTCAAATCGCACGTGATTATCGGGATCCGAATCCACGTGATCGCGCATGATCTTGACAGCCACTTTTCGATTGAGCGTGGTGTGCTCGCCAAGATATACTTCCGCCATGCCCCCGCGGGCGATCAATTCACCGACTTGTACCTTGCCTAAAGTTTTTCCATTCCAGCTGGGCATTGACGCATTATACCCGATAGTATAATGCGAAGAATTACAAGGAGATATTTAATGAGATCTGCACCTGAAGAAATATTATATGAGTACATGCATACACAAGGTTTAACAATTTCCACTGCTGAATCCTGCACGGGCGGCCTGGTTTCCGACCGTATCACAAATATATCTGGTTCGTCGGGATATTTTCCCGGCGGCATTGTCGCTTATTCATATGAAGCCAAAGCCAGTTTGCTCGGGGTTTCCTGGGACACGCTTAACACACATGGAGCGGTCAGCGAGGAAACGGTGCTTGAAATGGCGCGCGGCGTGCGCAAAGTATTCAATGCGAACATCGGCATATCGGTCAGCGGCATTGCGGGTCCCACGGGCGGAACGCCTGAGAAACCAGTGGGTTTAACGTGGTTTGGCCTTTCCACCGATAAAGGTGATTGGGCGCGCCATTTTATTTGGGATGGCGACCGTGTGGAGAACAAACATCATTCCTCTGAAGCCGCTTTGCAATTTGTGCTCGATTATCTGGAAGGAAAATTGAAATGAACACCGTTGTGATCGTTTCAGCAAATGCCGAATGGCGTGTGGTGAAGGAGCTTTACCCGAACCTCGAAATAAAAAACTCGCCTTATGGCGAATACGCTGATTTGAAACTCGACTCCCGCCATTTGATACTTTTTCATGGCGGCTGGGGGAAGATTTCCGCGGCGGCTACTGCGCAATATGTGATCGACCATTTCAAGCCTGACCTGCTAGTTAATCTTGGTACTTGCGGCGGATTTGCAGGCCGAATCGAAACTGGGACTGTCATCCTCGTGGAGCGGACTCTGGTCTATGACATCATCGAGCAGATGGGGGATGGCGCTGAAGCGATAGAACATTACGCATCTTCCCTGGACCTGAGCTGGCTCCCGGCTAATTTGCCTGATTCCACCCTGCGCGGACTCCTCGTCTCTGCCGACCGCGATATCGTGGTGGAAGATATTCCCATGCTCATCGAAAAATTTGACGCAGTCGCCGCCGATTGGGAATCGGGTGCCATTGCCTGGGTGGCGAAAAAGAATGGCACACGCCTGTTGATTTTGCGCGCTGTGAGTGACCTGGTCGGTGGTGACGGAGGCGAAGCCTATGGGAATCTTGAGTTATTCCACGAGCGAACAAAAACCGTGATGCGTGACTTGTTCCAACGCCTGCCGAGTTGGTTAAATTCCATCAAGAAATAGGAAGCGCGATGAAAACTCATTTGAGGGTTGCAAGACCCACGGACAACCTCGATCTCATCGTGGAAATGTACCGCGTTGGACTTGACCTCGATGTCCTTGGTTCATTCAAGGATCATCAAGGTTTTGACGGCATCATGCTCGGCAAAAGCGGCATGCAATATCATTTTGAGTTCACGCACCATCGTGGACATAAAGTTGGAAAAGCCCCCACACAGGATAATCTGCTCGTTTTTTATGTGCCAGATCGTGCCGAGTGGGAGTCTGCCTGCGTGAGGATGGAATCGGCAGGCTTCAAATCTGTGCCTTCCTACAATCCCTATTGGGATCAGGATGGGCGCACCTTCGGTTATCGGGTTGTATTGGAAAATGGTGAATGGGAATAAGAACTGTTACAGATTGTTGTCTGTAACTACTAAAAATTTAAACTAAAGACGCTGAGGCGATAAGAGATAAAACACTCTTTGTGACTCAGCGTTTTGCTGTTTTTTTCCGCGACGCAGTAAAGTAATTGATATAGCTGGTTGCACACGCCCTACGAACAGGATCTGACCATTGACCGTATCGCGGATGATGAACAGGAAGGGGCGGTCAACGATAAAAAGAATATCCTGCATCGGCGCGCCAGTCGCTTCCATAACGACGGCTGTAGCTGCGGCGGCTTCGGTGCCTTCCTCATCCACGGCGACAAAGGCCTTGTGGATGACGTTGCCGATGAACAGGTCTTTATCGCCTGTCATGCCTGAGAAATCGGCGAGGCCTCTGTCGAAGGCGTCTGTCATGCCGAGGCTCATCAGCGCATCGGAAAGGTTGAAGTCCTTGGTGAATTCGAACTTCGGCAGGTTCACCCGCGCAGACGAAGCGATCTGTAAACCGTTGATGACCTCATCGTAAACTGCTTTATCGAAAGAGGCTTCAAAGGTTTCGAAATTTCCTTCATCAGGCAGGATGATATCCATGGCGGCGGTTTCACCGGCATAAGCAAGCTCGATGGCTTGATAGCCATTTCCTTGCACATAGGGGACATCGTGCATGGTTTCGCCCATCACTTTTACGGTGGCTTCGGTTCCATCCAAAAGATGGAAGGCGCCGTCGTGAGTTGAGTTGGGATCGAATTTATTGAACCAATCCGCTTTGAAGTAAATGGCGTTCACCAGTACCATGCGGGTATCGGGGCTGATGGTTCCATCGGGAAGCAGATCCTTGATCCGCTCTTCTGTTTCATCGCTGACCCAGTTGTTGATCGCCACGCGTTCTTCGTTTGGCTTGTTCATAAAGTCTGAGAGGTGGATCCCTGCGCCGTAATTGACGGCGATGGTGTCAAGAAATTCAGGCATGAGGGGGAGTGTCTTTTCGGTCCAAACAGAATTGGCGATGTTGATCTGCAGTGGTTCCTGATCCTTGTCGAGGTTGATCGGCTTTTTCTCCAATTCAAGGTCGAGCGCGTTGAAGGCTGGGTGTAACTGTTCCTGTGGGGCGTAATGCAAGGCCTGTGCCATTTGAGATTCGGTGTCACCGCGGGCGCCTGCGTACGTCATTGCCAGGGCCAAAGACATGCTGTACGGAGACAGGATCAGATTTCCGTTTTCGGAGCGAAGCGCGTTGTAAATATCCAGAGCAAAGGCGTTATTCCCGTCGACAAGGTCGGCGAGATTTCCTTCGGCGATCTCGGGATTCTTATCGCGGCTTTTGCTTGATTCAGCCACGCTCAACGATGCGGATGAACCGCAGGCGGCCAGCATTATGCTTAGCAAGGCACATAGTGCAATGATTTGAAAAGTGATTGATTTCATGGTTTCTCCTTCGAACTAAAGACGAATTATGGCCCATTGTGTTCCCGTTGCTGCAAGGTGAGTTCCATGGAAATGTTATCCATGCTTTCGCGATAGCTTGGAATTTCGTAAAATCCGAGTTGTTTATAAAATTGAACGGCGCGGATTTGTTTTTCGCTGGTTTGCAAACGGAGTTTGCGATACCCTTGCGTATGAGCGAAATCGAGCAGGCGCAAGACGATCTGATAACCGATCTTTTGGCCGTGATATTCCTCCAACAACCAGAGTCGTTTTAGTTCGGCAGAATCTTCCTCCATCTTTTTGATCGCGCCCGTGCCGATTACTTTTTCGTCATCGAGCGCTACGAGGAACAATCCGCGATTTTCGTTGTAGGCTTTCTGAAAATTGTCCACATCCATCAACTCGCCCTCCGCTTCGAGAATATCCCAAAAATGCTGAACATTTTTTTCAGGCATGTAAATGCGCTGGGCCACGGCTGTGATCACGTATTTGGCATCTTTGATTTGATGCATTTGAATGGGCAGGATATTAATCATGTGGCGATTTTAACCCGCTTCGACGGGCGTTATAATTCTTTTGCGTCACCCAAACCTCCTATGATGAACAACCCCGAACAATATGAAATTCAAAAGCGAAATTTTCGCTACGTGCAGATCGATGCTGTTGGTGTAAGCATTGCAAATGTCGCCGCACCCTTCCTTCCCGTGTTTCTCACCCGCCTCGGTGCAAGTAATTTTCAGGTGGGTCTGCTCACTTCCATGCCGGGCGTCACCGGGCTTTTGCTTGCGATCATCGTGGGCCGCTTTTTGCAAACACGTACCAACATCGTGCCATGGTACAGCCTTTCACGTTTGCTTGTCATCTCGTGTTACGCGCTGACAGGCTTGCTTACCTTTTTGCTGTCGAAGGAATACGCAGTCATTGCCACGCTCGCCATCTGGGCGTTCGCCACACTTCCGCAAACAGCGCTGGCGGTCGCTTTCTCTGTTGTGATGAATGCCGTGGCTGGACCCGAAGGCCGCTATGCCTTACTCAGCCGCCGCTGGGCGATCTTTGGTATCACGACCGTGGTGATGACATTCTTTGTCACGCGCGTGATCGACCTGATCGAATTTCCGCGTAATTACGAGATGATGTTTTTGGGATTATCGGTGGGAGGATTTATCAGCTATTACTTTTCGAAACGGATAAACCTCCCGGATCAGACTCCGTCGACACCTGTTGCATCCTCATCGGCATTCGACTCAGCCCGAAACTATTTCTCCTTAATCCGCGGTGCGCCCGCCTTCACTTCTTTCGCGACGAAGAAATTTGTCTATCACTTTGCGCTTGTGCTGACTCAGCCCATTATGCCGCTGTTCCTCGTCCGCGAAGTGAAAGCCACCGATTCGCAGATCGGCACGATCACAATGGCGATGTCGCTTATTATGCTGGTGGGCTATTTCATCTGGCCGTGGTCCTCGCGCAAATATGGCGGACGGTTCGTTTTGCTTGCGACCACTTTTGGCATGGTCTTTTATCCCGCACTCACGGCGGCAACACCGCAAGTGCCTCTCATCATTTTGTATTCGGGCATCGCCGGGCTGTTTCAAGCAGGTCTTGATCTGGTTTTCTTCGATGAGTTGATGAAAACCGTTCCCCCGGAATATGGCGCGACCTTTGTGTCGATCGTACAATCCATGCAATATCTCTCTGCCATTGTGGCGCCGTTGATCGGCACCTGGCTGGCAGATTCCATTGGATTGGGCGGTGCATTATGGGTGAGCGCCGGGCTGAGGCTGTTTGGATTTGTATTATTTTTGCGAAAAGATACGCGTTTGGTTTCGAACTGAAAATGCCTATTTCCCCGTAGCTGGCATTCGGTCTTTCCCTGCAAGGATTGGCATGTCTGCCATGTAATAAGCATGCTGATAAGCCGTAAGCGCCCCGCCTTCGCCTGCGATCGGCTCGATCAATTCATTTCCGTTAACATCCAACCCATTGAGAATTTGATTGGCAAGCGCCACTGCCTTGCGAACATCTGCTTCGACATTCGCACCGTCGGGGGCTTGTACGATCCGTTCTGTGATGTCACGCAATTCAATGGCCCATTCTTCAATGTTGTGAATGGAAATTTCAACATGCCCATTGTGCATGCGGATATCCGGGGTTGAATCGTCTGCATCGGCAGAGTAGCTGGAGTGGTGATGTACTCCGCCGACATAACCGGTCTGGTCGCCATTCAGGAGGATGCCATAGCCATCGCCGGGGTCGCTGGTTGTGCCATCGCCGTTCCAATCCAAATAAAGGGCATCCTGTTTTCCAACAACCAGATTGATAAGCGATTCTGCATTACTGCGCACATCTTTTGGCTTGCCTGCTTCATAGGCGACCAACAAGGCTTCTGCAGTCTGGTTGACCAGAATGGCATTATTTTTCAAGCCATCGATCATGCCGATCAAGTTGGGCGATTCCTCTGTCGAGACGATCAGGTGACGAATGTGTGCAAGTGCCCTGCCCGGAATGCCCGATGAGTATTTCACATCGCCCGATGGGTTGGGGCTGGTATCCGGAACAGGTTCCAATGTGATTTCCATGTGACTATATTGGCCAAGTAAATTGCGGCTTTGTTCATCCACATAGGTCAGGCTGAACGCTCCGTCACCTTCCGCTGTGAGAACGCCGATACTGCGGCGTTGTTCGCCGCTGTCATCGATGAGCCATGCTTCGTATTGGCTGCCCTCTGCCGGGTTGTCAAGATTCGCGTTGATCGTGATCTGGTCTGCCATTGCTGCACCGTCTTGAAATCGCAAAACGCCGACTGGGGCTTCATCCGTTACGAGAGGAGCTTCCGTTGCTATATTATGAACTTCTGTTGCGACAGAGGTCGGAGTCTCTGTGGTATTTAATCGCGGCAGCACGAACAAGCCCGTGCCGATAACGCCGCTTAATAGCAGGAAGGAAACGCAGCCGCAAACGAAGATGCCTGTACCGATCCAAAGCGGACTCAACGCTGGTTTCTTTTTCTTTATTACCATTGCCGTTGACCGGGGTGTGTGGCTGCGCAGCGAGTGAATGGTCTCCGCTTCAAGCCGCATGCCAACCGCGTTATAGAAATCCACCAGTAATTCGTTTCCGCTGTTATAGCGGTCTTCGGGGAATTTGGTCAGTGCCTTGTCAATGACCGCTTGTAATTCAGGATAAATATCTTCGATGGGTGGGGGAGCGTCGTTAATATGTTTGAAGATGACCGTGATCGCGGTGTCCGCTTCAAAAGGGACGCGGCCTGCGAGAAGTTCATATAAAATAATGCCGAGTGAATAGATGTCAGTGCGATGATCTACTTTTGAGCCGCGCGCCTGCTCAGGGCTCATATAGGCGGGTGTACCGCTGACGAAACCTGATGCGGTCTGCTGGCCTGAATGCGCAATACGAGCCAAGCCAAAGTCAGTGATGATCGCTTCCACACTTTTCGTGAGTGGTGTGTCTTCTTCGAATTCTCTGTTTCTGCTGTGGAGAATGATATTTGCCGGTTTGATATCGCGATGCACGATCCCTTGTGAATGGGCGTAGTCGATTCCGAGAATGATCGATTTAAGCAATTGACCGATCTGCTCGAAGGATAATTTCTGTCCGCTTCTGTGAAGGGTTTGGAGATAGGATGCCAGGGACGGCCCCTTTAGATATTCCATCACGATGTAGGGATGTCCGTCATGAGTGTCAAAATCAAAGACTTGAACGATGTTCGAATGACGAAGCCCGGCCACGGCTTTTGCTTCACGTTGGAAGCGTTCCAAAAGTTCGGGGTCTGATTCTATAAAACTATGCAGGACTTTGATTGCCACAGGACGGTCAAGTGACAAGTGAGTACCAAGATAAACCTCCGCCATGCCCCCGCGTGCAAGGTACTTATCGACTCGTACTTTTCCGATAGTTTGACCGATCCATTCAGGCATGGCTGAATTATACATCTGAATTTGGAGTAATACAGTCTGAAATGCTTGTGAAATGAAAGGACTTGTCCCGTTTTATGTCCCACCAAGCTTGTCATATTAGTTTTGCCGTATAATTTGCCTTGGAAGCAGGTAAAAAGGAATTTTCAAACAAAATTTTTTAACGAAACAAGATGGAGGATACACATGCCCAGGAATAATCAGGAAGTTCAATCCGAAGGAGAAAGGGGATCTGTCATTCAAAGAATTCGTGCCAGCCTATCACAAGCGGATGCTTACACCCGCCGCCAGCAGCGCCTCAACTCCACGCTGACGTTGGCTACCACAGTCGGTTCTGCATTGACAGCCTTCATCACCGCCCTGACCGCTGCCCAGGGACCGACCGTCATTCCTGGCATTTTGGATTGGCAGGGAGCCTGTACCATTGGGGCCGTGTTGAGTTTTATTACGACGGTTTGTTCCGGGCTGAGTCAACAATTGAACACGAGTCAGAAGTTTGTGTTGGGTAGTCAATGTGTGGGGCGTTTGCGCGCGCTGGAACTTGTTGCGTCCACCCAGTCACGTGGCATGAGCGAGGTCACAAACGAATATGCCGAGATCCTGCAGATGTATGCCGAGGCGCTCAATAAATGATTTTGGCTTCCTCTGTCCATGAAAAACCCTCGCAATGTTCCACATTAAGAACGTGATATAATTTTGCGCAATAGCTCAAAAATCAATCTTGAAATAGGAGTACACATGGAAATTACAATTCAGGAATTTAAACATTGTGATTTGTTTAAAGTCAAAGGCCGGGTGGATAGTGCCAGTGCGCCGGAATTTTCCAAAGCTCTCGAGAAGGCCAATAATGACGGTCATTTTAAGATCGCAATTGATATGAGTGAACTTGAGTACATGTCCAGCGCGGGCTTTCGTGCTTTGCTTGCCACCCAGAGAAATTGTAAACGCTATAATCGCGGTGAATTGGTTCTTGTAAGTGTCCCTGAACGTATTCGTGAAGCGCTCGAGCTGGCTGGTTTTACTGAACTTTTCAAGACCTTCAATGATTCTATTGAAGCGGTTGGCAGCTTCTAACAGACGCCTGGGGCGTCATAAGGAAAATAATTGCCGCCTCTTTGCCGAAAGGATGGAGGCGGCTATTAATTTTTACCTATGCCAAAGATAACCTTTCCAGCCAGGTTTGAATTTTTGGATGAAATTCGTGAGCTTGTAGGGCAGATTGCTCATGAAGGCGGTTTCTCGGACAAGGAAGTCTACTCCCTGCAACTGGCTTCAGATGAAGCAGCCTCCAATATCATTGAACATGCATATGAAGGTGTCTCGAACGCAAGTTTCGATGTCACCTGCGAGATGCACGGCGAAACGATTTTCATTACCATGCGCGATACTGGCATGCCGTTTGACCCAACCAAGGTTAAACAACCGAATCTAAAAGCCGACCTGTCTGAGCGTCAGATTGGTGGACTTGGCGTATATCTCATGCGCAAACTGATGGATGAGGTACGTTATGAATCCAACTCAAGGACAGGCAATTTGCTTATTATGACCAAGCGGAGGGGATAAACCCTACCATGCGCCCAGCGATTCGTAACGGACCTCCAGATTCATGGGACTGGCGTCAGCTTGCAAGCCTGGGGGAGCAGCTTCGCAACGAAGATTCCCTTAGCGCACAGCGTGACCGTATTGCAGCCATGACCAGCCATCTTATCGATGGCGTGGTGGATGTTTGGTTGAATGAGAGTGTTTTTCGTCTGCCAGATTGGGAGGATGGGCACGTATTTCCCCCCCAACCATCCAAAGGTGGAATGCGGCTTGCGATCAAAGCTGGAAAGCTGACCACTCAAAAAACAAACCGACAAAAAAAGAATACACAACGGCGGACAAAAGCACCCGCTTCACGCGTGACCTTTGCTGCGGTGCCGCTCGAAGATCATGGGATTACCCTTGGAGCGCTTCAGATCACGCGCTCGAAAGGTCCCGTGTTCAATGCTGCAGAATTGAACATGCTTCAAGGTATTGGGCAGATCGTGGCGACGAGTTTGTTCGCGTCGCATCGCGCCGAAGTGGAGCAATTCCGCCTCAGGCAGCTTAACCTCGTCCGTGAGGTCAGCACGCAGATCGCCAACGTCCTGAATGTGGATGAGCTTGCTGCCCGTGTTACAAATCTTATCCAAAAAACATTTAATTATTATTACGTTGCCATCTTTACGCTCAAGCCGAATTCGAAGTGGCTTCGTTTTCGCTCCAGTGCAGTTGCTCCGCGCAAAGGCAAGAAGAAGGCAACCATCGCCCTCGAAGTGGAATTGGGACAGGGCTTGATCGGCGAAGCCGCCATTACAGGCGAGCAGATCGTCTGTGATGATGTCCATTCCGATGCCCGCTACCGCTTCATCGACAGCCTGCCTGAGACAAGATCCGAAGTAGTCATTCCCCTGAAAATTGAAGATAGAGTCCTTGGTGTGCTGGATGTGCAAAGCAATCAACTGCATGCATTCCATCCCAACGACCTCTTAATCCTTCACGCCTTGGCAGATAATATTGCACGGGCTGTGGAAGGTGCGCGTTTATACGGCAGCCTGCGCCGCCGTGCCGACCAATTGACCCTTGTTTCAGAAGTGAGCAAGAGCGTTACATCAACGCTTGAGCTTTCCGAACTCATGAATGATGCGGCGACGCTGATCCATGAAAAATTCAAATATCCTCATGTTTCCCTATACACCGTTCATCCCAACCGCCGTTTGATCGTGTACGAAGCAGGGAGTGGCAAGCGCAGTAAAAAATCAGAAGGCTTCACCATTCCCTTGGATGATATGGATGGCATCATGCCGTGGGTGGCGCGAAACGGAAGGACAGTGCTTGCGAACGACGTTTCCAAACATGACCGATACATGCCTTCACCTTTGCCGCCGAAAAATACCCAATCTGAACTGTGTGTGCCGTTGATCTTCAATGATGATGTGCTTGGTTTGCTTGATATCCAATCCGATAAACTGAATGCCTTTACAGAAGACGACCAGATGATGTTCGAAGCCGTGGCCGATACAATGGCCGCCGCCATCCGTAATGCGGATTTGTACCGCTCCGAGCAATGGCGGCGACAGGTATCTGACAGCCTGCGTGAAGTGGCGGGTCTGGTCTCCAATAATGTTGGCGTGGATGAAGTGCTCGAAACCATCCTCTCCGAACTGGATCGTAACCTGCCCATCGATATTTCCGCCATCTGGCTTTTGGAGGATGGTGACCTTTGCCTTTCCGCTGTGCACGGTTTTGATCCGCGCCTGCTTGAAAGCGTGTGCATTGCCAACCCCGATGCGATCTATGCAATGGCCGAAGCCTTGATGGCGGATATGCCCATGATCCGCCGCCCTGATGAACCGTTTTGGCCTGCAGGTCTTGCGGCGGGCTACGAAAATAACTATTCATCCATTGCCGCGCCTTTGCGGGTGGGGGATCGTCCACTAGGTGTGTTGACTTTGGCGCATCGCACATCAGGCCGTTATGGTCACGAAGCCCAGGCTGTGACGACAACGTTTGCAAGCTATGCGTCGGTGGCAATTGAAAATGCCCGCCTGTTTGACGCGGCGCAGGAGCAAGCCTATGCTTCGGCGGCACTGTTACAGGTGGCGCAGGCAGTGGTCAGCTTGAATGACCTCAATGAAATTCTCGCATCCATTACACGTATTCTGCCGATCCTTGTGGGTGTTCATCGTGTTTCGTTATACCGCTGGGATTCAGAGCGTGAGTCTTTTACAACGTCTCACGAATTTGGTTTTTCAGAAAATGAAGAATCGACCATGACGGAAAAAGAATTCAAGCTGGGATCGTTCCCCCTGCTCGACTTTGCCCGCGAACAAAATTACATGGTTACGCATCCGCTCGACCCGGGTGCTGATCCTGCTTCCTGGCTGCAGATTCAACCCGAGGCGCAGGGCGAAGCGGACACCGTCAGCCCCGACCGTTTGCTGATGGCCGTCCCGTTATCCATCAAACATGACCTGTTCGGCATCCTCTTGATCGAAGAAGCCGAGAATGGGCGCCGCTTCCGCGCACGCCGCATTGAGATCATTAACGGTTACGCATCAGCTCCGCGACATTTTCCCGCACGGTTGCCTGGCAATGCTGCCCTGGCAAATGGCGGCGCGCTGGCGTACGGCGCGGCAGGTGGGCGGCGATTTTTACGATGTGATCGAATTACCAAACGGGAAGCTGGGGATCTTCATTGCGGATGTCGCCGATAAAGGCATGCCTGCCGCCCTGTTCATGGCGCTCACACGGACCCTTGTGCGGGCCGCCGTGATCGAGATGGATTCGGCCGCCGGAGTGCTCGGACGTGTGAACGACCAACTTTTGCCCGATACGCAGCAAGGCATGTTCGTGACCGCTGTGTATGGCGTGCTGGATGTTGAATGCGGTGAGTTTACCTATGTCAACGCGGGACACAATCCGCCGTTCTGGGTGAAGAAAAATGGCGAGATCGAAAAACTGACGCGTACCGCGGTTGCGCTGGGTGTTATGGAGCAACCGAATATGATGGAACGTACGGTCGCGCTTGGAGAAGGGGATACGCTGCTTCTTTACACGGATGGCCTCACGGAGGCATTTTCACCAAACGGTGAGTTGTTTGGCGATATGCGTCTGATGGACTCGCTGAAATCCATTCAGGCCAGTACTGCCGACGAGGTCCTTGTGGGCGTGGAAGAGCATTTGAACGAATTCATCGAAACCACCCCATTGGGCGATGACTTGACCATGCTGGCCTTGAGGCGGGTTTGATCGATTAATTCGCCGGGGGACTCGCTAAATTCAAGTTATACAATTGTTATGTAAAAAACAAATCTGTAAACTGAAAAGCATCAAATCCAACTTAAAATAACTCTGCCATGCTTGATGAACTTCAAACCCGTATTGCAGATAAAAACGTGCTTCTCCTTGGGGTGGGCAACCGCCAGCGCGAGGATGATGGTGTTGGGTCTTACCTTGTTCGGAGGCTTCAGAGGAAAATTCGAATTCCCTCCCTTGATGCAGGTGATGTGCCTGAAAACTACATAAAGCAGATTGAAAACTCAGGCGCGGATTTTTTGCTGATCGTCGATGCTGCGGATTTTGGCGCCAATCCGGGTGAGATCGCCCTGCTTGACCTTGGTGATTTGAGAAAGATGGGTGGCTCCACACATTCTGCGAATTTACCCCTTTTGCTGGATATTATTCCGAAAAACAGGCGACCGGAAGCGCTCCTCGTGGCGATCCAGCCTGGGGCTACCGGACCAGGCAAAAGGTTGTCGGAACCGGTTCGTAATTCCCTGGATGGCCTGGATGCCATGCTGGTCGGGTTATTTAAAAAATAAGACGGGCTTGCGCCCGTCGTATTTATTCAACAAATCTATATTTGATCAGGGTCCAAACCGCTTCAAAGGCATCGTGCAATTTGATCTTCTTGCCTTGCGCGTACTCGCGTGGATTGAATGTGATCGGCACTTCGAAGATTCTAAACTTGCGTTTCAGGATCTTTGCAGTGAATTCAGGTTCAAAGTCGAAACTGTTTGCGCGAATTTTCATGCCGGTCAACACTTCGCGGCGGAAGACCTTGTAGCCGGTCTCCATATCTGTGAGGATGGTGTTGTAGAGAATATTCGTCATCAGAGTCAACAGTTGATTCGCAACCTGATGCCAGAACATTGTTACGCGATGGGCACGGCCTAAAAACCGTGACCCATAAACCACATCTGCCACCCCTTCATTAATGGGTTGGAGTAACTGCGGATAATCGCGAGGATCGTATTCGAGGTCGGCATCCTGAATGAGGAGGATATCGCCTTTGGCTGCGGCCATTCCAGTGCGAACCGCCGCCCCTTTGCCTTTATTGTGCTCGTGCAGGATGATGCGTACGCCGTTCTTTCCATCCAGTGTGCCTAAAACGTCGCGTGTGCCGTCTTTCGAACCATCATCCACAACGATGATCTCTTCAGCAAGATTTTGGGCCTGCACGCGCTCAAGAATGACTTGAATGCTTTCGACTTCATTGTAAACAGGGATTATGACAGATAGTTTCATATGAACTGGATTATAAACGAAAAGAAGTATAATCGGCTGCAGAGACGAAATTTTTCTGCCGCTGGGCCACAAACACAAATAAAAAAATTTATTAAAGTCTGGATTGTGCCATTATGACAAGACAACCGCTACAAAACCCCGCGCCAATCGGCGGTTTTTCTCCGCCGCAGATCAACAGCCTTGAGGATACAGGTCTTTCGCCGCTCTGGCTTCAAGACCTTGTTCTGAAGGTTTTGTATTTCAGAGGCTATCTGACGGGCTTCAAGATCGCAGAAGAGATCACCCTGCCTTTTGCAGGCGTGACCGATCAACTGCTCACTACTTTGAAGCAGGAAAAATTCATTGAAGTGAGATCCTCTCAGGGTGGTTTGGGTGAAGGTGCGTATACCTATGGCATTACCGGCGCGGGCATCATCCGTGCGCGTGAAGCCATGGAGCGCAGTCAATATGCAGGCCCGGCGCCAGTTCCTTTTGCAGTTTACAACGAAGCCATCCGCCGCCAAAAGAGCGGACGCCTCTCTGTGACCACCCGCACCATGCGCCAGATCCTTTCGCAAATGGTGATCTCTGAGAGCACCTTCCAAAGGCTTGGCCCGGCGCTCAACTCGGGTTCATCCATTTTTATGTATGGCCCGCCCGGAAACGGCAAGACCAGCATCGCGCGCGCCTTTGGCAACCTGGTGCTCAGCCAAAGCATGTATATTCCGTACGCGTTGTATCTGGATGGCCAGGTCATCAAAGTGTATGATGCCGTTAGTCACAGCGTCGCGCCTGATAATGAATCCGCCAACGGCACACCAGCGACAGGCAATTTACGTTCCAACACCCGCCGCGATCCGCGCTGGATCAAGATCCGCAGACCGTTTATCGTGGTCGGCGGTGAATTGACCCTCGAAGGTCTTGACCTTGTCTTTGACGATACTACGAAATTCTATGAAGCCCCATTTCAAGTAAAAGCCAACGGCGGTATTTTGTTGATCGACGACTTTGGCCGTCAGCAAGTGCGTCCGCGTGATCTGCTCAACCGCTGGATCGTTCCGCTCGAAAACCGCGTCGATTACCTGCGTCTGCACACCGGCCGCAAAGTGGAAGTTCCTTTCGATGTCCTCATCGTTTTTTCCACCAATCTGCCCCCGAAAGACCTTGTCGATGAAGCCTTCCTGCGCCGCTTGCGCCACAAGGTCGAGATCGGCGACCCATCCTTCGAGGAGTATCGTGAGATATTTAAACGCGTAGCTCAGGATAAACGGGTCGAATACAACGATCAGGGTCTGGCTTATCTGTTGCAGGAATGGTATATCAAACGCAACCGTAAACTGCGCGCATCCCATCCGCGCGATCTGTTGGATCAAATCCTTGATATTTCCTCCTACCTTGCCATCCCCGCTACCATGTCGCGTGAAATGATCGATCATGCCGGCAAAGCCTATTTTGTGGATATCTAACCGCATCTTTCTTAACGTTGAGCCTGCCACCGATGTTTGAACATTATCCCAGCCCTGTCATTTTCGCCCATCGCGGTGACCTTACCTACGCACCGGAAAACACCCTGCCATCCTTTCAACAGGCCCTGCAGAAGGGTGCCGATGGCGTGGAATTGGATGCGAAACTCACTGCTGATGGTCAGGTGATCGTTATCCACGACATGACGGTGGACCGCACCACAACCGGTAAAGGCCGTGTCGCCTCTTTCAAACTGGATGACATTCGCAAACTCGATGCGGGGAAATGGTTCGATGAAAAATTCAACGGCACAAAAGTGCCCATGCTTGCGGAAGTCTTCGAACTGGTTGGCAAGGATAAACTGATCAACATCGAGTTGACCAATTATTCCACCCCGCGTGACGGACTCGTCTTGAAAGTGTGCGAGCTGATCAAGCGCCACAACATCCAAAAGCAGATTCTTTTTTCATCCTTTCTCCCTTCCAATTTAAAGATCGCTGCCCAGGCTCTGCCTGAAATCCCGCGTGGATTGCTGGCCATGCCGGGGCTGGTTGGTTTATGGGCGCGTTCCTTTGGTTTTATGTTTGGAGAATATCAGGCCTTGCACCCTCATATTTCCAGCACGAGCAGAGAACAGGTCCAGCGGGTGCATCGCCTCAATCGCCGGGTCCATGTTTGGACGGCGAACTCTCCCGAGGAGGTTAATCGCCTCAAAGAGTGGGGCGTCGATGGCATCTTCACCGATGACCCACAGACAGCCGTACGCGCACTTGGGAGGAGCAGGTGAGTTTGTGCAGAGTTCGTTTTCACAAGACGCCGCCCGCCAGGCGGCGTCAGTTTTATTTTAAAAGCAAGTTGTGTTATAAGGGGATGCGATGAAAATAACCCGAATTTTTTTGCTGGTCATTATTCTGGCCATGCTGGCCCCCGTTCCGGTGCAGGCGCAGACATCGCAGCCTCCTGCCACCGTGGCTGCGATTTTGAGTTCCATGACCCCCGAAGAACGCGTCGGACAGCTTTTTCTTGTTACTTTTACAGGTACGGATGCCAGCGCCGCTTCACAGATCGATGAACTGATCACCCGCTACCATGTTGGCGGTGTGGTATTGCTTGCCCAAAATGATAATTTTTTGCCCGCACCGGATACCACCTCTGGGACACATGCACTGATCGGCAGCCTTCAACAACTAGAATGGCAGGCTTCCGTCAACCCTGTCTTTAATGTCGCGACCGGGCAGCAGGAGAAAGCCGAGTTCGTTCCGCTTTTTGTTGGCATTGCACAGGAAGGCAATGGCTATCCCACCGACCAGATTTTGAATGGCTTGACCCCGCTGCCTAGCGAAATGGCAATCGGTGCCACCTGGAATAGTGACCTTGCCATGCGCGTGGGCGAAGTACGCGGAAGAGAACTATCCTCCCTCGGTTTTAATTTATACATGGGACCCGCCCTCGATGTTCTGGAAGTCCCCGCCGTCTCTGGTGGAGATTTGGGTACCCGTGTTTTTGGCGGCGACCCATACTGGGTGGGGGAGATGGGGCGTGCCTACATCACTGGCTTGCATACGGGCAGCGAGAGCCAATTGCTTGTCATCGCGAAACACTTTCCCGGCGTAGGCGGCTCCGATCGTTTACCCGAAGAGGAAGTTTCCACCGTTCGCAAATCCCTTGAGCAGTTAAAGCAGATCGAGCTTTATCCATTCTTTGCCGTGACAGGCAATGCAACCACACCTGAATCCATGGCGGATGGTTTGCTGGTTTCCCATATTCGCTATCAGGGTTTTCAGGGAAATATCCGCGCAACCACACGACCGATCAGTTTTGACCCACAGGCGTTAAAGCAAATTCTGGCTTTGCCGCAGTTCTCAACATGGCAGGCCAACGGCGGGCTGGTCATCAGCGATGACCTTGGCACAAAAGCTGTCAGCGAATTCTATGCGTCGGGGGGCGGGCAATTTTCGGCGCGTACTGCCGCGCGGGATGCCTTCCTCGCCGGGAATGACATGTTGTATCTTGGCAATATTATTTCCAATGATTTCCCTGATTCGTTTACGACCACGACCAGCATCATTGAATTTTTTGCGCAGAAATATCGCGAAGACCCCGCTTTCGCCCAACGCGTGGATGAATCAGCGGCACGCATCCTGACTGTAAAAACTGGTTTGTACGGAAACTTTACACTTCAAAATGCTCTTGTGCCCGCCTTCCGTTTGTCGAACCTGGGTACAGCCACCGAAGTGCCGTTTGAAGTGGCTCGAAATTCCGCAACCCTCATCAGCCCGGACTTGCAAGACCTGGCGACGGTCATGCCTCTTCCTCCGCAGGCTGATGAAAGCATGGTCTTTATCACAGATACGATAAACATCAAGCAATGCGCTGAATGTTTGGAACAGCCTTCGCTTGCAGTGGACGCTTTGCAGCAGACCGTCCTCCAACTTTACGGTCCGCAAAGTGGAAATCAAACGAACAATTTCAGACTCGCTTCTTATTCGCTTCAGAATTTAGAAACCCTGCTCAATGGCGAAGAGACCCCGTTCATTGAAGATGATATCAATCGCGCTGATTGGGTCATTCTTTCGCTGACAGATGCCGCGCAAGGTCAGGCCAGCCTGATCAGCCGCTTTTTGCGCGAACGACCCGACCTATTGCGCGAGAAACGCGTGATCCTTTTTTCCTTTGGCGCACCATATTATTTTGACACGACCACTACTTCAAAATTCACCGCTTACTTTGCGCTTTACAGCAAACAGCCGCAATTTGTAGATGTAGCCGCACGGCTGCTGTTTCAGGAGTTATCACCTTCTGGGGCGTCGCCCGTCTCGATCTCTGCGGTTGGTTATGAGCTGAACTCTGTCATGTCACCGAATCCGAACCAGATCATTCCGCTCTTTCTGGACCTCAAGCCTGTTGTAACAGGAACTGAATCACCACTCACCCCGGAACCGACTCCGATCCCGCTGTTCGAAATTGGCGACACCATCGCGATCCGTACTGGCGTAATTCAAGATAGGAACGGACATTCTGTTCCCGATGGAACGGTCGTGCAATTCTCCATGAAGTTGACAGGAGAGGGCGCTGGTATTTTGCAGCAAGTGGATGCGGTCACCACGCAAGGGGTGGCGCGCGCCGCATTTGGCTTGGATAAGCCCGGCTTGTTGGAAATCAGTGTGGTCAGCGAACCCGCCGTGATCTCGGAAGTATTGCAATTGGATGTCTCGCAATCTGGTGCAGTAGCCGTGACCGTGGTCGTCCCCGAATTGACCCAGTCCATCGAACCCACGCCTGAAACCATCCCCGTTGAAGTGGTGGATGCTTACATTACCAAGGATGGTTATCCGCGATTTTCCGCGTGGCTGGTTGCCATGCTCTTTTTGGTATTTAGCATCTGGGTCAGTTACAGTACGGGTATCCGTATTACAGACCGTCATTCCGCGTTCCGCTGGGCGCTGGGAATCGCGTTGGGCGGCCTGCTGGCATACAACTACCTCGCGTTTGGATTATTCAACAGCATGGGCTGGCTGACCATAAGCGGACTTTCGGGTGTGGTCCTGTTCGTATTCATTGGAGAAGTGCTTGGATTTGCCGCAGGCTGGGTGTGGTCACGGCAGTAATTCAAAGAACATAGGTACATGGTTCAAGCCGCCGTTCTCTCGGCGGCTTTTTCTTTGCCTGCAAACCAGTACATTTGTAGTGATTTCTGTTTTTGTAAAGCATGTTATGATAATTTTCAATCACTTTGAATTAGGAGGCTAATTATTTATGGCGACCAAGGTAACCAAGAACAAAGAAAAACAACCGCCGATCTTATTCGATAAAACCCAGGCGATCATCAAACAAGTGAATAAAATGCTCGGCGGCACGCTGGTGACCTATTTCAACAACCCGCGTGGAAGCGTCTGCCATGACGATGTGCTTGCCTTTGCATGAACTGCTTGAAAAGATCGGACATCAGCCGAAGATCTATCTTTTCCTGAAATCCAGCGGCGGCAATGGGCAGGCTTCTTTGCGCCTTGTCAATCTCCTGCGCCAATATTGCGACGAAGTGATTGCCGTGATCCCGCTTGAATGCGCCTCCGCCGCCACAATGATCACCCTCGGCGCGAACGAAATTCAAATGGGGCCGATGGCCTACCTTACACCGGTCGATACCTCGTTGACTCATTCTCTTTCTCCGCTCGATCGCGACAATGACCGTGTCAGCGTCAGCCTCGATGAACTGACCCGTGTTGTCCGCTTGTGGCAGGGACAAAATGAAGATGCCAAGGAGAATCCATACAAGGAATTGTTCCAGCACGTTCATCCACTGGTTATCGGCGCAGTGGATCGGGCTGAGTCACTCTCCATCATGCTGTGCAAGGAACTTTTGGCGTACCATATCAAGGATGAGGCTGAAGCGGATCGGATCGCCAATTCCCTGAATGCAAAATATCCGTCGCATGGCTATCCCATTTTGTTCGAAGAGGCGAAGCGCATCGGTTTGAAAGTCAAGCACCTAGCCCCGGAGATCAATACCCTTTTGCTCGAATTAAATGAGCTATACAGTGAAATGGGCCAGCGTGCCACAACCGATTTCGATGACACCCACGCGCACGGAAACGAGATCCTCAATATTTGGGAATCAACGGGCGTGCTTGTCTATTATCAACAGGATAAAGACTGGTTCTACCGCACCGAAGAGCGCCGCTGGATCTCCCTGAATGACATCAGCCGCTGGAGGCGAATGGCTAAAGTGGGGAATAAGGTGGAAAAATCAATCTTGCACATCTCTTGATAAAACCTGTGCAAAACCTGTGCAATCTGATAGAATCTGAGAGTCTCAGTATGGCAAAATTCCGTTGCTGAACAAGCACGGAATTTTTGCAAATATGGAACCAAGGATTCTATGGCAAACCAAACCCAACTAAAATTCAACGACCTTGCGCCCGATGCAACCCTGCTCGACGCAAACGGCAAACCGATACAGCTTTCCTCGCTTTGGAAGGACAAGGTATTGGTGCTGGCCTTTACCCGCCATTTTGGATGTCCACAATGCAAAGAGATGGTGGACCAATTGATCGACGCGCATCAAGCCCTGACCGAGAGAGGGATGCTGCTCGCAATCGTTTCTCACGCCTCGGCAGAATCAGCCAAACAGTTCTGCGAACAACGCGCTCCCAGTGCCACCTGCCTCGCCGACCCGGACCGTGGCGCCTATCATGCCTACGGCTTGTATCGCGGCACCTTCTGGCAGACCCTGCTCTCGCCGCGCATCTGGCTCTCGAATCGTAAACTTGCACGCACAAAAGGCTATAAGCCCGAATTGCCATCCCCCGGACAGGATGCCTATCAAATGTCCGGCACATTCATCATCGGCACCGATGGGCGTGTCCGCCTGCCCTATTATTACGAAGATATTGCCGATCACCTGCCTGTGGATCTGATCCTGCATGGCATCATGGGTGTGGATTGGAATCGGCCTTATGACAGCAAACCTGTGGTGTAAATCAGAATGAATAACTTTTTTCTTGCAACTTATCTCGCTATAAAAGAAGTGATCCGTAATCGCGGCCGTTTTTTCCTGGTGGCTTTGGTGATCGCGTTGATCACGGTTCTTGTTCTCTTCATTGCCGCGTTGGGTGAAGGGTTGTCCGATGCGAATCGGCAATACGTGGCAAACCTCGATGCGCAGCTGATCGTCTTTTTGGAAAAATCAGATTACAGCATCACCGCGAGCCGACTGGAAACAAACACTGCCAAAGCGGTTCGCCGTGTGGAAGGGGTGGCGGATGCCGGTCCGATCTATACCTCCAACTCTGAAATTGTTTCCCTGCCCGAGCCACTCAAAATATCCATGTTGGGTGTGGAAGCAGGTCGCCCCGGCATGCCGCCGCTTTTGGAAGGCAGATATTTCCGCGGAGGCGGTGCACGCGAAGCCGTGATGGATATGAGCGTGGCCCAGCGCACCAACCTAAAGATCGGCGATGAAATCGAAATCCGCTCCACACAGGGCACCGATGACCAGTTTTACACCTTGGAGATCGTCGGGCTGGTGGATGAACAGGCATACTTCTTTCAGCCGACCATCTTCGTCCCTGCCACAACCTGGGAATTGATGCGTCCGCAATCTGAATCTGACTTGAACAGTGACACTCCTTTTCCGAACATTATCGCTGTCAAGTTGACAGACCCTTCGCAGGTCGAAGCGATGAAGACACGTCTTGAGGATCAGATTTCGAACATCGAAGTTGCGGATATCGAGACCACCATCAACAACATCCCCGGGTACACCGCCCAGCAGGGGACCGTTCAAACGCAGGGCGTATTTACCCTGTTGATCGGTATCCTCGTCATCGGCGGCTTTTTCCAGATCCAGATTCTGCAAAAGGTTCCACAGATCGGTGTGTTGAAGGCGATCGGTTCATCCAATTTTGTGGTGGGACTTGCCGCGATCATCCAAATCATCATCGTCACCGCCATGGGTGTTGGGATTGGTGCAGGCTTGAATTATCTATTTTCTCTGGGTCTGCCTCCATCCATTCCATTGGCCTTCAACGGGACGCGTTCGCTTATTGCGATTGCCTTGCTTTTGTTCATTGGACCTCTCGGCGGAATGGTCTCCATTATTTATGCAGTTCGCATCGAGCCGCTCAAGGCTCTTCGGTTAGGATAGATGTAATATGTCAAATATAGCTCTTGAAGTTCGTGACCTGGTCAAATCCTTTTCGCTCGATGGCGCAACCATCAATGCAGTGGACAATGTGTCGTTTCAGGTGAAGTCTGGTGAATTTGTTGCACTGGTCGGCCCCAGCGGTTCAGGCAAGACCACTTTGCTCTCCATTCTGGCGGCTTTGCTCACCCCCACCAGCGGACAGGTTTTGATCGACGGGCAGGATCTTGCCCAAATGAACGAGAAAAAGCGCGTGAAATTGCGCCGCGAAAAGATCGGTTTTACCTTTCAATCCAACAATTTGATTCCTTTTCTCACTGCACAGGAAAACGTGGAATTCATGCTGCGCCTGAATGGTGCGCTGGGTCGTGCGGGGAAGATCCGCTCTGGGGAATTGCTGGCAAGACTCGGGTTGGCGGAACGTTTGCATAATCTTCCCGCTCAAATGTCTGGCGGTCAGCAGCAACGTGTGGCGATTGCCCGTGCCTTGATCCATCAACCCGCCGTAGTGTTGGCCGATGAACCCACCGCTTCATTGGATACCGAACGCGCCTTTCAGGTGGTGGAAACCTTTGCTCATCTCATCCACGAAAATGAACGCGCGGGTATCATGGTCACTCACGACCTGCGCATGTGTCAATACGTGGATCGCGTTTTGCAGATGCAGGATGGAAAACTGGTGCGTGAGTATTCCGCGAAAGAAGAGATCATGGAACTTGCTCTTGGCACGATGAAGCATTAAGTTTGTGCAGGTTCTTCAATATAAAAAGAGACAGTCACTTTAAAATGGTGACTGTCTCTTTTTATATTTATTGACTTATGGCAATGGAATGTTCTTTGCTTTTACTATGAGATACGCGCCCCAGGCACGATCTACAAGTTCGGATGGACAGAATAACGGCTTGCCTGTGCCACTATCCGTGCCACAGGCGGGAAGCAATCCATCCCGATACGCCTGCTCTGCCCAGCCGATGCCCCAATAACTTGTATCGGTCATGTCTGCAAATAAGGTGCCAGTCCCTGCTGGGGGAGTGTAATTGACACCATACTTCATGCGCAGACCAAAGACACTGGCCTCAACTCGCGGAAGTTGTGTGGCAGGGCAATACATCAATGGGCTGGGTTGGCATCCAGCAGTGAGGCCTTCCTGCCACATGCCTTCGGCCCAAGGTTCTGCCCATTCAAAACCTGTCCAGTCATCGGTGAAGGTATCCCACGGAGCGGGTGGAGGGGAATAGGTGGAGCCCATTTGTCCACGCAGCATAAAGACGGCAGATTGCGCACGGTCGAGGATGGTATCGGGACAATACATCAATGGGCTGGTGCTGCATCCCGCTGTATAGCCAGCCTGATACAGGGCTTCAATGTAATCATGGAGGGGATGATCGAAGGGTACATCTGCAAAGGTGGGTGTGCCGCCACTTTCTGAAGATTCAAATGCGCCGACATCACAGGCATTTCCTTGCGGACGCGTAGTTCCACGCTGGTCAGTTGCAGGGCAGACGGAGTCATCGCCTGCATCAATGGCAACCGACCCGGTGAGCAAGGCCATGGTTTGAGTTGGACCGCCGTTATCAGCGAGTGGGCTAAGATGTGGATCGCCACTCAGAGTAGCAAGGCAAGAGCCGTCTTCTACCAAGTTGTTGACGTTAGCTGTGATGATGTCATCATTAACGCAATCGAAATTTGAAGTAGAGTTGGCGATAATGCTATTAGCATAATGTAGTGCGCCCCTGTAGTTATATATACCACCACCATAAGTGGCAGAATTCCCTGAAATGGTACTATTTGTTACGTTTACTGTGCCGTTGTCGTAGTCATAATATCCGTTATTAATTCCGCCGCCATAGGTGGCAGAATTAATAGAAAATGTGCTGTTGGTTATATTGGCTGTTCCGGTTTCGTTCTGGATACCGCCGCCCTTCATAGAAGCGGAGTTACTTGTGAGCGTGCTGTTTGTTATAGCCAATACTCCCCAGTTAAAGATTCCGCCGCCATAGCCAGCTTGATTGTTAGAGAATGTACTATTTGTGATGTTTGTGTTGGCGGCTGGAGCATTGAAGATTCCGCCACCCCTGTAGAAGTCCCCATTGCCAGTAGCAGAATTTTCTGAGAACGTGCTGTTTGTTACATTCAGTATGTATCCATTGAATACCCCGCCACCCTGGGTAGCAAAGTTGCTCGAGAATGTGCTGTTTGTTATATTGACTGTTCCACTTTGACTGTAGATACCACCACCAGAACTATATTCTGAATGGTTGTTAGAGAATATGCTGTCCGTAATAGTTAATGTACTGTAGTAGTTATAAATGCCACCGCCGCCAGCAGAATTAGCAAAATTTCCGGAAAGCGTGCTATTAGTAATGGTCAGTGTGCCATAACTGTAGATGCCACCGCCCTTTTGATAAGCAGAATTATCAGATAGTGTGCTGTTTATTATATTCAGTGTGCCACCATTATTGATTCCCCCACCGTAGGAACCAGTATTATTTGAGACTGTGATGTTATTAGAGATTGTACTATTTGTGATAGTAAGGGTACCTTCGTTGAGTATGCCGCCACCAATTGAGCCACCTATGGCACAAGAACCAGAACACTGTCCATGCCGCACAGTTAGGCTACCGAGGGTCAGATTCCCGTATCGCTTACTTCAAAGACGCGATAACTGGCGGGAGTACAACCGCCTGGCAGTGTGATAGGGTTGCATGTTGACGCCTGAATAATTGTATTTGCCGAGCCGTTGCCGTTAATGACAATCGTAGAGGTCACAGCTGGCAATTGGCTTCCATCCAGTGTAATAGTGTAATTTACTTCAAAGGTGATGGTGTCTGTTCCCGCACCCAATGCGCATTCGCCTGCGGATGTGTAGAGTTGCGAATCTCCATTTGCATTCGTAATAGCCTCGCGCAGGGTACAGGTCCCATCATCTGCAATCGTGTCTGCATTGCTGTTGACAACAATGCCTGCTGCGTACGCAGGCGTGGCAAATACCGCGCTTCCCAATAAGGAAGCCAGCAAGGCAAAAAGGGTAAATATATTGAAGCTTGATTTGAAGTGGCTTTTCATAACATGTATCTCCCTTAATTATTTTTTTAAAACCCCCAAACTAGGTCATCCCCAAAAGCGGATTTAGTTAGGAAGCTTGAATGATTTGATTTATTATAAATGTCAGTTTATTTTTGGCAAAGGCTTTACAGCTTCCGTTTCAAAAAGTCCCCGAAGGCTTTGCACGGCCTTTAGGGACTTTTTCAACATGGGATAAGTAGGACCAACTCGTAAAAAACTATGGCAACGGAATGTCTTTGCCATCACAATGAGATACGCACCCCAAGCGCGATCCACAAGTTCGGAGGGACAAAATAGCGGTTTGCCTGTGCCGCTGTCCGCGCCACAGGCGGGGAGTAATCCATCCTGATATGCCTGCTCTGCCCAGCCGATGCCCCAATAACTTGTATCGGTCATGTCTGCAAATAAGGTGCCAGTCCCTGCAGGAGGAGTGTAATTTACACCATACTTCATGCGCAGACCGAAGACACTAGCCTCGACTCGCGGAAGTTGTGTGGCAGGACAATACATCAATGGGCTGGGCTGGCATCCAGCAGTGAGACCTTCCTGCCACATGCCTTCAGCCCAGGGCTCAGCCCATTCAAAGCCTGTCCAGTCATCGGCGAATGTATCCCACGGAGCGGGTGGAGGAGTGTAACCGGCGCCCATTTGTCCACGCAGCATGAAGACGGCAGATTGGGCACGGTCAAGGATGGTGTCGGGGCAGTACATTAATGGGCTGGTACTGCATCCAGCGGTGTATCCAGCTTGGTAGAGGGCTTCGATGTAATCGTGGAGAGGGTGGTCGAAGGGAACATCACCGAAGGTGGTGGGAATTCCAGCAGAAATTGATATTGTGTGAAATAGATTGTTGAATCCTGTGGCAGGCTCCCAAGTGCTTGCGTTTGCCAATTGTATCGAATACTCTGGCCTTGAGTTTAGGGTATCTTCCGCATCGGGAAGGTTGAGCAGAAGTTCATAACTGCCAGCTGGGATATTGGTTGGCAATAGGATCGTTTCTTGAATTGTGGTGGTCACTCCGGCTGCCCAAAAACGAGGGTCGCTTTTTAGGGGAAGATGGTAAATTTCGCCAGAAGAGGAGTTGCGCAAAATCAATTCACCTAGCCGTGGATTGATCGGAGCAGCGAACCCATCATTTCTAATGGAAATATGAATATCCATTCCACTGCCTGTCTGTGCTGCATCGGGATACGTGCCTTCGATAAGCGTAAAGCGATATCCCAGTTTCTTCTTCATGGTATCTAAACATCCCTGGCTATTCCAGTTGGATATGGTTGTTTCCAGATAGTCCGTGTTGATATAGGACCAATGAAACCGTTCCATCTCTTCCAATGCTGTTGTGCAATTTGTGCGTGGAGGTGCCCATGTATTGTTCTCGCCTCCCATTGGCAGGTAGGCAGTTTCAGCATCCAGCCATGGATACTCTTCAGATATATCGGTATAGGTTCCCATATCGTCTGGGCTGGAGACAAAAGCGTCATTAAATTGCCCTATCCGTGATATGGCGCTACCGTTGAATGCCTGCTCCGGAGTGATAGCCGCTGCTTGATACATGGTGCGTTTATAGAACGGTGCACGCAATGAGACCATCCTTGTTGATGGCAAGACTTGCAGCATTTTTTCGACAACGGCTTTTCGATCAGCCCATTGTTGGGCTGAAATAACACCCTGATCGCCAAAGTGACTGGTGTAATACCATTCTCCCCCACTGGCCGATAAAACCCGCCTGCCAGACATAGATCACGTCGCTGTTCGACTGAAGGATCGGTGCGAGTTGGTCTATATGTGACAGGATTTGAGCAAGGCTTGCATCTACATTATCCGTGCTGGTGTATGAAAAGCGGAGCACAACTTTCAAGCCAGCGGAGCGGATTGTATTCAATTGTGTTTGTAGTGTATTTAGGGTCGTCTGGTTGATTGCTGAGGTTTTGAAATTGGTGAGGTAGAAGTTGCAAAGAACCAGGCTAATATGTTCAGCGGCGCGGTAATTTTGAAGCGTGGCAAGGTCGAAAAGGTCACTTTCACAAGGGGAATAGGTATGCAGGAAACCTCGTTCGGGGTTGGTGATTATGGTGGTTACAGGGTCATAGGTTACTGTTGCAGAATTTGCCTGTGCTCGTGCAATTCTCTGAAATGAGCTGTTGGGGATGGTGTTTAAAATTACCGATAGCAGAATTATAAGGGCGAGGCTAAATTTAATGTGGATTCTCATAAGACACTCTCCATACAAGTAAATTTGAAAATGCGCCACGGTAAATATTCTGTACCCTCATTATATAGGAAAACAAAGGCCTGGAGGAATCCAAAATTCCTCCAGGCCTTGTTTAATATTTGTTAATCACACGGCAAGCGGAACTTACCTGTAATAGTCTATGATGATTTTATGAACCTATCTGTGGCAGCAAACCTTTTTATGGCAAACCAAACGCCCTCACCAGGAAGACTGCCATTTCGGCGCGGGTGACTGAGTTGTCGGGACAGTAATTCCCGCCGCCGCATCCACTGGTGATGCCTTCAAATGCCAGCTGTTCGATCCAGTCCACTGCGAAGGAGCCGAGTGGAACGTCACCGAAGACCATGCCAGTTGCGGCTGGAGGGGTGTAAATGCTGCCATGTTCACCGCGCAGGAGGAAGATTGCCATTTGCGCGCGGGTGATGGTCGCGTTGGGACAATAACTTCCATTACCGCATCCGCTTGTAATTCCTTCGAGTGCCAATTGTTCGATCCAGTCCGCGGCAAAAGCATTAGCTGGGACATCGACAAAGACCGTACCAGTTGCGGCGGGGGGAATGTATGCACTACCATGCATGCCACGCAGGATAAAAATCGCCATCTGTGCACGGGTGACAGTTGCATCGGGGCAATACATTAACGGAGAGGTGGAGCATCCACTTGTGATACCAGCGTTATATAAACTTTCAATATAATTGAATGCCCAATGGGTGCTGGGAACGTCCGTGAATGTAGGTGAATTCGAGTCTGCTTCATATGCGCCAATATCGCAAGAACCACCTTGTGGACGCGACGTGCCGCGCTGATCAGTTGTAGGGCAAATAGAGTTATCTCCTGTATCAATAGCAACTGACCCGGTGAGCAGACTCATAGTTTTGGTAGGTCCGCCATTATCGGTAAGTGTGCCAAGATTAATTTCCGCCCAAGTCTTGTTGTTTGAACTGCCGCAAGAGTTGTCTGTCGCAAGGTTGTAGGCATCTGCTGTGATTACCCCACTGCAATTAGAAAAGATATTACTTTTTGCTACGATAGTATTATTTAATGTTACTGTGCCTTTGTAGTTGTAGATATTGTTACCGTAAGGGGCGCTGTTATCAGAAATGGTGTTATTCATTATTGTCAAATGGCTGGCAATATCATTGTAGTATCCACCGCCAATATCAGCCGAATTACCAGTCACGGTATTATTTGTTGCAGTCATGGTCGAAATACCGCTATTGTAAAGGCCTCCACCCATAACTGCAGAATTGCCATAGAATGTACTTCTTGTTACAGTTGAAGTACCGTAGCTTCCAATACCTCCTCCATAGAGGGCGTCATTAGTTGAGAAGGTACTGTCGGTCACGGTGATTGTTCCAAAACTGCCAATTCCACCACCATCACTACTGGAGGAATTGCCTGATACAGTGCTGCTGCTGATCTCTAATGTGCCATCATTATAAATTCCACCGCCGATCGTCTGATTTGTAGCGCATTGGCCACTACACTGACCGTGCCGTAAAGTTATTTTGTCGAGAGTAAGGTTACCGGTGCTATTAACCTCAAAGACGCGATAACTGGCTGGAGTGCAACTGCCAGGCAGTGTGACAGGATTGCATGATGAGGCCTGAATGATCGTATTGGTCACACCATTGCCATTGATAATGATTGTAGATGTCACAACAGGTAGCTGGCTTCCATCCAGTGTGATGGTGTGATTTGCGGCAAAGGTGATGGTATCTGTACCAACGCCCGATGCACATTCACCGTTTGTGGCGTAGAGTTGCGAATCACCGTTCGCGTTGGTAATTGCTTCACGCAGAGTACAGGTTCCATCGTCTGCAATTGTGTCTGCATTGCTGTTGACAACAATACCTGCTGCGTACGCAGGCGTGGCAAATACTGCGCTTCCCAACAAGGAAGCCAGCAAGGAAAAGAGGGTAAATATATTGAAGCTTGATTTGAAGCGGTTTTTCATAACATGTATCTCCCTTTTTTTGAAACCCCCAAACTATGTCATCCCCAAAAGCGGATTTAGTTAGGAAGCTTGAATGATTTGATTTATTATAAATGTCTGTTTATTTTTGGCAAAGCTTTACAGCTTCCGTTTTCAAAAAAAGTCCCCGAAGGCTTTACACGGCCTTTAGGGACTTTTTAACATGAGATATGGGATAAGTAGGACCAACTCGTAAAAAACTATGGCAACGGAATGTCTTTTGCCATCACAATGAGATATGCGCCCCAGGCACGATCCACAAGCTCGGAGGGACAAAATAGCGGTTTGCCCGTGCCACTGTCCGTGCCACAGGCGGGGAGTAGTCCATCCTGATATGCCTGCTCTGCCCAGCCGATGCCCCAATAACTTGTATCGGTCATGTCTGCAAATAAGGTGCCAGTCCCTGCAGGGGGAGTGTAGTTTACACCATACTTCATGCGCAGACCGAAAACACTAGCCTCGACTCGCGGAAGTTGTGTGGCAGGACAATACATCAATGGGCTGGGCTGGCATCCAGCGGTGAGGCCTTCCTGCCACATGCCTTCGGCCCAGGGTTCAGCCCATTCAAAGCCTGTCCAGTCATCGGCGAAGGTATCCCACGGAGCGGGTGGAGGGGAATAGGTGGAGCCCATTTGTCCACGCAGCATAAAGACGGCAGATTGAGCGCGGTCAAGGATGGTGTCGGGACAATACATTAATGGGTCAGTGCTGCATCCTGCTGTGTAGCCAGCCTGATATAGGGCTTCGATGTAATCGTGAAGAGGGTGGTCGAAGGGAACATCGCCAAAGGTGGGGCGGATTCGCTGATTTCATGCATAAAGACATCTGTAGATCCATTTCGTATCCCCGCTGACTAAATTGTCAGCTTTCGATTGAAACACCACATGGTGACCATCAGCAGATAAGGATGGCCAAAGAATAACCATATTGATATTCATCTGCGCACCACTGGAATTAATAGAGGCGCGTGTTGTGGTTTTTAATACCGTATCACGCACAAAAATATCCGGCGTATTGTTTGTATCTCCATTTACTAGATTTGAAGCGCTGGATTCAAATGAGATATAACGTCCATCTGCTGATATGGAAGGATATCCTGAATGCCCATTGCTTTGTGCACCACTTGAATCGACGGAGATACGTGTGGTGATTCCTGTTACTGTATCGTGCATAAATATGTCCTCGGCGCTATTTGTATCACCGCTGACCATATTGTTTGCCATTGATCCAAAAACTACATAGCGTCCATCAGCAGAGATGGATGGATGGTATGATGGACGTCCATTCCCTTGCATACCGTTTGAATCAACAGAGACTAGTGTGGTGATGTTTGTCACTGTGTCGCGCACGAAAACATCGTGTATTGAGTTTGTGTCTCCGCTAACCAGGTTGCTATCGACTGAAACAAAAACTACATAACGACCATTTGCTGAAATGGATGGATGTTCGAAATTGTGATTATCACTCCCTGCTGGAATACCAAAATATAAAAAAAAAAAAAAAAAAAAAAAATTAAAAAAAAAAAAATATTTTTATTTATTTATATTTAAAAAAAAAAATTATTTCGAATCGACAGAAATACACGATGTAGTGTTAGTTTGAGTGTCATGCATGAAGACGTCTATCTCTCCATTTGTATCCCCTCTTACTAAATTAGTAGCGAAAGACTCAAAAATCACGTAGCGTCCATCAGCAGAAATGGATGGGTAGTACGACGCCCTATTTGCTTCTACGCCGTTTGAGTCAACCGAGACGCGTGTAGTGATGCCATCTTGAGTATCACGCACAAATACATCAAGTGTCCCATTTGTGTCTCCACCTACAAGATTGGCCCAAGAATAAAATGCTACATAACGACCATCAGCTGAAATGGAAGGGTCAAAGGAACTATTATTTGCTTGGCTGCTTGTACCAACTGAGACACGTGTGGTGGTATCTGTCAGGATATCGCGTATGAAAACATCTTCTACTCCGTTTGTATCCCCACTGACTAAATTACTGGCTTGAGACATAAAAGCTACATAACGTCCATCAGCAGAAATTGATGGATGGTGCGAGCCATTGAGGCTTGCCGTGGCTTGCGCGCCACCGGTAGCAACTGAAACCCGGATGGTGTCACCGGGCGCGGCCAGGGCTGGGGTTGCCAATGTAAATATAATGATAAATATAATAGAGAATATACGGGAAATTGAAACTTTGGAAATCATATTAACCTCCACTGTGAAATGTTAATTTTTTGAATTATCCCACTATATAACATTTGGCTAAAGATAGAGTAGTGATTTAAGTCATTTAAAGGAGCAAATCACTGCTGACTGATTTGTTGAGTATAAAAATCCTTTAAGTAACACATTCCCTCAAGATTTTGAAATCTTGAGGGAATGTGTAAATCATAAGTTGCTGAAATATGTTCTACGGCAAACCAAACGCCCTCACCAGGAAGACCGCCATTTCAGCGCGGGTGACTGAGTTATCGGGACAGTAATTCCCGCCGCCGCATCCACTGGTGATGCCTTCGAATGCCAGCTGTTCGATCCAATCCACTGCGAAGGAGCCGAGTGGAACGTCACCGAAGACCGTGCCTGTGGCAGTTGGAGGCGTATAAGCGCTGCCATGTTCACCGCGTAGGAGGAAGATGGACATTTCTGCACGAGTGATGGTTGCATCGGGACAGTAGTTGCTATTGCCGCACCCGCTGGTGATGCCTTCGAGTGCCAGTTGTTCGATCCAGTCTGCGGCGAAGGCACCCGCTGGGACGTCGGCAAAGACCGTGCCGCTTGCGGGTGGGGGAGAATATGCTTTGCCGTGAATGCCGCGCAGGATGAAAATCGCCATCTGTGCGCGTGTCACGGTTGCATCAGGGCAGTAGGTCAGCGGCATTGTTCCACATCCACCAGTGATACCCGCTTTATAAAGGCGCTCAATGTAGCTGTTTGCCCAATGACTGAATGGGACATCTGCGAAAATGGGGTTGGGTCCCCCGCCTCCGCCGCTAAAGGTGACCGTGACAGTGTAATCCTTGGTTGAAGCGTCGACGGCAGTCACTGTGTAGATCACCGGATTTGTGAAGTCATTGGCTGTTGTTGCGCTGACTTGTGGAGTAGCGCCCACTGCCACCGATGCGCCTGTTGTGGTAAAGGTTGCTACAAGCGCTGTCACGTTGGTTCCAGATGGAACGGTGATCGAAATATTGGTTCCACTGATCGAGCCTATAGCCGCCGGGCTCGTGAAACTGAAAGCAGTAATATCTTTTGTAGAGATATCATAGGTTACGCTGTTATCTGTACTGGTGGATGCTATGCTATTCAAGTTGGCGGCGATGTCCTGGACGCTTCCTGAGATGACGGAGGCAATTACTGTTCCTGTCCCTGCCATGCCACTGACTTCGACATTGAAGGTCGTGCCATTATTAGGCGCGATCTCTGTGACCGCAAAGGTTGTCGCCTGGCAGGTACCGCCCAGATTCACATCGCCCGAGCCAAAACCAGTAATGGGTTCGCTAAAGACCACCGTAAAGTTGATCGGACTGTTGCCGGTTGGGTCAGATTGAGTCGCTGCCTGGTTGATGGTCATGGTGGGTGCAACACTGTCCACGATCCAAGTGAAGCTGGCAGGGGTGCCATCCACGTTGCCAGCAGCATCGATTGCCCACACCTGGAAGGTATGGCTTCCATTGCTCAAGGCGTTGTAGGTCTTTGTGCTGGTGCACGCGGCAAATGCAGCGGCATCCAACTTGCACTCAAAACTGGCGATCCCGGTGCCGGCACCATCATTCCCACTAAAATCAAAGTTGGCGGTAGTGCTGTTGGCTGGGTTGGCCGGATTGGCTGTAATTGTCGTGTCTGGCGCGGTTGCATCCACAACCCAAGTGAAGGAGGCGGGAGTTGCATCCATGTTACCTGCATTATCAATGGCGCGTACCTGCAAGGTGTGGCTGCCATCACCTAAACCTGTGTAGCTCTTTGGGCTGGTGCAGGTACTGAAACCGCCGCCATCCAAATCGCATTGGAGACTGGCCACACCGGTGCCGCTATCTGTGCCACTAAAGGTGAAGGCTGCACTCGTGCTTGTCGTCGGGTTGGACGGGTTGGTATTAATGCTGGAATCAGGTGCGGTCGCATCGAAGGTGACGCTGTTGTCGATGGGGGTGGAGGCACCGTTCGGTTTTGATGCCAGGTCAACTGCTACGCTCGCCGGTATGCTGGCGAGCACTGTGCCGGGGCCGCTCATGCCGCTGACTGCCACATTGTAGATCGTTGGGCCGCCGCTAATAACAAAGGTGAGTGCTCCTGGTGCGCTGCCAGCACTTAGGTCAACATCGCCAAGGTCGGCAGTTTCAAAGTCTGTCACCGCTTCGCTGAACACCACCCTGAAATTGATCGGGCTGGCGTTGGCGGGGTCATTCTGACCCACTGCCTGGTCAACGGTCACACTTGGGGATGTTGTGTCGTATAAGACTGAGTTGTCTACGGGGCTGGTTGATGCTGCGCTTAGGTTGCTTCCATCGGTTGCCGCCCCAGCTGGGACGGTGGCAATGACCGATCCGTCGCCGGTCATACCGCTGACGGCTACGTTGTATGTTGTTGGGCCGCCAGTGATCACGGTGCTGAGTGTGCCCGGGGTGGTGCTGGCGCTCAAGGTTACATCAGCCGCATCGTCGAAGTCAGAGACCGTTTCGCTAAAGACCACTGTAAAGTTAATTGGACCGCTGCCTGCCGGGTCAGGTTGTCCAACAGCGGTATTAATCGTCACCGTTGGTTGGGTAGCATCGTAGGTGACCGTATTATCTCCGGTCGTGGAAGCGGCGCTGAGATTGGTTGAGTCGGTGGCCGCCCCTGCAGGAATATTGGCGATGACCGTTCCATTGCCGACCATGCCGCTAACAGCCACATTGTATGTGATCGGACCACCAGTAATGAGAACAGTTGTGGCTACTGCAGTGCCGGTGATAGTCACATCGGCTGCGTCGTCGAAATCTGTTACGGCTTCGCTGAAAACAACTGTGAAGTCGATCAAAGTGTCACCGGTTGGGTCGTTTTGCCCTGCCGCCTGGTTGATGGTGACCGTAGGTGCACTGTTATCCATCGTGTAGGTCTCATCAGTAGATGGTTCGACATTGGCCACCGGGTTGCCAGCTTGATCGGTGATGGACATTGTGAGGCTAAAGTTCAGCCCAACAACGCCATTCAGGTTTGCCAAGTCGCCGCCAGAGACGTCGAGAGAGTATGTGCCATTGGAGAAATTGACGAGGCCTACGCCGGTGACCGTGGCAGTGGTTCCGGTGAGAACAAAGTCATTTGTGCCGATCGTCCCGGGGCCACCGATGGATTCGCTGAAGTCAACTTCAAATTGCAGAGTGTCGCTGCCTGTTGGGTTGGTGACTGGCGTTCTTCGCTGAAAGTAACTGGTGGTCGGCGCAGTGGTATCAACCACGATATCTTCGTTGGCACGCAGCGAACCTGCAGCGCCCGGTGTGGCAAGAGTCAGCGTTGCGTTATTGGTGGCACCATCCTGGATGGTCGCGCCATTAAGAGCCAGCGCTGAAATGCTGGTGTAATCAAGATCAGTGGAGGTATCTCCGGCTTGAACGGTATACGTGAAAGTCAATGTGTCGGTGCCACTGCCGCTGGCGTAGTCGATGGTCTGGTCGATCGCACCAGTTTCCAGCGTGAGTTGAGGCGTTCCAACGACGCTCACAGCTTCGCTGAAAGTGACCTGAATGCTGACCGTGTCGGCGGCGTTGCAGTAATCCGTAGCGACATTCAGGATGCAGCCTGTATTCGCATTGCTGGAGACATTCGATACCGTTGGCGCGATCTTGTCAATATCATAGACCTGACCGGTGAAGTTTAAATTGGTTACATCATGTGTGAGACCCACGGCGCTGGTCATGTTTAAGCCGAGCGTGCCCTGACCTGTACCCGTGCTCGCGGTCACCGTCCATGCCGTGGCAGGCGCGCTGCCAATAGGAGTAACGGTTGTGATTGCAGGGGCTCCGCCGAGACCGCCATTGACTAATGTGAAATTACTGCTGGTCAAGCCCGAGACGGCATTCGCGAAAGTAACTGTCCATGAAACAGGATCAGCATTCGTTGGGGAGGATCGGCTCGATTAATGGAACTGACTGATGTATCGGGCAAATCCACTGGCGTGACAGTTGCATCGCTCGCGCCTCCTGCCGACGGGTCGTCTGTCAGCACATTTGCGAAATTCCCTCCGCTGACGGTTCCCTGATTCGAGATCTGAATTTTGCCAGCGGGCAGGGGATTATCCACCGTCACACGGAATTTGATGGTGACACTCTCACCTGCAGGCAGAGCGCCTATTGAAATCGGGCCTACGGTTTCACCAGATCGCATAGGAGCAGGCTGTACAGCGAGAAAGAGCGGTTTTCCGCCGCCACTAGTCGAAGCGTTGACGGCGGTATTGTTCAGATTATTCTCTGAGGCTTGTGCAGAAGCAGATGCGATGGCAAACACGTTTGCAGAGTTCAAGTTCGTGTTTACGGTTGTTGTGTCATTTGCTATATTGTTATAAGTTGACTGAACATTTGCCAAAGTATCATTACTAGGAGCCATTGCTATTGGCTGTGACAAGTTGCTCCACCTGTATAGCCGCCGCCTGCTCCGCTTGCTGATGCGCTCCCCGGTTCACCAGCACTGCCAGTATTTTGACTCTGGATGAAAGCCACCACTTGCGCCAACGAACCTGCTGTTTGGTCAGTGCCACCTCCATAACCAGGAACCTTACTGTGGGCTCCTGCCGCTTACGTAAGCGGAAATCATCCGGCGCACCGCCACCATGACTAAAGGTGTTAGCGAGTCCACCAGCGCCCCCTAATTGTAAGCAGACATTATTCGTATCAACATTGCCGAACACATTTGTGCTGGTGATACCGAAATTTGTTTGGATCGCTTCGCGTGCGCCAGCATCTACTTGCTGATCAATGATATTGCTTTGCACAGTTAGATTAAGCACGCTGTCACCATCGCCTGCTTCTGTCAAAATGCCACGGTCAAAACATTGACGGATGGTGTTTCCGGTGACCGCTGAATTGTGTGTACCATTGCCGCGCGCGTCTATATAAAAACGCCATTCGCTTGCGATGAGCACGAAAAGGAAACGCCTGAGGTGCCGATGACGTTGTTGCGGACAAAACCGTCGAAAACTGCCGCCGCGCTAGAGGTACCGAGAACGACGCTGACACCGTTCGAGGGCTGCGCCGTGATGTTATTGCCGTTGATATCGTAATCAATTCGTCCATTCCACCCGGGTACGCCTGTCGCCGCATTAATCGTAATCCCCTGTCCAAGTGGGGTTGAGTGCCCACCTGTCAGTGTGTTGTTTGTGAAATTGACATTGAGGATGCCGCTATTAAGAGCGGCTGTCTGGAAATGATCACCCTCTATTGATGCAAAGAAACTGCCGGAGACGCTGATCGCCATATTTGCTGTGCCACCAGCTTCCATAAACACACTATCATTGGCATCTCCATTCGCAGCATTAGCACGGAATTGACTGCCTGTAATGTTAAAATGACGTAAGCGCTATGCCACTATTATTACGAATGCTGACACCGTTATAATACGAATTCTGAACTGTCGAATTTGTGATACTTCCCGTTCCGTGCAGCCCGTCGGGCGTAATGCTACTTGAATCACCGAAATCCAGACCATTCTCGTTTAACGCGTTGCCGTTGCTGTCCAGAAACGATGATGATAGGCTAAACCTGGGTGACATTGGTTCCTGCACTCCATCATTGCCCGAATTGATCAGCCGAAGGCGAGTGATGGAGATATTGCTGGTATTGGTTAGCAATATGCCTGGGCCAGTGGTGTTCTGAATAGTTCCGCCTGTACAATCGGCGGTGACTGGCGCAGTCACAGTAGCTGCTGAGGCAGGTGGCCCACTCCCAACAGACCCACCACAAAGCCCACTAGAATTCCCGGTAATAGTAAGCCCGCCACTGCTACCGGTAGTATTCAGAACAATAGCATTCACCGCGCCATTGGCTGAAATACTGCGGAAGGTTAAATTGCTTGCGCCGATAGTGGTATTGGCAACATTCAACGCCGTACCTGTGCTGGTAGTTATCGTATTAACAATCGAAGTATTATTCTGAGTAGCGCTGACCGTGCCGCCGCCAGTCACAGTGAAGGCTGGGTTGGTGCCTGTGGAAAGCGCCAGACCACCTGTAAAAGTTAATTATTGCGCCAGTATTTGTATTGAGATTGATACCGTGTCAGTGTCGGTGATCGCCCCGCTGAAGGTTACCGTACCACCTGTCTTGCCGGTCACGTTGACAGAGCGGGCAGAACCGCTCGCAATCGTAGCAGCGTTGTTGATGGTGGCGGTACCGCCGTTGATATCAAATGAGTTGCCGGTTGCGCCAGAAAACGCACCCGCGCTGATTGTTAACGTGCCTGTCAAGGGACTTGCCAACGCAACATTGTTTGTCCCGCCGCTGGATGTCACCGAAGAGAACGTTGCACTCAATGTGCCGTTGGTGAGGCTGAGCGCCTGACCCGTAGTGTTGACGATCACATCGGCAACGGTCAATGTGCCAAAGCCGGAACCTGAAATGGCGCTGCCGCTGGAATTGCCTGCCGTAAAACCGTTAAGCGTATTACCGCTGTTGAGCGTCACACCGTTGCCGCCAGCGTTTTGGATGGTCACCGCTGGAGCACCGTATTCATTGCCGGGAACGACGCGCTGCCGCTGGGTGGCGTCAGGCCTGTAATCGCGGACAACGAAGATGTTGAGTCCTGCCCGATCAGCTTTTGTCCGCTTAATAAGGTAACACCGCCAGTATATGCGGTGCCGCTTTCATATAAGAAGATATTGTCATTGGCGGCAGGATTATTGCCTGTGCCGTTATTGAGTGTGTTGAATGCCGCCAGGGTCGAAAATGGATTCGAAAGACGGCCGCATCCAGCCGCCAGCGTGGTACAGGCAGAAGCGCCGTTGTTGATAAACCAGACCATGCCGCTGACGGTAATACTTACTGTCGCATTGTTGCTGCCGGTGGAATTACTCAGGGTATATGTAAAAGTATCGGTGCCTTCATAACCGGGCGGTGGGTTGTAAGTAAAAGAACCGTCCGCATTGACGGTCACATTGCCGCCCTGTGCGCTGGTTGCATCAAAAGCCGTGATCGTTGCCGCAGGGTTAAGGCCGAGATAATCATTGGCCAGCACACCGGAACCTGCAGCGATGGAAATCGAGAGGTTGCCAGTGGCGGTATAGCTTTCGTTGATCGCGATGGGGGAAACGGCGAGCGAACCGCCGACTAGGGTGGTATTTGCATCTATGGTATCAGTGAACGCTACCCCGGTCGCATCTGTGCCGACGTTTGGAATGGTCACGGTATACTCGATGATCTCGCCAGGGTCGGCTTTTCCATCACCGTCATCGCCGATAATGGCGTCGGTCTTCGATGCGGAAATACTTGGCACCAGAAGAGGGCTGGCCAAGGCCGGTAGAATGGGAGATAAAAATATAATTAAAGTAGAAATCAAACCAATTGACACAAGAGTCGTGTGTGTAAAACGGCGCATAAAATTCTCCATATTAAGCAGTAAAAATCAGTGGGATCGTCATTTGAAATATCATGCCAAGTAAACAATAAAATACCCAGAATAAACTGGACAACTTTAGTCCATTATATAGCATGGATTGCTTTTAGAAGATGTTTTATGGTTTGCAAGACAATTACAGATTCAAAAAGAAAGACCCTAAAGGCTTTATCAACCTTTAGGGTCTTTCTTCTAATATGGATTACTGAAAACTGACGCCAGAACTACGCGGTTTCCAAATACTTCGTGATCTCGTAATCGGTCACGCGCAGGCGGAACTCATCCCATTCTTCCCATTTCGCGCGGAGGTAGGCTTCGAATAGATATTCACCGAGAGCCGACTTCAACACTTCGTTCTTTTCCAGTTCTTTCAAGGATTCAGCCAGCGAGCCGGGCAGTTCGGTCACACCCAGCTTGGTGCGTTCGGCCTTATCGAGGTGATAGAGGTTGATGTTGTTCAACGCCTTGGGCGCCTTCATGTTCTTATCGATGCCATCGAGGGCGGCAGCAAGCATGACGGTGAAAGCCAAATACGGGTTGGACGATGGGTCAGGGAAGCGCAGTTCAGCGCGGACAGCCTTGTCACGTCCTTCGGTGTAGCGCGGAATGCGGATCAACGCCGAGCGATTCTGCTGAGCCCAGCCGATGTACACGGGTGCTTCGTAACCAGGGACCAGACGCTTATAGGAATTCACGGTCGGGGCAACCACACCAGCGAGCGCGCGGGCATGTTCCAACTGACCGGCAATGAAGGAGTATGCCAGTGGGGAGAGGTGGGCTTCATCCTTCGCATCGAAGAACAGGTTGTTGCCGCTCTTGATATCGAAGAGAGACTGGTGACAGTGCATACCAGAGCCATTAATGCCGTACACAGGCTTCGGCATGAAAGAAGCGGTCAATCCGTGTTGAGCAGCGATCGCCTTCACGGTGTACTTCAAGGTCAATACATTGTCGGCGGCCTTGAGCGCATCCGCATAGCGGAAGTCAATTTCGTGCTGGCCCAATGCAACTTCATGGTGACCCACTTCCACATCAAGTCCCATGGCATCGAGGGCTTCCATCAACGCGGTGCGAACGACTACAGCCTCATCGAACGAAGAGAAATCGAAATACCCGCCCGTATCGTGGGGGACGGGGTGAACGCCATTCCCATCCGAAGCCTTGAACAGGAAGAACTCGGGCTCGGGTCCGATGTTGAGCTTCCAGCCGCGGTCAGCAATTTTCTTGAGAATGCGCTTCAACGCGCCGCGCGGATCGCCATCGAAGGGATCGCCGCCCGGGGTGTAAATATCGCAGAACACACGCGCGCGTTTTGAATCCGTCGCAGACCAGGGCAGCACGGCATAGGTCTCGGGGTCGATCTTCAGGCGCATGTCACTTTCCTGAATGCGCGCAAAGCCTTCCACCGATGAACCATCGAACCATGCGCCGTCTTTCAGCACATCTTCGAGGTGGCGGATCGGCATATCCACACTCTTGACCGCGCCCATCACATCCGTAAACTGGAGTGACAGGAACTTCACATTGTCTTCCTTTACACGTTTGAGCAGATCTTTGTTATCCATTTTGTTTCTCCTTTTTATTTTTTTGTTTGATGTTTGACCACTGATCATTTTCTACTGATCACTGTTTTCTGATTAATGAGTATTCTCCACTACCGCCTCCTTCGTTTCATAGCGGACCTTTGGCCTGGTGCTGTTAATGAAAATCACTGACCCGATGATGATGGCTGTCGCCAGCCAGATGCGCGGCTCCAGCACTTCATTCGCAAACCAAACCCCAAGCAATACGGCAACGATCGGATTGACATAAGCATACGTTGAAACAAGTGAGATCGGCGCGTTTTGCAGCAGCCATCCATAAGAAACGAACCCGACCAGTGAACCCACAAAGATAAGATACGACAACCCATACAATGAGCGGGCCGATACGGCTGAAATATCCCAGCCGTTCAACTCACCCGAAATAAGCGAAACGATGATCAGGCTGACACTTCCCATCAGCATTTGTGCGCCCGTGCTCATCAGCGACGATTTTGGCAGGTCAGCAGATTTGCTGTACAGGGAGCCTGTGGCCCAAAACAGACATGCGGCCAGCAGGGCAATGACACCAAAGGTATTCAGTTTTTCGGTACTTCCAGAAATTTCAGAAGGACCGACCAAAATGAAGATGCCTATGAAACCGACCAGCAAACCAACAACTCCCTGCCAGTTAGGTTTAACCCCGTTGGGGCGAATCGCTTCGCCCACCACGAGAAACATGGGCATGGAGCCGATGATGAGCGCGGCAACGCCCGATGGGATGAATTGCTCAGCCCAAGCGACCAGTCCATTGCCGCCAAGGAGCAGGAGAGTGCCGATGATTCCAGTGGATATCCACTGTTTTCGTGTAGGCATGGAATGGCCCGCACTGCGCTGCCAGATGACCAGAATGAGACCAGAGATGAGAAAGCGCACCGCCGCATGAAAGAACGGAGGGATGGTCTCGATGGATACTTTGATGCCAAGATACGTCGAACCCCAAACAATATAGAGTGCCAGTAAAGCCAGCCAGATCTTTGATTTCATTTTTTTCCTTTTATCTTCGTCCTGAGCAGAGCCGAAGGACGGGTCATATTTATATTCGCTATCTTGAAGTGAAGTCTTTCGACTACATTCCTCGAAGATCACTCGTGATTCCGCTTAAGGCGAATTCTTTTGCAAGCAGAGCTTTCTTCCTCGCAGGGCCATAGCGATAATTTCCAAATTCGCCGCTCTTGCGAATCACCCGATGACATGGGATCAAGACCGCAATTGGGTTGTGACCGACAGCCGTCCCCACGGCACGCAGGGCATTGGGATTGCCGATCTGTGCGGCGATCTGCTCGTAGGTGGTCAATGACCCAGCGGGGATGTGGAGCAAGGCTTCCCAGACTTTGATCTGAAAATTCGTCCCGCGTAGATGAAGCTTGAGAGGTATATCAGGCGTCGGCGTGGAAAAGATTCGGTCAATGAGTGGGGCGGTGGTTCTGTAATCCTCGATCATCTTTGCTTGATTCCAGTCCGCTACCAGGGTATCGATCGCATTGCCTTCGCTTGTTTCCACGAAGCTCAAATGGCAAACCCCGCGCTCGGTGGCGGCGATCAGACATTTTCCGAACGGCGTGAGATGCAGACCGTAATGTATGGTTAGGCCTGCGCCATTCGATTTGTACTCGCCAGGAGTCACGGCTTCAGTATTGACGAAGAGATCGTGCAGGCGTCCCAAGCTCGAAAGGCCTACTTGATGCGTCGTTTCCAGTAAATTCTCGGAACGGGCAAGCAGATCCTTGGCGTGTTCCTTGGTAAGGAATTGCATAAAACGCTTGGGGCTGATGCCTGCCCAGCGGGTAAACAGCCGCTGGAAATGATACTCGCTTAGGCCGATGGCAGAGGCGATCTCGTCAAGCTCGGGCTGGCGGTGGACATTGGTTTCAATATATTGAATCGCCTGCTCGATAAGCTGATAATGTTGTGAAAGTTCAGTTGTGGATTCCATAAATTAATCTCCTTTGTGCCGAAGATTGTATTGGGTCTTGCTTACGGAAACCACCCGATTCTTGCTCATTTTCTCCTTCAATTGCCCTCTCTTGTTTTGAGAGAGGAGTGAGGTAATAAAAAAACAGGCATGCCCGGGCATGCCTGTTTCAATACACTTGGGTATTAAAAAGAAACGCCCTTCCAAAACATTACAGGCAATTGAAATCCTGTAATCACCGCGTCCACTTTGTCCCAGCCATCACTGTCTGGTTTTCAGTAGTGAGCAATAGAGTTTTTTAAAACACCTTTGCTCGTTCCGCTTGCTTTGGAAGGGAGAAGGAAGTTAGTGATTAACTTCAGAGGCATCCGCTGATCTATCCGATTTTTTCCTCTTCACCCCTCTCCCCTTGGGAGAGGATGGGTGAGGGATTAGCGTCCCGTTCGCACGGGAGAACCTCCACCTCGTGATCTTGCTAATAGCTTTCACAAGACCCAGCCGCTTATATCTCCGTATTCAATTGTCCTTACAACGGAGCGTATTGTATACGCACCCTGCCAACTCGTCAAGCAAGGGTTAGGCAGCAAATAACCCCGCTTATGCCGTGTATCACCAGGTTTTGAACCTGCATTTGCAGGTGGGTCCCTACCTAGAAACGCCGCCTTGGCTCAGGCCTATCGCGTTATTTCTAATTAAGTTAAGGACCCTTTTAGTGGGTATTGGCTCAAAACGTGGAGGCAATATCACGAACACAGCAGGGCTGTAATTCTTATACCATAATCGTTGGTACAAGCATAGTTAATCATTAAATCCAGCCTTCGTGAATTGATTGATTTAAAATAAATTTTGTGCTACCCTCTATATGTTGTATCCGATTAAATTTAATGATACGGAGGAAACATCATGGCAACTGTTCCAGGGATAGACGTCTCTTATTGGGATGCAGGGATCGACTGGCCGAAAGTGCGTGCCACCGGGCAGCGCTTTGTAGTCGCCAAAGCCACAGAGGGAATCACCTACAAAGACCCGACATTTGACGACAACTGGTTTGGCGCGAAATCGGCGGGCCTTTTACGGGGCGCCTATCATTTCTTCCGCTGCAATGTGGATGCCAAAAAACAGGCGGACTACTTTATCGATTATGTTCGCTCGGTGAAGGATGATGGCGAACTGCCGCCCGTGCTTGATCTCGAAACCAACGACGGCATGACCAAGGACAAGATCGTGCCCGCCGTAAAGGTTTGGCTGGATCGTGTTGAAGCTGCCTTTGGTAAAAAGCCAATCATTTATTCAGGTCAATACTTTTTGCAGGATTATCTCGTCGTGACTGGCGGCGGCCCGCCCGTCTGGGCCAAGGACTATCCGCTCTGGCTGGCTCAATATCCCAACCAATATCAGGAAGGCATGAAGCCCTTCCTCCCGCGCGGCTGGTTCAACTGGACCATCTGGCAGTACAGCGACAAGGGCGTACTCAATGGTATCAACGCCAAAGTGGATATGAACATCTTCAACGGCACACTTGAGGAATTGTACAAATTCGCAGGTGCAAAGATTCCCGACCAAACACCAAAGACCCACACTGTCAAAAAAGGCGACAGCTTCGAATCCATCGCCAACAATTACGGGGTCACAGTCCGCGAATTGGTGACCGCGAATCCGCAGCTGCTTACTGCTGGATCGAAATTGACCATCCCCGTGGCAATTGCCATCCCACAGGAAGGCGATTCATCCTCAACCGATACAGGCTCGGGCGATTCTGGGACACCCTCTACCCGTACCTATACAGTCAAATCAGGCGATACACTTTCCGCGATCGCCGTGAAATTCAGCTCCACAGTCGCCGCGATCGCTTCCGCGAATAACATCACGAATATCAACAACATCAAAGTGGGACAGGTATTGATTATTCCTTAACTATAAGTAGACACATAAACATGAAAAAAGGACTCTGAGCATTTGCCCAGAGTCCTTTTACTTTCTCATTTACGGATAAATTCGTTTGATCGTGCGTGGGAAGGGGATCGCCTCGCGGATGTGTTCGATGCCGCACATCCAGGCGGTGACACGTTCCGTGCCCATGCCGAAGCCAGAGTGGGGGACCGAGCCATACTTGCGTAACTCCAAATACCACTTGAACGCTTCCTCGGGCAGACCTTCTTTTTGGATGCGTGCCAGCAATTTGTCGGGATCGCTCATGCGCTCGGAGCCGCCACAGATCTCGCCGTAGCCTTCCGGCGCAAGCAAATCCACTGACTTGCAGACTTCGGGGCGGTCAGGCCAGGGTTCCATGTAGAACGCCTTGACCGCGGACGGATAGCCATAAACGAACACAGGTTTATCGTACAGCTTGGTGATCTCGGTCTCGTGCGGAGCGCCGAAGTCCATGCCCCATTCGAATTTGAGCAGTTCCTTCTTTTCGGGGTCGGTCTCTTTTTCGTAGAGGTCGATCAGATATTTTGCCGCATCGTCATAGGACATGCGCGGGAACGGACCGACAACGCTTTCCAGTTTGGAAATATCGCGCCCGAGGAATTTCAACTCGGCAGAGCAATCCTTCAGCACAGACTGGGCGATGTGGGTGATGAGTCCTTCTTCGATGTCCATCAACTGGTCGAGGTCGCAGAAAGCGATCTCGGGTTCGAGCATCCAGAATTCAGTTAAGTGACGACGCGTTTTTGATTTTTCCGCACGGAAGGTGGGACCGTAGCAATAGACTTTGCCGAACGCGAAGATGTTGGCTTCGTTGTAGAGTTGGCCTGTTTGTGCAAGGAAGGCAGACCCTTCATCGAAGTATTCGGTTTCGAAGAGGGTGGTGGTGCCTTCGGCGGCGGCAGGGGTGAGGATGGGGGTGTCGAGGTTGAAGAAACCCTGACCATCCAAGTACTCGCGGACAGCCGACATGACGCGCACACGGATGCGCAGGATTGCCCACTGACTCTGCATACGAATCCACAGGTGGCGGTTGTCGAGCGCAAAGTCCACGCCGTGATCTTTGAGCGACATAGGGTAATCAAGTTCGGCGGCTTGCACGACTTGTAATTCCTTGATGCCGACTTCGTACCCGCCGGGGATGCCAGGCGCGCGCTTGTCCTCACGGACGGAGCCCGTGATGATCACTGACGATTCCTGTGGCAGTTTGGAGATGGTCTCGAAGAGTTCGGGGGTCAGGTCACCTTTGAAAGCGACACATTGCACAAATCCTGATCCATCGCGGATGAGCAAAAAGGCCAGCTTGCCCTTGTCCGTGCGGTTGTAGACCCAGCCCTTGAGGATGATGTCTTGCCCTACGTAGTTCGAAATTTTTGAAACGCTGATATGTTCAGCCATGTGGAGAATCCTTTAGTTTGTGATTGCGCCAATTATAGCAGAAGAAAATTTATGCCAGCCTGAGCAAGTCCGCGGCGGAATAGGAGATGTAGGACACCCCTCCAGCCAGAACGAGCAGAGTCACAAGAACGATGATGATATTTTTCTTCACGAGCCGAGCCATTTTACAAGTAAGTATTTATGTCGTCTTTGGGACTCGGTACGCCTTGGGTATATAAATGAACTTGTTCAATAAGGGAATTGTTTTCGTGAATTAGTATCTAAACATTATTTGTCGTGTTGTGAACTCTAATCATCCCAATCTAATAACCCGAAATTGAGGTAATCATGAAACCTGGGCTTTTTATCAGTTACTCACGCCGTCAGACCCCGTTCGTAGATAGTTTGGTTGAAAAATTGACGAAAAATGAATATTCGATCTGGTTGGATTATCACAATCTCGTACCAGCCAGACCTTGGTTTGACCAAATTATGGAAGGGCTCAACGGGGCAGATGCTGTTTTACTGATCGTTTCCAAAGATTCGATTGAGTCAACGAATGTGGCAGATGAATGGAAAACCGCACTCAAACTAAATAAACGTATCGTTCTGGTGATCTTTGAGACATGCCCCTTACCGGAAGAATTGCAAAATTGCGAATGGGTGGATTTTCGAGTTGATTTCAAAAAAGGTATTAAACAATTAGATCATTTGCTGAACCAACTAATCAGTTTGGAAAAACCAGCACCGCAAAGGGGATTCAAAGCCCCGTTCTTATTTCGGGTAGCTTTGATTCTCAGTATCCTTGTTGCCATAAGCTCTATCCCTGTGTTGTGGACAGTATATATACCTTTTATCCTTATACCCTTGCCATGGCAGATATACAAACGAAATTATAATTTGTCACGGGTTTTTGCTGCTTTGATTCTTCTCCCGTTTATGACGTATATCCATTCAGAAACTGGAACAGACAACCTTTTATTTTCTAGACTGATTCTAAACATCGATATAGATCTTCATGTCTTTCTCATCATAGCTTTTTTACTCATAACTTTTTTCTTTTCCCCAGTTCTTTTGGTAATACTATTTACAGAATCGATGCAAAGACGTGCGACACCCGAAGCCGCCCAGGTGCGGTTTGCGAATCGTTTGATCGTGGATAAGAGACAAGAACCTCGTTCTGTGTTGTTTGCCATTGATCATGCTCCTGAAGATGGTCGTTATGCGGATGATCTGCGCAAAGGCTTGGAAAAACATGGGCACTGTATGGCGCAGATCAACGAAACACCCGAAGCTATTTTTGTGTTGATATCCGCGTATAAGAAGAGCACCAATTTTGACCCGGACAGTCAAGTGGTTTATCCCGTTATTTTGCAGCCTGTTTCTGGAATTGCTGATAATTTAGGGCGGATTCAATGGATAGATTTCCGAAAAGGCATTCGCAATATTGATAAACTGGCAAAACTTCTTCCGGAACCGGAGCGTTTATTGAGAGCTCTTGCGACTCCCCCCATGAATTCAGGAGAGATTTATCCGGTCGTAGTTGACGTTCTACAATATTTTTTCCTCGGGACCGGTATGGTATTCGGGGGTGTCATCCTGATGTCTGTTCTTGACGTAATTATCGGAGTTTTTCAAACCACCAATTTTATAAGTGAATTAATTGATATTGTTTTCATTATTATTAATGGCATATTACTATTTGGTACATCTTTATTTATCTTAAGAGGCCTACGGTTACGGACGAGAGGTGCATCGGCTATCTATCCCCTATTTATTTTAGCTGTTTTTCAGTTGGTTCTCGTCATATGTGTTTTCTTTTCATTGGACCAAATGACGACGTCGGGGTCAGGGCGAAGCATAGAGGGTGGGGATCCTACCCAGGGAATTATTGCAATATTTTTATACTATGCAATATTCCTCTTGGTTGCAATTCCTCTTGTCCTCTTCCGCTGGCGAGAGTTGTATCGCTGGTTTCCGCGCTACCAGGTTGTGCCAGTTGACCGCATCGAAAACATTTTTTTACTCTATAATCCATTGCAAACGCGGGCGTTTATTTTACACTTAATATTTCATCTAGGCTTGTTATTCTCTGTGCCGCTTTTTTTTCTAGCTTTTTCTTTCGATGGTATATCTGTAATTCTTTTTTGTGTAGCTCCAATTCTATTTGGTGTTCATTGGCTGGCAAGACGCCTGGAGAAAAAGTAGATTTCGACTCATCAAGATAAAAACAGCCGCTACCATGCGGCTGTTTTCCTTCTCACATTTGATTGTTTCTTCTCTCTTCCAACGCCTTCACCAACAACTCTTTTGTAACATTCGGGTCCGCTTTGCCCTTCGTGGCGCGGGCGACTTGCTTTATGAACCATTGGACGGTGACTCGTCTAGTTTGAAACGATTTGCGCTTCGCCTTTTTTGACGGCGTCTTCCAACGTCATGCCGATGAAATCAGTGGCGTTGAAGAAACGTCCGCTGGTTTTGTCATTTACAAATGCGCCAACCGCCACACCCGGAATGCTGTCTTCAGGCGCGTGCGGCGCTTGTGGACCGCCCAAGTCGGTTCGGCACCAGCCCGGGTCGGTCAAACTGATGATGACATCGGTGCCGTTGAGTTTGTATCCCAGATCATTTGTGAATTTATCAAGCGCGGCTTTGCTGGCAGAATAACCGGCTTGTTCCGGCTGATCCCGAATTCCACTGGTGGTGTTGATGACCCGGCCGAAGCCGCGATCGACCATCCTGGGGAGCAAGCGATAACAAATTGTTGTAACGGCAATAAAATTTACCCGAAGGCTCAAATCCAGGTCTTCAATCGGTGTTTTGAAATAATCGTTGCGGTAGGTTAATTGCACTGCCGCGTTGTTGAAAACAATATCAATCTCGGTGCCTTTTGCTTCAATATCATCCAACATCCTGACAACTTCTTGATGATTGGCAAGTTCCGCTTCAACGCAATACGCATCCACGCCAAAGGCTTTGACCTCGTCCATTAGTTTTTTTGTGTTTTCGAGACTGCGACTGTGTAAAACAAGATTACATCCCTGCTTTGCCATAAATAAAGCCGTGAGATAACCAATGCCGCGACTCGCGCCAGTAATGAGCGCCCACTTTCCTTGGACAGATACCATATGTTTATTCTCCAGTTTATTGTAGAGATACTTCGCTCAGCATGACGTGAAGTAAGAATTATTTCTTTCGCTCTTCCAACCCCTTCACCATCAATTCCTTCGCCACGTTCGGGTCGGCTTTGCCTTTTGTGGCTCTCGCAACCTGCCCCATGAACCATTGGAAGAGGGTTTCTTTGCCTGCAAGATATTGTTCCACTTCTTTGGGATTGTCATTCAAGATCTTATCAATGGCTTCCTGAATAAATCCTGTGTCTGATACTTGAGCTAGATTTTTGTCTTTGATGATCCGGGCAGGGTCCCCGCCGTGCTCGAATAATTCACGCAGGACAACCTTCCCGGCATTGCCGCTGATCATTTTGTCGTTGACCATATCAACGAGTTGGGCAAAGGTTTCCGGGCTGACAGGTGAATCTTTGATGTCAGTATTTGAGTCGTTAAGCTGGCGCATCAATTCGCCCGCAAGCCATGAATGCACAGTCTTGGCAGGGCTTTTCGATTTCGCAACCACGCTCTCGAAGTAATTGGCGAGAGCCATGTCGGAGGTGAGAAAACGTGCTTCGGACGGAGTCAAGCCAAAGTCCGAAATGAAGCGGGCGGTTTTGGCTTCGGGCAGTTCGGGCAGTTGAGTCCGAATCGACTCGATCCATGCATCTGATAATTGCAGTGGAGGCAGGTCGGGCTCGGGGAAGTAGCGATAATCGTGCGCCTCTTCCTTCGACCGTTGGCTGGTCGTCACGCCCCGAACATCATCCCAGCCGAGAGTTTCTTGCACGACCCTGCCGCCTTCTTCATAAATTTTTATCTGGCGTTCGATCTCGTATTGGGAAGCACGGACGAGCGCGCGGAAACTGTTGAGATTTTTGATCTCGGTGCGCGTGCGGAATTCATCGCTGCCAACGGGACGCACAGAAATATTCGCCTCGAAACGCAGCACACCTTTTTCCATGTCACCCGAGTTGACGCCGAGGTAACGCAAAATTGCGCGGACCTTCGTGGCGTAATCGAGCGCGGCTTCAACGGTGCGAATATCCGGCTCGGAGACGATCTCCAGCAAGGGGACGCCTGCGCGATTGAAATCAACCAGCGCATAATTTTTCTCGTGCGCGAGTTTGGCAGTATCTTCTTCGATGTGAACCCGCCTCACGCGGACTTTGAGTTGATTCTCGCTTCCATCATTAACGTCGAGTGAGCCTTTTTCTGCGATCGGCAATTCGTATTGCGAGATCTGATAACCCTTGGGCAGGTCGGGGTAGTAATAATTTTTGCGCGCAAACGTGTTGTGCTTGTTGATGGAACAGTTCAACGCGAGACCGACCAACGCGGCAAGTTCCGTCGCCTTTTTGTTGACGACCGGCATGGCACCCGGCAACCCTGTGCAAGTGGGGCAGATATTTGTGTTCGGCTCAGGTGCGGAGCCATAGTCGGCGGAACAGCTGCAGAACATTTTGGAGTTCGTGAGTAATTCGCCGTGAATTTCAAGTCCGATGACGGGTTCGTATTTCATAGTTGATTAGTCTCTTCGTCAAATAGTTTGGTAGTTGAGTAGTAGTTAGTAGGCCGTGGGGAGCGAACGGTGAATGTTTCGTTTTGCAGAGGACAAGAGCAGAATGGAATAGATTTTGTGAAATCCGAGCAGGGCGACAAAGATAAATCCAAGAGATGATTTGCCCGACTTGCTTTTGCCGGGAACAACAGCGGAGCCAAAATACAGCATGGAGTGTTCTTTCGCGTGTTGAACCATAAGCCATGACCTTGTCCGTCCGAGCATGTCGCACATCAAGATCTCGTGGTCGTTTCTTTTTTCGACAGTCCATGCAGCGAATTGGTTTGCTTTATCGTCTGCCAAATCTTGTGCCTGTGTATCGGTGGAGGGTTTGTTGGCAACATGGGTCAAGATAAAACGCTCAAGTTTGAAGAGGCTGGTTGTGTAAAAAACTGCGATGAACTGCGCAAGCGAAATATGCCCGTGTATTTCTGTTCGATAGCAATCTGCGTACCCATTGCTGGAATAGGTTTCCAGTAAAGAGTCGGGTGGAACAGCGTATTTTTGAATATTGGGCATGATGGGTTCCTGTCAAAAGCCAGCGGGCTAGGAAGATTCAATTCTCTTTTTCAAAGACTGCGCTTCGGTTTGGATATACTCTGCGGTCAATTTGCCGTACATCTTGCCGATGAAGCTGCCGAGCCAGCCATTGAATGCGAAGGTGAGAGTCAGTTCGGTTTGGTTGGTGCCTTTTGAAGTGAGGATGTGCTCTGCCACCATGTGCATACCTGGTGACCTTGACTCCCATGTGAAGTTGGATGGGGGTGTGAGGACGGTCACTTTCCACTCGACGGGTTGGAGTTTGGGTTGAAAAACTTTGTAACGGTTGCTGAGTTTGATTTCAGGTGTATTCAACACTTCAACCTTGGTCACGGTTGGAGTCCATTCGTGCCAGTGGGCAACATCTGATAAAACTTTCCAGGTGGCTTCCTGACTGGCATTGAGGGTAAGGGAGGTTGAGAATTTGGTCATTTTATATTCCTAGAACGTTTGCGCTATAATAAAACTTACTGAATAAAAGGAGCGACTTTATGAATGCAGATGCCTTTCGTCATTTCTATAACTATCACTTTGCCGAGAACCGCAAGATATTGGATCATGTCGCTTCATTGACCTTTGAGCAGTTCACCCAAAAAGTGGATTATTCTCGCGGCTCGATTCGGGAACAGCTTGTCCATCTATTTGATGCGGAAGAAATGTGGTTCAGTGAATTGCGCGGCGTTGAACCTGCTGATCCGCTTCCAGACACCGTTGACTTTGATGATCGAGATGCCATTCGTGCGTTCCTGGATCAGGTAGAAAAAAATTCTCGCGCCTATCTTGCCGAATTACAGGACGACATGTTGTTCACCAAACCGATCAAAGAACCGGAAGACGATCAAGTCCTCTTTGCCTGGCAGGTGCTTCTGCATGTTGCTAATCATGCCACCGATCATCGCGCTCAACTTCTGCGTGCCTTGCACGATTTGGGCGTGGACACGAAATCTCAGGATTACATTTTTTACGTGTACGAAAATCAATGACCATTTTATGTCATTCTGAGCCGCGCTCTTGTTCTTTGCGGCGAAGAATCTTTTATGCCGTGGGAGAGACCCTTCGCTATCGCTCAGGGTGACATGCTAGAGATTCGGTTGCTGCTTATGCCAATCAGTGACTTGTTGATATGCGTTGCCGACTTGGAAGAGAGTTTGTTCATCGAGGTGTTTACCGATGAGTTGCATACCGACGGGCATGTTGTTGGAGAATCCGCAGGGGAGGGCTAAGGCAGGGACGCCTGCTGGATTTGTGGCAACGACATAAATATCGGAGAGATACATTTCGAGCGGGTCGTTGGTCTTCTCGCCGAGTTTGAAGGCGGTGGTGGGACAGGTCGGGGCGAGGAGAATGTCTACGGATGACAGAGCCAGCTCAAAGTCCTGACGAAGAAGCGTGCGCACTTTTTGAGCTTTGAGATAGTACGCGTCATAATATCCAGCGGACAGTGCGTACGCGCCAAGCATAATCCTGCGCTTGACTTCATCACCAAATCCTTCGTGACGAGTCTGCAAGTAGATGTCGATCACATCTTTTGCGTTTTCTGAAACGGAGAGACCGAAGCGTGTGCCGTCAAAACGCGCGAGGTTGGAACTGGCTTCGGCGAAGAGCAAAAGATAATAAACGGGGAGCGCGTATTTGGTGTTGGGCAGCGAGACCTCGTGAATTTCCATGCCGAGTTTTTCGTAGGTGCGGATGGCTTCCTGAATGGAGGACTCGACGCCCGCTTCCATGCCTGCCACGAAATATTCTTTTGGAATGCCGAGCTTCATGCCTTTGACAGACTTGTTGATGTTCTGATGATATTGCGGAACGGGCGCGTTGTAGGTGGTGCTGTCTTTTTCGTCGTGACCTGCAATGGCTTCGAGGACGGTCGCGCAGTCATAGACATCGCGAGTCATCGGGCCGATGCAATCGAAGGAAGAGACGAGCGAGATCAAGCCGTAGCGTGAGACACGTCCGTAGGTGGGCTTGATGCCTGTGACGTTGCAAAATCCCGCAGGCATACGCACCGAGCCGCCCGTGTCTTCGCCGATGGTGAAGGTAGCCTGACTTGCAGACATGGCCGCCGCAGAACCGCCGCTCGAACCGCCAGGGACGCGATCCAGATCCCACGGGTTGTGGGTGTTGAAGAGACCTGAGTTCTCGCAAGAGGAACCCATGCCGAACTCGTCCATGTTGGTTTTGCCGACGAGGACTGCGCCAGAGTCCGCGAGTTTGTTTGTGACGGTGGCGTTGTACTGCGGGACGTAGTCTTCAAGGATTTTCGATGAGCAGGTGGTGCGGACTCCGCGTGTGGAGATGCAATCCTTCATGGCGAAGGGAATGCCTGTCAGCGGGGTGACGTTCTCGCCTTTGGCGATGCGTTCATCGGCTTGTTTGGCTTGTTCCAGCGCCACATCATCGGTGATGGTGACGTAGGATTTGATCTTGTCATCCACATCATGGGCGCGTTGAAGGACAGCCTGCGTGAGTTCCACGCTGCTGATCTTTTTGGATGTGAGAAGCTCTGAGGCTTCGCGAATGGTGAGGTTGTGTAGTTGCATAGGTTTATTAAGGGCTAGTGATTAGGGACTAGGAGTGACTAGGAATTGGTCTTGAGTAAGCTTTGTGTTCCTTCCTGTTCTCTGTCCCTGAAAATCTATTCTTCACCCAACACAGTCGGCACTTTGACATAGCCGCGCTCAGACTTTGGCGCGTTCTTGATAAATTCTTCGTGGCTCATGGATGGCTTGACCACATCTTCACGCAGGACGTTCTCCGCATTGGCAATGTCCGATGCAGGGATGACATTTTCCGTGTCCACTTCGTTGAGCATGTTGAAGTAGTCAATGATGGACGAGAATTGTCCGCTGAAAGTTTGCGCTTCCTCTTCGGAGATTCCGAGGCGCACGAGGGTGGCAACGTGCTTGACTGTGTTTGTATCTATTGTTTGGGTCATAAAACCTCTTTACCACAAAGGGTCAATAAGGTACACAAAGGTTTTCCTTAGTGACCCTTTGTGCTCTTCGTGGTGAAAATTACTCGAACTTAATATGCAACTCTTTCAACTGCTTCGGCTCCACAGCGGATGGCGCATCGGCCATCACATCGCGGCCTGTTTGATTCTTGGGGAAGGCGATCACTTCGCGGATGTTGGGTTCGTCCGCGAGCAGCATCACGAGGCGGTCAATGCCAGGCGCCATGCCGCCATGCGGGGGAGCGCCGTACTCGAACGCTTCGAGCATGTGACCGAACTTCGCCTGAATATCTTCCTCGCTCAAACCAAGCATTTGGAACATCTTCATTTGAATATCGCGGCGATGAATACGGATCGAACCCGATGCCGTCTCGTAGCCGTTGCACACCATATCGTACGCATCCGAAAGCACCGCGCCAGGGTCGGTATCGAACTTCGGCAGGTCTTCCATCTTCGGCATCGTGAACGGATGATGCTCCGACTCCCACGCCTGCGTCTCTTCGTTGAACGCGAAGAACGGGAAGTCCACGACCCATGCGAACGCCATCATATCTTTATCAGCCAGATCCAACTTATCGCGGAACCACAAGCGCAGCCCGCCGAGAACTTTATTTGCAACTGCACGAGCATCAGAAGCGAAGACGATAAGATCGCCGACTCCTGCTCCCGTTTTGGATTTCAACGCCTCGGCCTCTTCCGCCGTCACAAACTTTGCCGCGCTTCCTTTCACGCCTTCAGCTGATATGGCTATCGTGGGCATTCCCTTCGCTCCAAGCGACTTCGCCACTTCCGTGAGCGCATCCACTTCCTTGCGAGACATGTCCGCAGACTTGGGCGCGACGATGCACTTGATGACGCCGCCAGCCGCCAACGCGGACTGGAATACTTTGAATTCGCTCTTCGCAAACACATCGCTGACGTCAACCAATTCCATGCCGAAGCGCAGGTCGGGTTTGTCCGAGCCGAAGCGTTCGAGCACTTCACGGTAGGAGAATTTGGGCCACGGAGAAGAGAGCAATTTCTTGTGCGGCGTAACCGCAGGGATCATCTCGGTAAATAAACCTTCGACCAACGCAAGCACATCATCGCGGTGGACGTAGGACATTTCAAGGTCAAGCTGTGTGAACTCAGGCTGGCGGTCGCCGCGCAGGTCTTCATCACGGAAACAGCGCGCGATCTGGAAGTACTTGTCCATGCCTGCGACCATGAGCAATTGCTTCAACTGCTGGGGAGATTGCGGCAGGGCGTAGAACTGTCCAGGGTACACACGGGAAGGGACGAGGTAGTCACGTGCGCCTTCGGGAGTGGCCTTGAACATGATCGGCGTTTCAATTTCAATGAAGCCTTTCTCATCGAGATAGTCACGCATGAACTTGATGACCTTGTGGCGCAGCACCATATTCTTGGTCAGGCGTTCGCGGCGCAGGTCAAGGTAGCGATATTTGAGGCGCGTATTTTCGTCGGGCAGGTCTGCATCCGAGCTGACCATGAAGGGCAGGGTCTTGGCTGGGTTGAGGATAGTCACATTTTTGGCGATGATCTCGATCTCGCCTGTTTCCATCTTTGGGTTGGCCATGCCGTCGGGGCGTTTCTGAACGAGACCCTCAATTTGCAAAACCCACTCAAAGCGGACATTGGCAACCTGATCCAATACTTCTTTGGGCAGGTCTGGGTTGATGGTGATCTGAATGGTGCCTGAGCGGTCGCGCAGGTCAAAGAATGCCACCCCGCCGTGGTCACGCCGACGATTGACCCAGCCAGAAAGCGTGACGGTCTGTCCCGCGTGGCTGGCTCGTAATTCTCCACAAGTATGAGTTCTGTACATGGTGCGCCTCCGAAAAAATTGTTGTTATGTCACTCTGAGGGAGTGTTCTTCGCGACCGAAGAGTCTCATTTATTGTAGTAGAGACCCTTCGCTTCGCTCAGGGTGACACAAGATATATATAAAATAAATCGCCCTTCGCATTTGCGTCGGGCGATTTGATTTGACTTTTGTTATTCGTCAACCAGCAAAGCTTCGCCCTACGATACAGGGATCGTCATTGTCATTATTATTATCGTTATTGGAAAATTGGATGTGGTTGACCATCGTGCGCGGATTATAGCACAAAGTTATATTTCCAAAGCAGATTCGGTTGGGTTGGCTGGGTTGTAGTAAACCGTCACATTTGCGCCGATGGGGTAACGAGCAACCGTTGCCTGCGCCTGACCGATCACGCGGACATTCATGAATTGTTCGCCTGCTTTGATCATCTGGGATTGATAACTTTTGCCGCCCACTTCATATTGATAGACCACGACAGGGTAGGTCGAGTGACTTTTGCCACTGTGTCGGGATTGCACAGATGACATCAACACGATTCCCTTGGCGCTGGGCCAACTCTGGGCTGCCTGACGGTATGCGCTGCTTTGTTGATTGCGTCTATAGAGGAAGAAACCAATGCCCGCCAGAATAATGATCGGCAGGATGACGGTGCACGCGGCCCCCGCCATGCCGATGAAGACAGTAAAACCAGTGAATATCCATTCGAGGTTACCCATAAAATTTTCTCCTTTATCTACAAATAAAACTCAAGTGATAAGAATCGGGTCTATGAAGATATAGTTTTCATAGTGGCCAAGCGGCTGGTCGGTGAGGAAATGTTCGAAGAAGGCGTTTGTGTGGTAGCCGCGTTTGATGACGTAATCCACTGCGGCGGGGTTGTTCATGGGCACGCAGAGAATGATTTCATTATAAACATCATCCACGGTTTTGGTCATTTCAGTTTCAATGTGGGCGAGTGCGGTTGAAAAATCTGCGTTGTGGAGCATGGCGATCGGCCCAGCTCGATTGGCGAAATAGCTGTAGCCGACGACTTGCCCATTCCTAGAGTAGAAATGTCCGCGCTTGTTTTGGATGAGCCAGTGATGGTCGGTTTCGCGAGTGTAGCCGATGACGGCACTGTCAATGTCATTGAGGATGGCAATGTTTGCAGGGATATCTTCAATGATATTGATGACCAGGTCTGTTTCAAATGGAACAACTTTGGGAATGCGGCTCCATTCATAAATGGTGGTTCGCGAACGTACCCCTGTTTTCAGGTAACGGATCAGGGCGCGGGTATCCGGGCTGGCGCAGATGACGCGGTTTTGTGAATCCTCTTTCGGGAAGGCCTTTACCAATAACTGGCTGCCAATTCCCAGTCCCTGGTGATCGGGCATGACAAAAAATTCCGTCAGTTGACGAACTCCATCCCGCACAATGGAGCGTGCGTAGCCGATCACTTCCCGATCCGCTTCCGCCACCCAAAATTGGTCGCAGGTATTGTAAATGTGATCCAGAAAACTTCGGTAATATTCATACAACTTCTCGATCTCTGCGGCAGCGGGGATCGTTTCAATCACCGTCATTTTTTGAAGCAGACCGTACAAAGACAAACGAAACACGCGAAAAGCCGCGAATTGGTCTTTTCGCTCTCCCTTGCGGATGGTGAAATTGGTCATTGCTACTCCTTTGAGGCTTGGAAAATGGGATAAGTCAGCCGAAAATACCTGCAAAAGCGCCGAGTAGGAAAAATGTGGGATATGAGGGTATGGCACATGCAAAGCAGATGTAAGGTTGGGCGGGTGATATTCCTTGCCTCCACATTTGGTGATGTTGTATATTTATTTTATCAACACTATTATGTGAAGGAGAGAAAAATGAACTACCGTATGATGTTTATGATCAATGCAATTGCCTCCGCTTTGTTGGGTGCTGTACTCCTGCTCATGCCCGAATTTGTCCTGGTGCAGCTTGGATCTGAAACCTATGTTTCCACTCAGCTCATCGTCAGATTTTTTGGCGGCACCTTGTTGGTTTCTGGCGTGCTTCTCTGGTTTTTGAAGGATGTTGCGGTCAAGATTCAGAAGGGTGCAGGTTTTGCCCTGTTGGCCGGCTCGGTTGGCGGATTTGCTTTGAGCATTATTGGCATGACCGCCGCTGGTATTTTCCGCTCAAATGGATGGGTGTTGCTGGTCATCTTCGGTGTCTTCTCACTGGTGTATGGCTATCTTCTCTTCCTGCAGCCCAAGCAATCTGATTCAAAATCACGCGCCCCGCGCAAAGTTAAGGAAACTCCTTCCGCAAATAGCGGCCAGTCTATCTAAATTTTGGTGAAATCAAAAAGTCGGGAATGCATCCCCGACTTTTTGATTTAATGGCGGCGTAGTTTATTTATTCCTCTCCCATGGGGGCAAGCTTTGTTATTTCCGATGAAATGAATCGCTCCCATTGGGCATCATCCATGCTTTGGATGGAGACCAGGTTGAATTTGAAATCGTCCCAATCGGGATTATCGGGGATCGGAATTTCCATATCTTCGATGTGACCTTCGGACTGACTCACCCAAAGCTGCCCAACCTGCCCTTTCAGCCATTGGCCTTCAAGGGAATATTTACGGCAAAGGCTGCCATTCCGTTTTTCGCTGCCGATAAATTTCAAAGTGGCGATGCCCTCGTAATTCAAAAGCGCATCGATCTCAGGGTTGAAATTTGGCTGAACCACTCCGATGTTTAATTCACCTTCGGGGTTTGCCCAGTGGCGCAGGCTCATGTTCAGACTGATGAAATCAAAGTTGTAGATGTGAAATGGGAAATGCCCGATCTGGGTCTTGCCTGTCATTCCCAGCAATTCGACAGTGACGGAGGCTTCATTTGGAGACACGCTCATTCTAGCCTGCTGTCTGCTTGCTCCATCGGAAGTGACGACCCATGAATCAAGCTGATCGACGGAGAAAATTTCCCAATCCATATGCGCCTGCACATGGGCGGCATCATAATTGTGTGACTCGAATTTCCACACATCAATGATCTGCTCGTTGGGCATGCGGATGTAAACCCGCGCAGGCGAAGAACCATCGATGTTGGACTTGATGTATTGATAAACGGTTCCAGGTTGTGTTTTTTCAGGCTGATATTTAAATTGACGGGTGGATGAAGTTGGGATGCTCAAGGAAACTCCTGTATAAAGTTTTGGCTGATTATAATCTTTCGGCTGTGCGGCTTTCCAAAAATCGATGGGGGATACTATAATGAAAACCACGAACCTATGAGAAGAACACAATTTTCAAAATACCTATTAAATTTATTGGGCGTGGTCCTGCTTGTGTCTGCCTGCAGTGGGGAAGTGCCATCGACAGTGCAGCCTGTTGAAATGGTTCCTGACCCATTTCTGGAGGAACCAACTGCGACACCATTCACAGAATACGAGGCGCTTCCGACTCCCCCTGTCTTGATTCACACACCTGAGGCATTACCTTACCCAGAGTGGGTGACTGATTTCTCCGACCCGATTCTTGCAAAGCTGGTCAATCGAAGACCCGATTTTCAAGACGATTTCAAATTGGTGTGCATTTACAACTCTCAACGCCTGGATAGCTGTCCGACGGAGGATGAAATGCCCAATTTTATCGATGACCTCTCGGTTTTGAATCAGGGCTGGTTTTATCGAATCCCGGGCCTCCGGAGCGGACCTTTTTATTCAGACTTGAAGTACGAAACCCTGTTCTTGACGTCGCCCAAGGGAAAAACGGACAAGGATCTGATGGTATATAATCCGTACCTCATGCGTGAGAATTTTGTGCTCAGTTTTGATTTTCAGTTCAAGGAAACCGAGCCTGAAGACATTGTGCGTTTCCAGTTCAGCCAGACCAAGGAACAAAGCGTTAACCTGGATCTGGTGAAAAATAAGAGTTGGAGTTTTTATAGCGCTTTTCAGACGAACTCCGGGGTGTTCGATTATTTCCCGCCTGAACTGATACACATCACTATTATTATGCTGGGCAGGGAATGTGCGGTGTATTTCAATGATGTGCCCCTTGATTATTTGAGCGATTGCAGGTCGGCACCTGTGGTGGGATCCTTTCCGTGGGCGGTGTCCTTCCATGTTATCGCTGCACCGGGACGTGTGGCTACAGCCGCGATTGATAATGTGAAGTTGTGGGATCTGGATAAAATTCCAAGCTTGCGATAAAAATGTATTTTGGTTTTGCGGCTGAAGCCAGCCGTGAAGCGGATATTTTTCGGGTAGATTCATTTCGATGGTCAGGACCAACTTTCGGTTCGATTTGACACGCGTTGCAGTTTAAGGAGAGTCAGGTCAAAAGTCGTGATTTTTATCGAATGAGAATCCTCAAATCGACAGGAAATTATTTTAAATATAAAAGGCAGGTTTGTATGAAGTTACAGAGCAGCGAGTTGGAGAACGGGATCCGATTGATCAAGCTTGTTGGAAAATTGGATAGCAATGGTACGTATGACATTGAAATTGAATTCATCCGCAGTTGTGGTGGAGATAAGCCGCGCATTTTGGTTGACCTTTCGAAGGTGAACTATATTTCGTCCATTGGGATTCCGATGCTGGTGAATACGGCCAGGTCGGTGATGGGTCGCGGCGGGAAACTGGGGCTGCTCAGCCCGCAGCGGAATGTGCTGGATGTGCTGGAACTCGTGGGTGTCTCGCACATGCTTCCGATCTATTATGACCTTAAGTCTGCGGTGGCTGGGATGCTGGCGTAGCCGCCAAATTCCAAAGGAGAATGCCTATGTTCAACAAGCAGCAACCTGAACCGCAGATGGTGATGTCTGAAAGTTACAAGAAATGGCGCGGCATGATCTTTCTGGTTACGCCGGGGCAGGTGGAATTGACCATCAAGGAACCCAACAGGGTATTTGGCGTGATCTTGGATGTTGGGGTTAAGGATAGGAACTCGAATGCGGCTTTTGTTTTTAGTACCGCTGCATTTGCCAATGGAGAGACGACCTTTTTCCCGTCTCCAGGCGGGGCCGTGATGGGATTGGGGAATAACCCGCAGGTAGCGGAGATTTCAAAATCGATCGTAAGTATGGGGCAGATCTTTTTGGTAAAGGCCCGCCGCAGGACCCCGCATTTGGTCAAACCGCTGGCTGAGCAGATGATAGACAAGCGTCAGGTCAAAAAGTAAATTGTTTCTGAGAATGCGCTAAAACCATAACCTGTTGTTAACAATAAATCCTGTCGACCTTAATATAATGGCTTCAACCTCGGTTAACAGGAGAAAACATGGAAATCCACTACAGCGACTTGGAAGATGCCATTGGGTTGATCCGTCTCATTGGAAGTCTTGATATTGAAGGGGTTGGGCAGATCGAAACCCGATTTGCAGGCTATTGTGCCGGGGAACGGCCGCGCATGATCGTGGATTTATCCGAGGTGGATTTTATGTCTTCCATTGGCATTCGTCTGCTTACGTTGACCGCCAAATCTGTGGCGACTCGCGGCGGGAAGATGGTACTGTTGAATCCGAACCCCGATGTGCAGTCAGTGCTTGAGATCACAGGCATTCCTGCGATCATCCCGATCTATTCGCATATTGAGTCGGCTGAAACGGTTTTGAAGTCCTCTAAATAGAAGCGTTGAATCATCTGTCCCGAAGCTTTAGCTTCGGGACAGATTTGTTTAACTGAAGCTCATTGCCCTGAGCGTACTCGATGGGCGATGGGAGCGTTGGTTGAATGCCGCTTTAGTTTTCCATGAATTTTTCGAGCCACTTTCCGATGAACGGGTATCGATAATTTCGCCCGCCGAGGATGGAAACTGATGCAACCAGCCGCGCCGCTGTGATGACAAATGAGAATGGAAAGATGCAGGCGAAGATCGTAACAGGGAACATCGTAGCGGGGAGCAGGAAAAGAAATTCGTTTTGGGAGGATGGGTCGCGCATCATAGTCAGCAGACTCGTGAACATCCCCAGGAACATGATTCCAAATACGCAAAAGAACAAAACTCCTGTGGCTGTGACGATGACCAGGTCAAATGCAAGCGCCTGCAAGGTTTGAAATTTTACGAAGCGGGATTTATCTTTTTGAGTCACCCAGAGGATGGTCGCAGCCAGTGGACCGAAAAAATGGGCTGCGGCGCCAATCAGTTTTTCATCGGAGGAGATTGCGGGAGTGTCGGTTGTGTTCATGGCTGGATGACTTCAGGTTGTGCGGGCTTCATTCTTTTGGCGATGAGGTCCCCAAGGATGGGGTAATGAAACTCATGTCCGTTGATAATGCGGAAACTCCCGATCAGCGCCATCAGGTAATAGACTGGCACAATGACAAAGGAGACCAGTCCATACAGCATGAAGACGCCAATGAACACGATCGATATCGCTCCGAGCCAGGCGGGCATTTCTCCATCTGTGGCTGGGCTGGCACTATTCACCCCAATGGCCAAAACTACAATGAACAGGATATATACAGCCATGCCCACCATGGTTGTCACAATGCTTGCTGCTATAGCCAAAAGTTGATATAGGGTGGCCTGCAAAGCCTGGAAGCGGATTTTTGCCGAGTTGTCCTTTTGCAGGAGCCAGAGGGTGAGCGGTGTGGCGATCCCCCAGAAGCGCAGGATCACCGTCGAGTGACAGATTCCGCTGACCCAATTCTCCTCCCATTTTTCGAATTCAGCGTCAGTGGTTTGATCATCGAGCAATTTCTTTTTCAGCCAGCTGCCAATGATCGGGTAACGGAAATCGCGGTTTAACATGCAGAAAAGCGCGCCAAGAAAACCGCCAAGAAAGAAGATTCCCCACGATCCAAATATAAACAGAAAAAAGATGGGCTGAATGATGAATGGACTCATTATCGCCGTTTTATTTGCCTGATCAGCAAAGGCGATCTCAAATACGACGAGTAATCCCAAAAATACGAAAGAGAACAGGAACATTCCTATCAGCCAGAGCCAAAAAGCGTATGCTTGAAACCCCATGGCTTGCAAGGCGTGAAAGCGGACATACTTCGATTTTCCGCGTTGAAACGCCCAGATCGCTGCTGGGCCAACCGGGCCGAAGAACGTCAGTATTACCGAAGCATGAGCCAGTGCTGCAAAGATTTTTTCATCAGAAGTTGGATTTTCCATTGATTTCCTCCTATGTGTGATTGAACCCAATCATACACCGACTCGCCATATAAATTCAATGATTGAAACTGTCCGATTTGTGACTGCAATTATCGTGCTCATTCCTTTTTGCCAATTCCCGTCTGCATGAATTGAGCATTTATTTTTCATGGTGATATACTTGCGCAAATTCCATATCAGTGAGGAGGACGGGACGATGGCAAATATCGCACCAAATTCTGTATCCACACGTCGTGAGCGTGTGGCATGGTATCTGTACGATTTTGGGAATTCCGCATACGCTTCAGTGGTGTTGCTTGCTGTCTACTCTGCTTATTTTCAGAAGCAGGTGGTGGGTGGGGCTGAAGGTTCACGGATCTGGGGGGGAACCATTTCGATCGCGATGATTATCGTCGCCATTGCTGCGCCGATCATGGGGGCCATTGCAGATTACTCCGGCGCAAAGAAACGTTTTCTCTTTTTCTTCACGGCTCTTTCAGTACTTTTCACGGCGATGCTCTTTTTTACACAAAAGGGCACGGTTACACTTGCCATTGCCTGTTTCCTTTTAGCCGAGATTGGCTATCGCGCCGCGCAGATCTTTTATGATGCGCTTTTACCTGAGATCGCCCCTCCCGGTGAAATGGGACGTATTGCAGGAACAGGTTGGGCCATCGGATCCGCAGGTGGTATTGCCATTCTATTATTAATCCTTCCTCCGATCTTGATGACCAAGAGCAGCCTGATCGTTGTGCGTGGGTCGCTTGTTGCTACAGCCATTTTCTTTGCAGTGGCGGCTGCGCCGATCTTTCTGCGGCTAACCGAGCGTGCAAAACCTCAAAAGCTGCCGCCCGGTGAAAACTATTTCAGTGTCGCCTTCAAGCAATTAGGTGAAACTATCAAGGCTGCGCGCGGATTTAATGAATTCCTGAAGTTCATGCTTGCTTACCTTGTCTATAATGAAGGCGTGATCATTGCGCTTGATTTTGCGGCCATTCTTGGTGCGGTGCTTTTTGGTCTGGAGCAAACCGGGCTGATCATTTTCTTCATCCTCGTGCAGGCGACCAATGTCCTCGGTGCGCTGCTCTTCGGAAATTTGCAAGACCGCTTTGGCGGCAAACCCTCACTGTCCCTTTCGATCATGCTGATGGTGGCTTGTATCGCTGCCCTGTATTTTGCACAGAACCAAACTCACTTCTTCATCATTGGTGGGTTTGTCGGCATTGCCATGGCTGGCGTTCAATCAGTCAGCCGCGCGATGGTGGCCACATTCAGCCCGCCCGGCAAGAGCGCGGAGTTCTTTGGTTTCTTTGCTCTCACGGGGCGAACCTCTTCCTTTATTGGCCCGGCAGTTTTCGGGTATCTCGCAGCGGAATTGACGTTGTGGTATCAAGCTCAAGGTCAAGATATCGTCCTGGCGGAGCAATCCGGCCACCGTTTGGCCATCCTCTCAATTGCGGGATTTTTGATCATCGGCTGGGCGCTCATGTTGTTCGTCAATGAAAAGAAAGCGCTGGCGATGGTCACACACATGGCTGTGACGGAAGCCGATAAACCCAAACAGGGATGACATTCAAAACAGCGATCATCACCGGCGCTGCGAGCGGGATCGGTAAACATTGGGCAGCCACCCTGCTGAAACAGGGTGGTTATCAACTGGTGCTTGCCGATGTCAACGAGCAGGGATTGCGCGAAGCGTTCACGCCCAGCGAGTCCCTGCGCCTGCACACGTTGGACATCCGCTCGGCGGAGCAATGGCAGCGCGTTGTCGATGACACGCTTCAACACTTCGGGCGCATTGATTATCTCTTCAACATCGCTGGCGGCGGGCGTCAGGCTTTTTTTCTGCAGCAGCCCATCGAGAATATTGATTGGGTCATCGACATCAACCTGAAAGGTCCGCTCGTTGGTATGCGGGTCGTCGGGGATGTGATGACGAAGCAGCGAAGCGGCCACATCATCAATGTTGCTTCCCTTGCGGGATTATCTCCAACGCCGGGGAATTCACTTTACTCGGCGGCTAAAAGTGGATTAAGAAACGCCTCCATCGCCGCCGCAATTGAGTGGCGGACGATGGGCATTTCCGTCACTGTGATATCTCCCGACCTCGTTGACACGCCGCTCATGCAAAAACATCTCGAAAGCGGCAAAGAAGAAGTCGCGCTGACTTACACGGGCGTCACGCTCACGGTGCATGATCTGGAGAAAGCCTTCTGGAAAGCCATGCGTGACAAGCCGCTCGAGATCAATCTCCCACGCTGGCGCGGCTGGCTGACCAAGTTGAATCATCTCAATCCGTCGATCATGCTTTGGTTGTATGAACCCATGAAGAGACGCGGCATGAAGCGCCTTGAAAGAATCCGCAGACAAAGATCGGGGCAGGGACATGGATCAGACTCGCTATCGTAAAGTATTCATCACCGGCGCGCTTGGCTTTATGGGACGCGCTCTTTCAGCGCAGTATCGTGCCTTGGGCGCAGAAACCTGCGGACTCGATGTCCGCGCCGATGCTTCTGCCAATGTTGTGGCTGGCGATGTCTCTCGCCCCGAAGAGTGGCAGGAGAATTTGGCTGGCTGTGACCTTGTCATCCACACCGCCGCCATCGTCACCAACAATGTCTCGCGCGAAGAAGCGTGGCGGGTGAATGTGCTTGGCACGCGCCGTGTGTTGGATGCGGCCATCAAGGCAGGTGTAAAACGCTTTGTGCATGTCTCTTCATTGGCGGCAATGCGTTTTATCTTAGAAGATCAAGCCGATGAATCCGCGCCCGTGATGCCGACGGGCAACCCCTATGTTGATACAAAAATTGCAAGCGAGCAGGTTGTGCTTGCCGCACATTCCGCTGGCGAAATGACCTGCACCATTATTCGCCCCGCCGATATTTACGGCCCCAACTCCCGCCCGTGGACATTGATTCCCGTGCAGATGATCCAAAAGGGATTGTTCCTTTTGCCTGCGCATGGTCAAGGCGTGTTTCGCGCGATCTACATTGATGACCTTGTGAATGGCGTGATGCTCGCGGCAGAGAAAGATGAAGGCATTGGGCAGATATTCATCCTCGGCGGCGAAGTTGCGACCACCTGTGAAAAATTCTTCGGTCATTACTATCGCATGATGGGGAAGGGAAGCCCGCGTATGTTGAGCACATCCACGGCGGTTGCGATCGCGGAGGTGGGGCGCATGATCTTCAAATTGCTCGGCAAACCCACCGAGTTGGGACGCGGCGCAATGGAAATGCTTTCGAAGAAAAATACAGTCTCGAATAAAAAAGCGCATGACCTGCTAGGTTGGTATCCGCAGGTGGATTTGGAGGAGGGGATGAGAAGAACGGAAGTTTGGTTGAGGGAACAAAAAATAATTGTGTGAAATTCATTAAACACAAAGGACACCAAGTACACGAAGGTGTTAAGGTTTTTTCCTTTGTGATCTTTGTGCCCTTCGTGTTTAAATCTTTTGGAGGAGGAACTCATGACTGAAATAACTGTTGGTGAATTGCTGGCGAGGTGTTTGCAGGCCGAAGGCATTGAAATGATGTTCGGCATCATTGATGGCGCGCATATCCCGTTCACGGTACATGCGCCGAAGTATGGCATTCGGCATGTCAACTGCCGGCATGAGGAAGGCGCTGTCCATTTGGCGGAGGGATATTCACGCACGAACGGCAAGCCGAGCGTGGTGATTGCCAGCCCGGGGCCGGGCGGGGCGAATATGCTGGCGGGGATTTCTTCCGCACATGCTGAAGGACATCCGATCATTGCAATTGCATGCACACGCCGCCGCCTCACCACTGACCCGGAGCGGGGCGGTGCATGGCAGGCAACCAACCTCGTGGACATGGCCAAGCCGATCACGAAATACAGCGGGCTTGTCCGTCAGCCGGAGCGACTGCCTGAGATGATGCGGGCAGCTTTCCGCGCGGCATTGACCGGACGTCCCGGCCCGGTGTTCATCGCCATTCCAGATGAAATGCTTGGCATGAAAATTGATGATGAGAAAATCCCTGTCTATCCATCGTCACAATATCGCATGACGAATATGGGCGCGGGCGACCCTGCGTGGATCGAACAGGCGGCGGAATTGCTGGCGAATGCGAAGCGTCCATTTTTGCATGCGGGCAAAGGCGTGTTGTGGGCGGATGCTTCCAAAGAGTTTATCGAGTTGAGTGATTATCTCGCGGCGGGCATGAGCACATCCATGGGCGCGCGCGGTGCGGTGCCCGAAGATCATCCGCGATATTTTTTCGTGTTCGATATGCAAGCCTCGTCGCTGGCGAAGAATGAAGCGGATGTGATTTTGGTGGTTGGCTCGCGCCTCGGTGAATATGATGGTTGGGGTTCTCATCCAGCGTGGGGAAAGCCTTCGGAGCAGAAAACAATTCAAATCGATGTTGATGCGAATTCCATCGGGTTGAATCGGCCTGTTGATGTGGGCATCCTCGCAGACGCGAAATCTGCGCTTAAGGCGATCTTATCCAAAGTAAAAGAGAAGAGACAGGCGCGAACCGAAATGGAAGACCTGCCGCGTTACCGTGAGTTGACCCAGCAAACGCAGATGCAGGGATTTCAATTTTTGATGGCAGAGCCAACGCGCGGACTCAACCCCGGGCAGATGGTTTTCAACGCGCGCACGTTTTTCCCGCGCAATGCGGTGACGGTGCTTGACGGCGGCAACACAACGTTGTGGGGCGTGGCCTTCAACCAGATTTTTGAGCCGCGCAGTTTTCTGTATTCGGTGAAGATGGGCTATCTCGGAACGGGCGTGCCGTTTGCCATCGGCGCAAAACTTGCCGCACCTGAGCGTGTCGTGTATTGCATCACGGGCGATGGCGCGGTTGGCTTTAACATCATGGAAATGGAAACTGCGTTGCGCGAGAACGCGCAGATCATTGTCCTCGTTGCGGTGGATGATGGCTGGGGCATGGAACGCAGCGCGCATAATTTTGGCGGCGTGCCTGCCGAGCAGCAGCAGGGTGTGAATATTTCAGGCGAGATGCGCTACGATTTGATCGCGCAGGGGATGGGATGCTACGGCGAAAAAGTGGACTCTGTGGGCGAACTGCCCGCCGCTCTCCAACGAGCAGTTGATTCCGGTAAACCGGCATTGCTGCATGTGACGGTTGATTCTGTCCTCAACACAGACCCGCCAGGGTATAAGCAATTCCGGTATGTAAGGACACTGTAAAAGTAAAACGGCCTCGGAATTTTCCGAGGCCGTTCTTATATCTCAACTTACTTTGCCGCAGGGCGTTTGCCCTTTTTGACAACTGTGCCGGGCACACTGTTCTTGCGGGCTTCCTGTTTTACGAGGCGGTTGTGTCTGGCCATGCCTTTGGAAGGGCGCTTGGCTTTGACTTTGGTGGCGGTGGGGGTTGCATTCATTTGACTTGCTCCTTGGGTACTGCATAAATTTTTGATTCGGACTTAAATAGCCAGACGCACCTTTTACAAAGGCGGCAGCTGTTCGATGTTCCGATGAATATGAGGTTTTTTCGTTGGGCTGCTTACAAGCGATACTCCATATCCCCCGCGTATAGGCAATTTACCATCAAGTGACCTGATTTCATTGTACTACGGAGTACGGGATTCTCCCTGCGGAAATAAAAACGGTCTCGTGAATATTTCATCAGAGACCGTTCTTGTTGTTCCAATATAAAGCGGGGTTACTTTTTCATTTCATCGTAGCGGACATGCATATTCATCACGTACGTTTCCACGTTCCCAAGGTGCTCATAGGTTTCAGCCTGTTGAATGAAAGGCTTCTTATCCGCCTGCATCCGTTCCAGACAATTGCCTGTGAAGAGGACATACCCATTCCAGCCCGTGGATTCGGAGACGCTGTTCTTTGCGAGCCTGTGGATCAGGGTGACATCGTTCCCCATCAGGTCTTTGATGCCCGCCACTTGCTGAATGATGTATTCCCCGTGATGGACCAAAAATTTCAGGTCAAGAGCTGGGATGGCCTGACACGCCTTGCATGGACAGGTCGCCTGCGCGTGCAGAGATCTGGCTGAGTCTCGAAAAAGCTCATAGGTATTATCGAGCAGTTCAAGCATCACATTGCAGTTGGGCATCTGCTCATCGGGCACGTACGCAAAGACAGCGTCGCCTTCCAATTTGACGATGGAAAGCAGATCGTCCAACCTCTCGATAATGTTTTCCAACAAAATGGAGATGGCCTTCTCCGCATGCTCGATCTCGGTTCTGGCGACAAAGGATGTGTATCCCGAAATATCGGCGAGTACCAAATATCCTGTTTGTGTTTTTCGTTCCATCAAATCTCCTGTCTTTTGATGCTGATTTTTTTTATTCTACCTTGAATTGGACAGGTATACTCTATTTTATTACTAACCTGTGATATAAATCGCGGTATGACACAACAAGGCTTCTTGATCATTTCCGATATTACAGGCTACTCAAGGTATGTCAACGAGTCGGAGCTGGAACATGCGCGCGACAGCCTGACCGCCTTGTTGAATCTGTTGATCCGCCACACTCAGTCCCCTTTGGTCATATCCAAACTGGAAGGCGACGCTGTTTTTTCCTATGCGCCAGCGGGCGGTTTCTTGCAGGGACAAAGCCTGCTGGATATGATCGAATCCACGTATGCGTCCTTCCGCAAGGCGTTGGAACTGATGGTGATCAATACCACCTGCCCCTGCAATGCCTGCCGAAACCTGCCCAATCTCGACTTGAAGTTCTTCGTTCATTACGGTGCGTACATGACCCAGAAACTGGGAAGTTTCACCGAACTGGTGGGGAACGATGTCAATTTGGTGCATCGCCTCGCAAAGAATCACATCAAAGAGAAAACAGGCTTCAAGGCGTACGCCGCTTTTACCCAGTCGGTGATGGATGCGTTAGGGCTTGAAGATTTCCAAAACAGCCTGATCCCGCATCGTGAGACCTTCGCGGATGTGGGGGAAGTGCAAATGTACGTGGATGATATGCATAAGGTGTGGGAACGCTTGAAGGACAGGGTGCGGATCGAGGTCCGACCTGAAGAGGCGCTGGGTATTTACAAGTTTGAGTTCCCCGTACCTGCGTCTATTTTATGGGAATATCTGACAAAGCCCGAACATCGCGCCGTTTTACTGGGTGTGGAGAAAGCGGAACTGCACAACAAGGTGCTGGGGCGCACGGGGATCGATTCGGTTTACTATTGCTATCATGGCGAAGAAGTATCTGCCAGGATGACCATTTTGGACTGGCGACCCTTCGAGCAGTTTACGATGGACTGCCCCACTCCTATGAATGCAAGCTTTTACAATACACTTATATTGGAACCCACAAAAGATGGAACGCGATTGATCAATTTATTCAGTAAGTCGCGCGGCGCCTGGCTGCCGAGTTTGATCACTAACCTTCTTTCAAGGTTTGTTTTTGGTCCACAAATGGGAAAGAGAGCGGAACAGATCCTACAACGCATCCAACAAGACCTTGCCGATGGGACTGCGTTCGTCTCCCCGCCTATTGAAGTGGACAAAGCTCAGGTTGCTTCACTTACAACTCAAACACTGACCCACGAGCATTAAACCCGACCTCTCTTCCCCAAGCGGGAGAAATCCATGCATCCTATGAGTAAAATTCGCAAGGAGATCACGAAATACATGAGTGATGAAAGCGAGTGGAACAAAAAATTGATCGCCGAATTTCGTGTCAATGGAGGCAAAGTAGGCGGACACTTTGAAGGCAAGACTCTTTTACTGTTGCACACCCTCGGCGCAAAAAGTGGACAGGGACGCGTGACCCCAACTGCCTATGTCCGCGATGGAGAGCGGTTTGTGATCATCGCCTCCAACAGCGGTGCTGAGAGTCATCCCGCCTGGTATCACAACTTGATCTCCAAATCTGTGGCAACAATCGAAGTTGGCGCGGATCAGTTCAACGTCTACCCGAGCATTGCGCAAGAGCCAGAGCGCACACACCTGTACGACAAAATGGTGGAGATGATGCCTATCTTCGAGAAATATCGTCGGGAGACAACACGGGAAATTCCAGTAATCCTGCTAACGCCTGTGAAGTAAAGCCGCATACAAAAACGGTCTCGTGGACATTCCGCCCGAGACCGTTTTTCATCCTTGCGCCGCATTTTCATCCAAAATCCGCACCAGATCAGCAGATGAAAGCAGGCGTGGGTAAAAATGTCAGCACATTTTCCAAAACATGTCGGTACATTTTTCCCAAAATGTCAGTACATTTTCGAAAAGATGTACTGACATTTTGTACTTGTAGAAAGCTCTTATTGCCGCATCCTACACTCGCTCCCCGAAGGGTGGTGAAGCCGTGGACATTATCTCCTGAGACCGTTTTTCATTTGACCTAGCAACCTCCTCCACCACAGGCAACCACAAGGAACCAAATAGACTATAGCACCCTCCCCAAGAGATGAAATGAGCAGATGATCTAAACTTTTACCGCAGAAAATATCCTTACAAGGATTGGGGTGAAGTAGTTCTTGACTAATTTTCGGGATCAACCAAGAACAGTCCGATTTTCACCCCCCAAAAACCACTCTTTTCCTGCCAAATTTCCTCCTCAATTACCAAGGAAATTCATATTGGCATTGACTCAGCCTGGAGATATTGTTTTGGATACTATGGTGGGGTCAGGAACGAAGCCTTTTGATCTTATCTGCTTGGAGGAAGCAATTGGTGTGATTTGATCCATTAGCAATATGCTTTAAAGTAAGAGTGGTTACTCTTACACCAAGACAAATATCAAATGCCTTTGCTATATCATCATCGCCAGAGATGGCTTCAGAGGTCGAACTGATATCAAAATTGGACTCCTAGATGGTTCTCAAAGTGCCATTGGTTGTGAGAAATTAATAAAATTGAAGACCATTCAATAGTGTTTGTTCAAATTGTTTTATCTGTCATTATACAAAAACTGGTGGGGTTCACTTATGATTTTGGCCCCCCCCCGGCAGCGGGAATTAAGCTAATATCACCAACCTTTTCCAACTAAGCTATGGATCCGCCGATAGAAACGAATAGCGTGATCTCATGTGACATCTCCGCCATTGCTTTGCAATAGATTATATGCGCGCCAAAGTTCTTGTTTGGTTTGGATATCCAATTGGCGAACTAACGCAAAAAGAAAAACTTACATGGCAGCGAAGGACTTACAATGGGTTCTGTTGAGCTTCCTGGTAATGTAGAACAGCATTGGCGGGTAAAAAAGCAAAACAGCCGTTTCGCTTCAGATATTATTCTGAAATGTCTCTTGCTTTAGATGAAAGTATCGCGTATAAACGGAGTTGTTTGTAGTTGGCAATTCAACTTGTGGAGGAACTAATGTTGAAAGTCATATGGATTGGAAAACTGTTTGAAATCCCCAAAGGAATTTAATCTTAAATTATTGCTGATTTAGTAACACTTTTTCTCAATCTGACGATGTAGTGTTGTAGTCAAAAACAAATCCCCTTGATAACTCTGGATGCCCCCCCGGCGGCGCAACAAAAAGATTACTACGTCCGAACCCCCTATTGATCAATCTCCGAATGAGTTGTCCGCAAATTTAAATGTTCCTATCACGCTTCCTTTTGGGGACTCCGGGGCGCGCGGGAGGCGGGCCGGCGGGCGGATCTTCAAAGCAGATTTTTATATAACTTGCAAACTATATAATCAACTTATAATGCGTTCCCTCACACTTTCGCCACATATGACTGAAGATTTTCCTAATGACCAGTGACATCTATCTGAGTTAAACCAGCGTCTTTTCTAGCTTGACGTAAAAGTTCTAAAACTCGTTTGTATTTATCGGAATAAATGGTTTTAGGCATACTTCATCTCAGATTGTGAAATCTTACAGGAGAATTCAAATTAACCCAAAATAGAATATTATTTTTGGAGATTTTGGCATATTTGTTTTCAGGAATTGTAGCCATGTCACTTTCCTGGATATTTTTTAGTAAATCGAAATTCTGCCCTACTTGGCCCTACTTCCTCCCACCACCCCATCAACTCACTCATCGCCAGACTCGGCGTCGCATCGCCCTGACGACCTGAATTCCACGTCACGATCAAATCCTTTTTCGCGCGGGTGATGCCCACGTATAACAGGCGCAGACGTTCCTTGACGTAATCGAGGCGCGAGCGCATGGTGGCTGTGCCTTCTTCGTACCAGTCATATTCGCTGTTCGATTCCAGCGCTTTCAGTTGTTCCAGTGCTTCGGCTTCGAGATTCAATCCACTGCGCACGAACCACTTCTCCGAAATAAAACGGTCATTCGGCATGTTCGACGGGAAGTCATAATTATTGACCGACATCATATACACGCGGTCCCACTCCAGCCCCTTCGCCTTGTGCATCGTCGTCACCACCACCTTGCCGCGATGCCGCTCGGGGTCGAAGCCAGAGTCATCGTCTGAAAAACCGATGAAGCGCCGCTCGTTCTTCGCGATCACCGCCAGCTCCGAAGCCAACTCAGGCAGACGCCAATCCGCATGATCGTCCGCGGCCTTTCGCAGCACCAGCGCCAGTTTATACGCCAGCGCCAGATCCGAAGCGCCGCTAAACACATCCTGTGCCAGCGTCAGCACCAGTTGGTCAATGGGGAGCGCGACCGCATTCAGCCAACGCTGGACATTGACTCGAAAAACGCTCAACTCTTCGATGACTTGCGGCGAATCCACCTCACCGATAGCGGCCAGCCATTCATCAGCCTGACTCGGCGCGATGAAATTTTCCACATTAACCATCTTGCGCAACAGGCTCGGAATCTGCTCAATGTGTTGACGCAGTGCCGCAGCGTCCTGCTCTTGATCTGCATTTTGGGCGGAGCGCCGCTCTGTCCCTGCGTTTTTGTTCGAACCGAAAACATCGCGCCGCCAAACCTCATACGCCTTCGATAACTTCCGCGCAGACTGTGGATCGGCGAGATACGACAACAAATAATTCAACGACCCCGCCGCCGCGCGCGTTTCGGTTGTGCTGGAGATCAATTCGATCGGCTCGATGCCGCGCTTGCGCAACTCGTTGACCACTTCCACGCCGCGTTGGTTGCGCGGGACAAGGACTGCGATGGTCGGTTTTTCTTCATCGGGGAATTCTGCAAACGAATCGACAAAATTCTTCACCGACTTGGCCACCGCTTCAAGTTCATTTTCGGGTGTGTACTTTTTGCTGATGAATTTGATGCCCTCAGGGTTCTCAGGCGGGTTTTGCTGCGGGTCGTTTTCAGGCACAGGGATGATATGCGGCAGCGACAACGCCGTCCGCACATTGGGATCGGGATGCGCGGTCATCACCCAGTCAATGAGATGATTCGCCAGCGCAAGAATGGACGGCTGCGAACGTCCCGACTCGGGCATATCCTGGCTTGGGTTCTCGCGGATGAATTTCCGCAGGAGTTCGGGCGAGGCGGTGGTGAAGGTTTCAAAGATGGCCTGGTTGGGGTCACCGACGCGCACCCAATTTCCGACCTCACCCCCGACCCCTCTCCTGAGAGGAGAGGGGAGAGAACCGCCAGATAACAAGGCGAGTATCCTCTCCTGAGTCTGACTTGAATCCTGTGCTTCGTCTTCCAAAATGTAGGGATAGCGATAATGCAATCGCTCCAGAAATTCCTCGTCGCTTTCGAGCAGGGTCAGCGCATAGCGGATGAGATCATCGAAGTCCACGGCGCCGCGATAGGCGAGGGCGCGTTGATAGTCCGCGTAGATGCTGTAGCCGAGTTCGGCGAGCGGCAACGGGGCGAAAGATGCGTCTAGTTTGGCTCGCAGGCTTTCGGGAGTCAGGAGGCGATCTTTCGCAGAGCGGATAAATGCCAAAGCGAGGGAATCCACCAGATCGGGCAGTTGCGAGCGGCGAATCCAATCCTGTTTGGAATTGTCGAGGGCGGGGTCGAGATAGTCATCGAGTGAATTGGATGCCAGCCACGCATTGACCGACTCGCGGCGGATAAAACCCGCTTCGCGTTCGTCGATGATGCTGAAGCGTTCTTCAAGCCCCACACGCGCAGGCTTCTCGCGGACGATGTCGTGCGCAAGCCCATGCAGGGTGCGCACGCGATATTTGTACAACGACTCGATGGGGCTGTTGAAAAACTGTTTGATGCGCTTGTCGAAATTATCCACCGCTGAGTTGACGAGGGTGACGATGAGCACTTCCTGCCCATCTTGCAGGTCGCCTTCCCTGATGATCTTCGCCGCAAGCGCCGAGAGAATGTGGGTCTTGCCAGCGCCAGGCACGGCGGCAATACCAAGCCGTCCGCCGTTGTAGCGGAGGATGTTCTGTTGGGAGGGGCGGGGAGTGAAATTAGGTGTCATGTGTTGAGGTGATTCTACTCGGTAATCGAATTAGTCCGCTTTAGCGGGGTTCGTATGTCGATGGTTTGATCACCGCGCGGTGAACCCGCGTGGGAGAAACCCCACGGCATGCCTGTTTGAAGGGACTGCCTGTCCGCTTTGATACTTTCCTGTCTTGATAAAACGGTGGTTTATCACCGCCCGGTGGTAAACCGTTGGGCTATTTATTTTGCACAGATTACCGTTCATCCATCTGCTCCATCTCGGCAATCAACGTCCCATCCGCATGATGTTGTTTCTGGTTATGAATATATCGTACCACTGACGAAAGGTTTTTCTCGCCAAAAGATAAAACGCCATATTCATCCTGCCAGTAAAACTCGAAATCAGGTTTGATCACATGATTAATGAAATGTGAACTATTCCCTTTCACATCCCCTATGAATTTTGCAGGCGCAATTTTAGGTGGTATGGATACCCCAAGATGAACATGATCTTCGATCCCGCCAATGGCATGGACAAATCCGCCTAGGTCTTGTGCTTTCGCCGCGATGGCGCGATACAGTTCAGGTTCAAGAGCAGAATCAATATATGAAAAACGATTCTTTGTTCCCCAAATAAAGTGATAGTAGAGCTTCCAATATGGCATGATTATTTCGCCGCTCCCGAATCCACATCCACCATCATTCCCGAAGTATCCACGGCTTCGAAATCATTGCCTGTCAACACATCGAGCAAGTGGAGCATATCATTGTCCCAGCGGTCATCGGGTGCGCCGCTGATGTACCAGTTTGAGCCGTTGTCTGCCAAAATGATTCCATACGTTTTCATGGCTTGCAGGATGATTTGCATTTCCTGCGGAAAACCTGAAATATCGTAATCTGCTTTCAAACGAAAACGCGCGCCCATGGGTGGAATCCCATCCTGTGGGTCGTCTGTCAGATGCCGCGCAGGCCAGATATAGCCAGCCGTTTTTTCGATCGTAAAACGCAGCGCGTGTTTAATTTCGCCTGCAGCGATTTCATCGTAGCGCACCAGGCCAGGCAGAATCGGCAGACCAGCCGCGTCGGAGGAGGTCCATGTATCGGGGCGCAGGGTATTCGAGTTCAAATCCCAGATCGCACCAGAGCCGCCCCTCCATTGTCCGCCATCGAAACTGGCATCATAAACTTCGTAGAGTGTGCAAGTATCGGTATCCAGAACCAAAATGTGACGGTCGCCCCCCGCTTCCTGGTTTGGATTTTCAGGAATCGGATACGGGCCTGGATCTGATTCGTCTGCGTAATCAAACTCGAATCCAACTTTCGGGACAGTTGATCCAGCCACGATATTAAATGGGATTCCGATCAAGCCGCCATCATATTCGCCTGAGCCGAAGTCCATGTGGAAACTTACAGCGCGGCCGATGCTGTTGATCCACGCATCGGATTGTGGATGAGTCGGGAGTGTATCGATGGGTGCATTCCAATAATTGTCTGCGGGGAACATCGGGCAGTTTGCGAGAGTCGGCCCATTTGAAGGGGAAGGCGCAGTGGTTGGGAAAATTTCCGCAGTAGCAGCTACAGGTGATTGTGTTTCGACAACTTCAGGTGCGGGTGTGATGCTGGCAGGTGTTCCAAAATTGCAGGCAACCATCAATACAAGAAGACCGATAAGTGTTGGGATTTGTTTGTTTTTCATTCTCTCTCCTGACATCGTATAACCTTTAAAGTGTTCTTGGCAATTTCCCGCGCTGCTCGAAGCCTATCTTGTTCATTTTAACATGATGCATGCTACCTTATTTTCGTATAACTTCCGCACGCAAAAATGGAGTAGTGCTCATTTTCGTACAGCGCGGACCTTTGGGTCTTGAGTACGGCAAGACTTTGCCAGGCTGGGTCGAGGTCGCTGAAGATCAACAGGTCGATGGAATATTTTCTGCAGGCGTCGTCAATGGGTTGCCAGTTTGAAAAATCTTCGGTGAACAGGAATTCAAGTTCGCTTACGAATTTGTTGTAAGTGGTCAGAGATACGCCGTAGATGGTGCGGTCGGCGATCACCATTTGATGCGTGCCGTACAATCCGCTGGGACGGTCGGCGAGGGGAGGTGTTGTCCCCCCCCCCCCCCCCCCCCCCCCCCCCCCCCCCCCCCCCCCCCCCCCCCCCCCCCCCCCCCCCCCCCCCCCCCCCCCCCCCCCCCCCCCCCCCCCCCCCCCCCCGGCGCCCCCCCCGGCGCGCGGGGGCCGCCCCCCCCGCGCCCGCCCGCCCCCCCCCCCCCCCCCCCCCCCCCCCCCCCCCCCCCCCCCGCCCCCCCCCCCCCCCCCCCCCCCCCCCCCCCCCCCCCCCCCCCCCCCCCCCCCCCCCCCCCCCCCCCCCCCCCCCCCCCCCCCCCCCCCCCCCCCCCCCCCCCCCCCCCCGGCCCGCCGGCCCCCCCCCCCCCCCCCCCCCCCCCCCCCCCCCCCCCCCCCCCCCCCCCCCCCCCCCCCCCCGCCCCCCCCGGCGCCCCCCCTCCCTTTTGCCCCGGGCCCCCCCCCCCCCCCCCCCCCCCCCCCCCCCCCCCCCCCGCCCCCCCCCCGGCCCCCCCCCCCCCCCCCCCGGCCCGGGCGCCCCCCGCCCCCCCCCCCCCCCCCCCCCCCCCCCCCCCCCCCCCCCCCCCCCCCCCCCCCCCCCCCCCCCCCCCCCCCCCCCCCCCCCCCCCCCCCCCCCCCCCCCCCCCCCCCCCCCCCCCCCCCCCCCCCCGCCCCCCCCCCCCCCCCCCCCCCCCCCCCCCCCCCCCCCCCCCCCCCCCCCCCCCCCCCCCCCCCCCCCCCCCCCCCCCCCCCCCCCCCCCCCCCCGCCCCGCCCCCCCCCCCCCCCCCCCCCCCCCCCCCCCCCCCCCCCCCCCCCCGCGCGGCCCCCCGCCGGGGGGCCGGCCCCCCCCCCCCCCCCGGCCCCCCCCCCCCTGGGCGGCGGCCCCCCCCCCCCCCCCCCCCCGCCCCCCCCCCCCCCCCCCCCCCCCCCCCCCCCCCCCCCCCCCCCCCCCCCCCCCCCCCCCCCCCCCCCCCCGGCCCCCCCCCCCCCCCCCCCCCCGGGGGGGGGGGGGCGGCCGCCCCCCCCCCCCCCCCCGGCCCCCCCCCCCCCCCCCCCCCCCCCCCCCCCCCCCCCCCCCCCCCCCCCGCCCCCCCCCCCCCCCCCCCCCCCCCCCCCCCCCCCCCCCCCCCCCCCCCCCCCCCCCCCCCCCATCGCGGGCAGCCCTCCCCCCCCCCGCCCCCCCCCCCCCGCCCCCCCCCCCCCCCCCCCCCGGCGCCCCCGCCCCCCCCCCCCCCCCCCCGCGGGGGCCGGGGGCGGCCGCCCCCCCGGCGGCGCGGGGGGGCCCCCCCCCCCCCCCCCCCCCCCCCCCCCCCCCCCCCCCCCCCCCCCCCCCCCCCCCCCCCCCCCCCCCCCCCCGCCCCCCCCCCCCCCCCCCCCCCCCCCCCCCCCCCCCCCCCCCCCCCCCCCCCCCCCCCCCCCCCCCCCCCCGCCCCGGCCCCCCCGGGGCCGGCGGGGGCCCCCCCCCCCCCGCGGGGCGGCCCCCCCCCCCCCCCCCCCCCCCCGCCCCCCCGGCCGGGGGGCCCCCCGCCGCCGGCCGGGGGGGGGGGGGCCCCCCCCCCCCCCCCCCCCGGCGCCCCCCCCCCCCCCCCGGCCCGGGGGCGGGCCGCCGGCCCCCCCCCCCCCCCCCCCCCCCCCCCCCCCCCCCCGCTGGCACCAAAAGAAGGAATGCGAGTGTGAAACCAACGAGGTCTTGCAGGGTGTAATTTAGGGAATAAAAAGACAAATTGCCCTCGAGAATTTTATTTTCGGTTGCTTGAAAATCACGAAGCCGCTAAGATGAAAAGTTGCAAATTTTTTTCTTTGAGTCTTGGTGCCTTTGTGTTTTTATGTTTCGATCACGCGAGACTTCCCTATCCATTTTCGCAAACCGAAACCCAGTGCCAGAAAAGCGACCAGTTCCACGATCCGATTCAGCGTGGACATGTTCAGCCGCAGTGAAAATCCGCCGTAGAAATCACGGTATTTCTCCACGTCCCAATCGGGAATGTGCATCCAGAGTCGGTTGAAGATGAAAGTGACGGCGAGCATGAACCCGATCTGCAGGTTGGGGATGGCTGGGGCGATGAGCCCAATCAAAATGATCTGCGGCAGGAAGAGAAATGTAGCAAAGCGGTTGAAGTCGGTGCCGCCGAAGAAACTGAGCAACAGTACGAAAACCGTGTACGCCAGCAAATATCTACGCTGATTTTCGGGCAGGGAGGCGAATGCGGTTTTGATGGTTTTCAGGTCAGCGAGGAACAGCAAAGGCAAAAGATAGGCGAAGATGGAGAAGATGAAATTCACGTCCACGCTTGGGATGAAGGGCAAAATGACTGTGGTGAGCAGGGCATCTCCTGAAAGCCCGACGAGTTGGTAATTTTCGGTCACAGGGATGAGCAGGCGCGGCAGGAGAATGGCGGGAGCGAGGCAGGCTGTTGAAATGGCGGCCTGCTTGATGAAAAGTCCGCGCTCTTCACTGCGATATGCCATGAATAAATACGCGACCAGTGGAATGATGTTGAATTCCCGAATCTGTGACGCAATGAGCGTGACGACCAGCAATGGCAGGAATTTTCGATTGAACGCCAGATAGGTTTGTAACAGGATGAGCGCGTAGGCCAGATGGTCTGGCCTGTAAATATCGAAGAGCAGGAACTTCACATTGAATAATGAAAGCGCCGTCACAGCCATGGCGAGGTAGGCGCCTTTGGTTGAATTGCTCAGCCATTTGACAAAGAAGAAAATCCCTGTGAGTTGCGTGATCGCGCCGAAATACGCGATGACACCGAATCCGCGCTCGATGGAGAATCCCAGCAGGGACAATCCATGCACAAGGAAGGGAGTCAGGTAACGATAGGCAAACGGGCTCGCCAATGGGTCAGCGCGAAATCCATCCTTGGCCAGCGCGATGTAATAGAGGAAGTCCCAGGCGTTTCCCTGCGTGTTGATTGCATTCGTGACAAGATCAAGCCCGAGCCCGAGCGTCGTCAGAGCCGCGAGGAGGAGAATCCACAGGAGTTCGCGCGTTTTCATTTCCACCCAGTTTTCCTGGAAAGCATTTTGAAATCTTTAACCCAATCCACGTGCTTTTTGATACATGCGGACTGAAGTCCGCGCTCCGCAAAAACGGATTTCATTCCTGCCCCTGCAACGACAGCACCTTTTGGAAAGCGCGCAGCAATGAACCGCGCTGTTCCATTCCCGATTCGCTCAAATCGGCCAACGCCAGAAATACTTTGTCTTTGCATCGGCTGAGCAGCCCGCCGACCAGCCGTGCCAGCGCATCGGTCTCTTCGCGCACTTCATCGGTGTCCATCCAGAAATGTCCCTGCGAAGGATCCCATTCGCGCGAAAGAACGTAAGGATGAGTCAGCGGTTGTGAAAGACGCTGAACCCAACCCACAGAACCAGGGTCAAGCCAGAACTGAACGGTCACAGGATGATTCATCATCAGGAAGGTGTGGGCGGGCGCAACCAGCACGGCATCCTTATTTTCACTGCGCCATGATTCGAGATATTGTGCGGCGATCACGCCGTCTTCCAACATGGCAAGATATTCCCTGCCCATGTCAAAGTCTGTTTGGTCAAATGGTTCCATCGCATTGCGGAATTTCTTGATGGATTCGATCAGGCTCGAAGCCACGCGCACTGCATCCATATCGCTGTGAAATCCAAACTCGGGCTGCGAAAGCACTTCACCGAAGAATTTTCGCAAAAAGAAATCCAGTGGCAGGGGGGCGGCATCGCGATATTCGAGCAGCCAGTTGCGCAGGGTCGCGTATTTTTCTCCGAGCCTGTAGGTGATGCGTTCCTGCATCTCGGGCCTGATCTCTTCAAAGGGCGAAAGCCTCGAGTCTTTTTGGCCATACACCACTTCGGTCAGCAATTGCGCGCGCACGAGGTCTGTGTCCAATGCGAACATCAGGGTTTGCATCACATCGAACTTTGTAGGACGTACATTCCAATGTGGGTGCGCGAGCGCGGAGAGAGTCAATAGCGCATTGCTGGCGGGTTCGTCGCGCAGTGAACGCGAAGGCCGATGTGACCGCCACGGAATATTTTCCTTCTCCAAACGGTCAGCGATCGAAAAACGCAGCGCATCTGAAAGATACGGTGCAAGCACCACGATCTCGGCGGGTGGCGTGCCTTCTTCGATCAATGTTTTTATTTTCCCGACCACCTCATTCAACATCTCGGGGTAGAAATGTGCCATGATGAATTCCATCGTGTCAGTCGGATAGGTCTCTTCTCCCGTGCTTTGATTTGTGATGGCAGAAACCAGCGAATTGGAAAGCTGAATGATATTTTCGGATGAGACGAAACTCTCGATGAATTCGACCTGACTCTCGCAGGTCTCGTTCAGGGCGTAGCCGCTTACTGCATCGCCTCCGAGGAAGCGGCGATACCCCGCGTCATTGTCGTAGAGCAACAGCGCCGAATCAAAATCTGCCATCCACTCGCGGACGATATCGTGCGCGCGCGGCGCATCCTCTTCGATGTTGTCATAGATGAGGTGGCGATAAGTCCGTTTGAGGTAGTTTTGCACCTGTTCCTGCGGCCAGAGAATATCGGCGAAAATTTCCAGTTGAAGGGAGAAATCGAGCAGGTTGTGTTCGAGGCAATACTCGCGGAAGCGGATGGCGCAATCCTGCACATCCTGATAAATGCGGCGCTGACCAGGGTCACCGACCCAGGCGGCATCAAGGCGCGCGCCGATCTCGGTATGCGGAAACCCGACCACCGCTGCCTTGTTCAAGGTGTCAATGATCTGTGAATACAGGCGGTTGCGGTCAATGGTGAGCGATTGAAAATAGCCCTCATCCAGCAGGGGGCGTACGATAAACGCCATGTAATATTGTGCGGTTTCAAGTGTGAGAAAAACGGGAGCCCGTTCGGGGTTTTTGAATCCAGCGGCTTCGGCGGCGATGGGCCAGAACAGGTCACACATACGTTTGGCGAGGCCGCCAATGGTGGCGGAAGTGACTTCACCACCTGCGCGCCGCTCGGGGCTGTAGAGCAGTTCGAGGTACGGCTCCTGCATCGTGCGCTGCGGTGTGAGCATCAGAATCGAGTCGGCGGGGATGCCTTGTTCGAGCAGGAAGCGCATGCGCTCGACACCGGCGGTTGTTTTCCCCGTCCCTGCGCGGCCTGAGACGAAGAGACGAGAGTCAAGGGGCGACTCGATGATTTGACGCTGAATCAGGTTGAGGTTTGTCATGATGCGATGGGATTCATTTCCTACAAATTCTTCTTGAAGAACTTCTTCGCGCGTTCCCAGGCATCTTTTGAGGCTTCGGGGATGTACACGCTGGGGTCGCTGTCGCGGAAGAAGGCGTGACCGGAGTTGGGATAGGTGATGACTTCATGCTCCACGCCGACCTCATCGAGCAGTTTTTCGAATTCTTCGATGGTGCCCGCAGGGATGGAAACATCGGCATCGCCGAAGAATCCAAGCACGGGAGCTTTCAGGTTGGCGCGCAATTGATCGAAGACCGTTTGCATCCCGCCTCCGTAAAACGTGCAGACCGCATCCACGGGGCGCATCGTGCTCAAGGCGAGAGACATGCGGCCGCCGAAGCAGAATCCAACACTGCCGACCTTGCCATTGCAATCGGGATGTGATTTCAGCGCATCGTAAAGTGCGGTCAAATCATTATGAGCCACGGGGCCATATTTTTGCACGAGTTTCATCGCGGTGTCGCCATCGCCAAGCTGGGCGAGTTCACCGTGATACAGGTCAGGCGCAAAGGCGAGGTAGCCTTCCTGTGCAAAACGGTCTGCGATGGATTTGGTTTGAGAATCCAGTCCCCACCATTCCTGAATCACGATCATAGCGGGGAAGGGGCCTGCTCCGCTCGGTTTTGCAAGATAGCCGTTCACACTTCCTAGTTGAATCATTTCGCTCATTTTATCCTCCGGGGGTTGGGGTAACTTCTTCGGTGGCGGGCTCGGTGGTGGCTTCCGTTTCCGTCTCTGAACCATCTGAATAACTGCCGCCATAGCCAACGCTGCAAACGGCTATATCGCCTTGTTGGATGCAGCCAGAAAGCGAATTGCTGGCTAATGTGTTGAGCAGGACGATCAAATCTTCAGGGGTGTCGGCAAGCAGAGTAATGGTATTGCCCTTTTTATTTGCATTGAAAAGCAGAAGAGCATTTCCATAACGGCCGACTTCTCCAAACCCAGGCACGTTGATGAATTCGTTGTCATCCAACTCAATGTCGAATGGTTTAACATAATCGAGCAGTTCGTCGCTTGGGGTATACAAGCCGAGGATCAACGCGTCGCCATCTGGCTGTTCATCGGTGATCTCGATGGAGATGCCCACGTAACGAAGCGACTCTTGCAGGCCGCTGAGGGCAGCGGTCATTTCCGCGGTCATGCGCACTTCGGATGTGCGATAAACCTGCAGAACGGGTTGGGTGAATGTGAATGGGAAATTTGCAAGCGTGATGATTTGTTTGCCGCCAAGCGTAAAGTCTGCGATATTGGCAATGAGAGTGGCGTTGTCGGCCACGTTTTGATAGGGGGAAGTCAGGAATGTGAAATCGCCGAACGCGAGGACATTCCCGTCCGCGCTGAGCGCTGCGCCGCCTTCATCGGGATCATGCGCATCGTCAATGGACGAGAGGGTTGATTCTGCTCCTCGAAGCAGGATCAGCCCCGAGGAAGTTTTGACCGAGTGAGTCCCGTAGAGCGCGACCCGTTTGAGTCCGAAGGTCAACTCATTTTTGCCGAAGTCGTCGAAGAAGACATTGCGGAAATTGCCCTCGTGTTCTTCGACGTTGTAAAGATAATCATTATTGAGTGTGATCCCGAATGCAGAAAGCAACGGGTTGATCAGGCTTGTGTCTGGAAAATTAAGGATGTTGCCGTTGATGTCGTAATACATGGCGCCGCGCGTGGCATCGGTGAAAGCCAGCAGCCTCCCGCCGCGATTGACAAAGGCCTTCACGATGCGGGTTTCGTCTGCGCTGAACATATAGGATGGGGAAATGACTATGTAGGCACTGGCATATTTGAGCTTATATTCGAGCAGGGTCGAGTCGGTCAGTGTTTCAATTTTTCCGCCGCGTTTTTCGATGGCTTCCTGCAAAGATTTTGTTTCGGGCGGTTGATATTGGTTGGCGTGCGCGAAATCCAACAACACGATGCCGTTGATTTGATCGATAACTTCGTCGGCTGATGGGGTTTCCAGCGGCGGTTGGGAAATGGTGAGTGCCTGATAATCCGGAGTTCCGATCTCAGGGCGGTTGGGAATACCGCGATAGAACCATAATCCGCGCGCGAGGAGTGGAAAGATCAAAGCGGCAATTGCGATCCAGAGCATGTTCTTTTTCATGGCGGCTTCCTATTGTTCCACAGGCAACTGCGGGATGAAGAGCAGATAGATACCTGGTTCGGTTGGGTAAGGCGTGAGGATGCCTTCGGGGCTTTGGAAGAAAAAGGGGAGCGAACTACTAATAGCCCCGGCCAGATCGCGCAGGTCAACGGTTTTGAAGTTTGCAACCTGTGCAAGTTGGGCAGCCTTGTTGATGGCGTCTGTTTCGGTGCCGATCTCGTCAGCGATGCCAATGCGGACCGCTTCACTGCCGATCCAGATCTGTCCGCTCAGCACGACATCCTGCCCGACCTTGAGTCTGTCTCCGCGCCCAAACATCACCGCCTGAAAGAAGCCTTCCTTGATCATGTCGATCTGGCGCATGTCTGAATCGCGCGGCGCGCCCCATAGTTTGTACGGGCCCGTAGAAATGATCTCTTCAAAAATAACGGGGGTGGATGGAAGATAGCCGATCACGCCGATGTTGCCCACCATCGAAGTTGGCTTGGCATAAATGTAATCCGTGTTTACCGATAGATAGTAGGCTCCGCTGGCGGCCATGCCATTCACGGCGGTGACGACAGGTTTTTTGGCCCGTAGCCTTGCCAGTTCCATATATACGGCTTCCGTATCTACCACGGTACCGCCGGGGCTGTCGAATGCCAATACAACCGCTTTCACCTCAGGATTGTCAATTGCATAATTGATCTGCGCGATCATGTCTCGCGCCGTGTATGAATAAATCGCATCATCAAGGCGGATGATGCCGATCACCGGTTGTGGAATTGCAGAGGCGATCAAAATTCCGATCACAAGGGGAAGAACAAGCCATAGTGCCCACGTGCGCATGCGTTCCCCATTCGAGTCAGCTTGATTCATGGCAACTCCTTTGTCTGTTTGGGTCAACCCATTCAGGATATACGAGATATAAATGTTTGTCAATAAGGTTGTTTTTGGAAATGAAGTATTGTATAGTTGGGAGAAATTACCTTTGATTTCGGGTAATAATCATCATCATTTTCAGGAGGTTTTCCATGCCAGCACCGACCAGAGTTCCCGCCAGAAGCGGAATGATTGCCGCAAAGACAAGTTCAGGTTCGATTGTCAAATTTTCAGACCAGTTGACGAAGTCTGTGACAGATGTTGCCCAGATCATCGAGCAGCACAAGGGGATGATTGATTCGATCCAGGAGATCGCGCTGGAATTGACCACTTCCATCGGTACACTGCATACGTTGACAGTCAAATATGCCCGCACCGCCAACGGCATATTGGATGTGCTCCTGCCGATCCTCAGGAACCTGCCCATTATTCCAAAAAATGTGATGCAGATGCTTGTCACGTTGGAAGCCACGACCCAGAAGATCATTGATAATGAAGTGTCCACTTCCAAGACGATCACGGATGTGCAATCGGGTCTGCGCACGGGCGATGTGAACAAGATCAAAGGCCACGCGGGTCAACTCCAAACGGTGACCCGAACCCTGACCTCAATGCTTCCCAAGTAGGCGTTTCATCGCTGTTTTGCAGGTGATCTTTCATCATTCTCCGCCCAAAAGGCGGGGAGTGGTGGAATTTTGCACCCCGGAATCGTTGACAGGTGCGCCTTCCTCCATGTATAATACCGCGCGCTAAATAAACCCAGCTTCCCCACGGTTCGGCGTAGACCTCCCCTGTGTTTTAACGGGTAAAGTGGTCCGCGGGATGCGCGGCGAAGTGATGACTGGAGATCATAATAATGAGAATTGCAATCGTTGAAAGCGGCGGCAAGCAATACCGCGCCGTTGAAGGCTCCACAATTGATGTGGACCGCCTCGCCTATGAAGTAGGCCACAAGTTTGACTTTGACCGCGTTCTGCTGATGGCAGACGATGATGTCACAATGGTCGGCACTCCCACAGTTGGTGAGATCAAAGTTTCAGCCACCGTGGTCGATCATGTAAAAGGCCCCAAGGTTATTTCCTTCAAATATCGCCCCAAGAAACGCATCCGTGTAAAGGGTGGTCATCGCCATTTCTATACCCGTTTGATGATCGATTTCATTGGCAAAGCCGGCGAAGAGCGAAAGCCTGTCGTTGCGAAGGCTGTCGAAGTCGAGAAGCAGGCTGAGAGTGGCAAGGAAGCGGATGACCTCGCCAAGATCGAGGGCATCGGACCGAAGGTCGTCAAAGTTCTGAATGAAGCTGGTATTTCCACATTCGCAGATTTGGCTGGTGCCAAGGCTGCTACCGTTCAGAAGGCTTTGGATGCTGCTGGTTTGCAGATGATGGATCCGAAAGGCTGGATCTCTCAGGCGAAACTCGCTGCCAAAGGCGATTGGGACGGCTTCGAAAAACTTCAGGGCGAACTGAAGGGTGGCCGCAAAACCAAGTCCGCTGACAAGAAAAAAGAAAAGTAGTAATTAGTGAAGCGAGGTAGAAATGGCTCATAAAACAGGTGGCGGATCAACCCGCAACGGTCGTGACAGCAACGCCCAACGCTTGGGTGTAAAGCGTTACGCCGGTCAATTTGTTCTTTCTGGAAATATCCTCGTCCGCCAGCGCGGCACCAAGATCAAGCCGGGCTTGAATGTTTTGGTTGGCAAGGACGATACCTTGTTTGCAGTTGCAGACGGGGTTGTTATGTTCGACGTTTTTCACGGACGCAAACGCGTAAACATTATCCCGGTTGAGGCAGAGTAGCATGAAAGCAGAAATCCATCCCACAGCCTTTGAAGCGAAGGTAACCTGCGCTTCCTGCGGAAAAACATGGGTCACCCTTTCCACCCGGAAAGAGTTGCGTATCGATGTATGTTCCAACTGTCATCCATTTTTTACCGGTGAATCTGCCCGTCTTATGGATATTGAAGGTCAGGTGGACCGCTTCTACAAGAAGCTTTCCGCGCGCCAGACCTATGTCGAGCAGCAGAAATCCAAGGAAGAAGCTTCCAATTCTCCCGATCGCTCGATCGATGATTTGGAACTTTCCCCCCGTGCCACAGATGCTCTCAAGAAAGTCGGCATTCTGAGCATTGGCCAGATGCTGGCGAAGCTTGGCGAAGGCAACGCCGCCGTGTTGGAGATCGCTGGTTTCGGCCAGTCTTCCCTCACCGCCGCCAAGAAGAAATTGCGCGCTTTGGGCTTTGAAGTTCCCGAGGTTCCCGATGCCCCCAAGCCTCCAAAGGCCCCCAAGGCAGCAGCAGTTGAAACCACCGAAGCTCCCACTGAAGAAGCGGGCGCAGCCGAATAGGATTTACCTTTCGGCCTGGGCACTTTGTCAGGTAAAGGTTTCTCAGGTAAACTAGACAGGCAGATGCTTAGCATCTGCCTGTTTTTATGTAATATGGAGTTTGAAGTTTCCCGTTTTTGAAATAGCGGAAATTTTCACTTCAAATCATGCCATCATTAATTTGGGAGAATCTGAATGAAGCATACGCACGGTTCCATCGAAGTCATTTGCGGGTCCATGTTCAGCGGAAAAACAGATGAGTTGATTCGACGCCTGATTCGCGCAACCATTGCAAAACAAAAAGTACAGGTATTCAAGCCCGCCATTGATATTCGTTATGCAGTTGAGAAGGTGGCCTCCCACGCAGGTTCAACTTTTGACGCGATCCCCGTTGAAAGCGCGGCGGAGATTCGCTCCAGGTTGGATAAGGATACAACCGTCGTAGGAATTGACGAGGCGCAATTCTTTGACACTGAAGTGGTGATCATCGCCCGGGAACTGGCCGCGCGCGGCGTGCGCGTTTTGGTCGCGGGCCTAGATACAGATTTTCGCGGCGAGCCTTTTGGTTCCATGCCTGTCTTGATGTCTGAAGCGGAAGATGTGGCCAAGCTGCATGCGATCTGCATGGTGTGCGGTGATGACGCTTCACGCACGCAGCGACTAGTCAACGGTAAACCCGCCCGCCACGATGACCCTGTTGTGATCGTTGGCGCGTCCGAGTTATATGAGGCACGCTGCCGGCTGCATCACGAAGTTCCGCGTTAGTTGTACTGAGCTTTCAAACTGCAAAACTACAGGACTACATTCATGCAAAATTACAAAGATGTTCTCTCTGAAATTCTGATAGATGCAGAAACACTGCAGGCGCGCGTAAGAGAATTGGGTGCGCAGATCAGTGCCGACTATCTCAAGGATGATCTCCTGTTGATTTGCATCCTGCGCGGGGGCGTGCCCTTCACTGTGGACCTCAGCCGCTGTATCACCACCCCGCACATGGTGGACTTTATGGCTGTCTCATCCTATGGCGTAGGCAAGCGCGAATCGAGCGGATCAGCCCGCGTCACCCTCGACCTGCAAACTGACATCCGTTCCAAGAACGTGCTGCTTGTTGAAGACATTGTGGATAGCGGCCACACCATCTCATCCGTTTTGCAAATGCTTGAAACCCGCCAGCCGAAATCGCTGAAAGTCTGCGCCCTGTTGGATAAGCCCGAGCGCCGCGAGGCGCATGTCCCCATTCATTATCTTGGCTTTTCCATTCCCAATAAATTTGTCTTTGGATACGGCCTTGATCTTGATGAGTATTACCGCAACCTGCCCTTTGTCGGCGTTGTGGATTTGGAAAAGTACCAGCCACCCTCATAACCTCTGTACCAGCGGTTGAAATGAACGACGAATCTCCGAACCCCGAGCAACCTTCCTCGCCTTATGCAGGCCGCTGGGTCGCTCGTGTTCGTGGAAGGGTGGTGGCACAGGGCGGCACGCCTGAGCAGGCGTTGCGCGCTTCCCAACACAGCCGTCATAAGGAAAAACCCGAGATCGTTTTTATGAATACCTCCCTTGCCCTTCCGCCTTTATTGGAAAAATTACTGACTATTCTGCCCGCCGACCAGGAAATCCACCTCGTCGGTGGTGCAGTGCGTGACTTGTTACTTTCACGCATCTCACCCGACCTCGATTTTGTTCTGCCGTCAAATGGCATTTCCCTTGCCCGGAGAGTGGCAAACACTCTCGGCGCCGACTTTGTTTCCCTCGACGAGGAGCGTGACACGGGGCGTGTGATCGTCACAAATGAAGATGGCACACGCACCTTCCTGGATTTCTCCGTTTATCGCAGTCCCAATCCCAGCACCGTTTTTGGTCAAAGCCTTGAAGAGGATTTGCGTGCCCGCGATTTCACCATGAACGCCATTGCCTACAACCCGCACGATGGCACCATTATTGATCCACTGGATGGCGGGACGGATTTGCGCGCAAAACTCATCCGTGCCTGTTCTTCAACTTCACTGTCTGATGACCCTGTTCGCATTTTGCGAGCGGTTCGTCAGGCGGCCTTTTTCGGATTTCGCATCGAAAAAGGGACACGTGAATTGATGAAGCAGTCTGTAGATCAATTGGGGCGCATCTCTGTGGAACGTCTGCGCGATGAAGTTTTCAAAATCCTCCACGGTCCGAAGCCCGATGCGTCCATGCGTGCGCTCGAAATGCTGGGTGTGCTTCCGCATCTCATGCCCGAATTGGTTCCGATGAAAGGCGTCGAGCAATCCGAACCGCACGTCTATGAAGTGTGGACGCACACACTTTCCGTGCTTGATTATCTTGACCAGATCGTTTCCGCTTTGCGCATCGGTTACAACGCCGAAAAGACCAACGACATGTTCACAGGTCTGCTTACGTTGCGGCTGGGACGTTTTCGCGAACAGATCGCAAATCACTTTGCCAAACCGCTCAACGTGGACCGCTCCATGCGCTCGCTTTTGTTCTTTGCCGCGCTTTATCACGACGTATGCAAGCCTGGAACCAGAACCGTTGAAGAGACTGGACGCATCCGTTTTTTTGACCATGATGTTAAGGGGGCGGACGTTGCTGCAGAGCGGGCACACGCTTTCAACCTGAGCAATGATGAAGCCGAGCGCCTGCATATCATCATAAAAAATCACATGCGAATGCATTCCTTTGCAAGCCGCATGGAGCATAAAAACCAGGCCCCGTCCCGCAAGGCCATTTATCGTTTCTTCCGTGATGCAGGCGAAGCGGGCATTGACCTCATTTTGCTTGGTCTTGCAGATTTGCGCGGTACACGCGCTCAGGACCTCACCCTGGAAACGTGGACGGTTTATCTCGATATTGCCCGTATCCTGCTTGAAAATTATTGGGAGCGTCCGGAAGAAATTGTCGCGCCGCCTCGCCTGCTTGATGGCCATGAATTGATCAAGGAGTTGAATATCAAGTCCGGGCCGGTCGTCGGTCACCTTTTGGAATTGATCCGCGAGAATCAAGCTGCGGGAAAAATCGAAAACCGCGGGCAGGCCCTGGCCTTTGCACGCGAGGAATTGGAGAAAGGAACATCAAGTGCAGCATGAACCTTGTATTTTTTGATCTGGAATCTCAAAATCTTTTTCAAGATGTTGGCGGGCGCGAAAACATTAGCAAACTCCGCGTTGCCTGCGGCATTACCTGGTCGACGCAGACCAATGATTTTTCTGTGTATTGGGAAAAGGATGTTCCTGCATTGATCAACGAATTAAGATCCGCGACGAAAGTGATCGGATTTAATTTAAAGGGATTCGACTACCTGGTGCTTCAACCTTACGCTCCCGAAGTCCGTTTCGCTTCCATCCCGACCGTTGACATGCTCCTCGACCTGCAAAAGACTCTTGGTTTTCGAATCGGACTCGATTCCATTGCCAGTGCCACTCTCGGTGCAGCAAAAACAGCTGACGGCGTTCAGGCGGTGGAATGGTTCCGTGAAGGTCAATTGGAAAAGATCGCTGAATATTGCAAGGCAGACGTGGAGATCACACGCCGTGTCTATGAATTTGGACGTGATAATGGTTATATATTTTACAAATCAAAATTGGGCAGTAAATTAAAAGTTGCTGTACAATGGAAGTGAGCATAAAGAAAGTGAGTATAAAATGAAAACGATCTCTGTAAATGGAATCAATCTGGCCTATACACGCCGTGGACAGGGGATCCCTCTGGTACTGATCCACGGCTTTCCCCTGGACCATACCTCCTGGGACGAAGTCGCCCCCATATTGGAAAATAAATTCGACGTTATTCTGCCAGACTTGCGTGGATTTGGACAATCTACAACCATCGAATCTCCATATTCGATGGCGGATATGGCGGATGATATTGCCAGATTGTTGGATGACCTGGGAATCGAAAAAGCAGCAATCGCAGGTCATTCCATGGGCGGGTATGTTGCGCTGGCGTTTTTGAAAAAATACCCGCAACGCGTAATCGGTTTGGGGTTGATTTCCTCGCAAGCCGCTGCAGACACGCCCGAGCGTAAAGATGGACGCTACAAGACCGCTTCCGATGTCGCTGAAAATGGAGTGGGTGTTGTCGTCGAAGCAATGACACCGAAATTATCTGCTGATATGCGGGTGCAGGAGTTTGTCCGCGCGGTCATTGGAAGGCAGAGCAAGCCTGCTGTCATCGGCGCATTGAAAGCGATGGCTGAAAGGGAGGAAATGCTACCTTATCTTTCAGCCCTTCAGAACAACCATTTAGATTTTCCCGTCACACTCATACACGGCGATGCGGATGTTTTGATTCCCCTTGACCGCTCAAAGGAGATAATATCTGTTTTGCCATCTGCGAAGCTTTTTGAACTATCAGGCGCTGGTCATATGCCAATGATGGAATTTGCGCAGGCGACCGCAGACGGTTTAATGTTTTTAGCTTCCTAAACTCCTGCCTATCTAATGGAACTAAAAAGCCCATCCTTTTATGGATGGGCTTTTTAGAAATATATTGGGGTCAGGATGGAAGCGGGTGGGTGGTACGTGAACTCGATTTATTCAGTCCCATGTTCAATGCGCCAGTAGTATTGCGCCTGACCATCTTTCTGATATGAGCCACGAGCACACTGCTTGGGACAGGTTTGACAAGAAAATCATCAGCACCTGCGTCCAAAACACTGGCAACCATACTGGGGTCATTGATCGCGGAGAGGATGAGAATGGGCACGTTATTGAAAGAGCGGACTGCCTTACAAACCTGCCATCCATCCATGTCTGGCATCATCAGGTCGAGAAGAACCACACTGGGTCTATGCTCCTCAACCAGCTTTACGCCTTCCACGCCACTGTTTGTTGTGAACACTTCGAAGCCGTGTGTTTTCAGCAACATGTTCATCAATTCAGTGATTGCAACATCGTCATCGATTACAAGTATTTTAGTAGTCATGCTTTTTTCCTTGCCATATTATCCCTGATTTACCCCTAGATTCACTTTGCAGGGTGTTTACAGAATTTAGCGGTTGTTTCTCGTAATTGATTTATTAAATTGGATGGTTTTAAGGGTTGATGTAGGTTTGTAATATTGAAATCTGATTATCTGGTGATTTTTGTCATATGTAAACTAGACTGTTTTTGGTAAAATATTTCACAATCAAAATTCTAATTCTTGTAGGAGGCTACAATGACTAAATGGGTTTATCTCTTTAACGAAGTAAAAGAGGCTGAGAAAGTTGCTGGCGGTTCATGGGATGCGGTAAAGGCGCTCGTGGGCGGCAAAGGTTCGGGCTTGTTGGATATGACGCGTGCGGGTGTACCTGTACCTCCGTTTTTTACCGTAACAACCGAAGCATGTAACGCGTATCAGAAATTGGGGAAATTTCCCGCAGGTTTGTGGGATCAGGAACTAAAAGCATTAAAAGCAGTTGAAAAGCAAACAGGCAAAAAATTTGGTGATCCCAAGAATCCCCTGTTGGTTTCCTGCCGCTCCGGTGCGAAATTCTCCATGCCCGGCATGATGGATACTGTGTTGAACCTTGGTTTAACCGATGTGACCGCAGCTGGTATGGTCAAGTTGACCGGCAATGCCCGCTTTGTGTATGACTCTTATCGCCGCCTAGTTGAGATGTTTGGTTCGGTTGTGTTGGGAATTCCCGATGAATCGTTCGAACAACCTCTTCATGAATACAAGCATGAAAAAGGTTACAAGCTTGACACCGAAATGACCGCCGAAGATTGGGCTCAAATGGTCGAGGCTTTCAAGGCTGTCATTCGAAAAGAGAAGGGTTTTGATTTCCCACAGGACCCGTACAAGCAACTGGAATTGGCCACCGAAGCAGTGTTCAAATCCTGGAATGGCAAGCGCGCTATTGATTATCGCAATGCGACCGGTATTTCCCATACTTTGGGAACAGCAGTGAATATTCAGACCATGGCGTTCGGCAACATGGGTGATGACTCTGCCACAGGTGTGGCTTTCAGTCGCAACCCCTCCACTGGCGATAAAAAGATGATGGGTGAATTCCTGTTCAATGCTCAGGGCGAAGATGTTGTCGCTGGTATTCGTAACACAAACCAGATCGAAACCTTGAAGGATCGCATGCCCAAGGCCTACGATGAATTCATGAAGATCGCTGCCCGCCTTGAAAAACATTACAAGGATATGCAGGATGTGGAATTCACCATTGAGCGTGGCAAGTTGTGGATGCTCCAGACCCGCAATGGCAAGCGCACTGCCCAAGCCACCGTCAAAATGGCAGTGGATATGGCACTTGAAGGCTTGATCACAAAAGACGAAGCAGTGGAACGTGTGACCCCTGAAAACGTGGATACACTTTTGCACCCGCAATTCGATAATGAAGCCAAGAAAGACGCAGAGAAATCTGGCAAGCTGATCGCCAAAGGCGTGAACGCTTCTCCCGGTGCGGCTGTTGGTCAGATCTATTTCGATGCCGACATGGCTGAGAAGATGGCTAAAGAAGGCAAACAGGACACCATTATGGTGCGCCCGTTCACCAAGCCCGATGATGTCCACGGTATGATCGCCTCCAAGGGTGTGTTGACCAGCGAAGGCGGCGCCACATCTCATGCAGCAGTCGTAGCTCGTCAGTTCGGTATTCCGTGCGTAGTAGGCGCCTCTGCGATCAAGATCGATCTTGAAAAACGTTTGATGAATGTCGGCGAAATCGTCGTGAAGGAAGGCGAGTGGATTTCCGTCGACGGCACAACCGGTTTGATCTATGTCGGCAAGATCCCTGTAACCATTCCTTCCATCGAGGAACAGGTTGAATTGATGACCCTGCTCAAGTGGGCAGATGAAATTTGTGCCCGCAAGAATATCCGCTCTGCTACAGACAGCGGACCGACACGCGGTTTGCAGGTGTGGGCAAATGCAGATTATCCAAAGGATGCCCAGCGCGCACGTTCATACGGCGCGGTAGGTATCGGCCTTTGCCGTACCGAGCACATGTTCTTTGAGCCCGAGCGCCTGCCCATTGTTCAGGAAATGATCCTCGCTGATTCTTCCGAAGGACGCACCTCTGCTCTGAACAGGTTGCTGCCCAGCCAGCGCAAGGATTTTGACGGTCTATTTGAAGCGATGGACGGCTATCCCGTTATTATCCGCTTGATCGACCCGCCGTTGCATGAATTCATGCCCGACGAAGAAAAGCTTCTCGAAGAAGTAGTGACCATGCGCGTCAAGGGTGAGACCGCTGGTTTGAAAGCAAAGGAAGATCTACTCGAGTCCGTAAAGGGTATGCACGAATCCAACCCGATGATGGGTCTGCGCGGTGTTCGCTTGAGCATCGTCATGCCTGAGATCGTGGAAATGCAAGTCCGCGCCATCTTTGAAGCCGCCGCTGACTGCACCCTGCGCGGAATTGTCGTGAAGCCCGAAGTCATGATCCCGCTCACCGGCACCGTCAAGGAATTGGATTGGATCCAGCCGCGCCTCGAGCGCATCGCCGCCGCAGTCATGGGCGAAAAGAAGATCAAATTTGAATACAAATTTGGTTCCATGATCGAAATCCCCCGCGCCGCAATCACAGCTGCTGACGTGGCTCGCAATGCCGAGTTCTTCTCCTTCGGCACGAACGACCTGACCCAAATGACCTACGGCTATTCACGTGATGATGCCGAGCGCAACTTCCTCATCACTTATCAGGAACAGGGCATTCTTTTGAAGAACCCCTTCCAAACCATTGACCGCCACGGCGTGGGTACTCTCATGCAGTGGGCGATCTCCGAAGGCCGCAAGACCCGCCCCGATCTTGAAGTGGGTATCTGCGGTGAGCACGGCGGCGATCCTGACTCCATCGAATGGTGTCACATGATCGGCAACAACTACGTTTCCTGCTCGCCCTTCCGCGTGCCAATCGCTCGTTTGGCCGCAGCTCATGCAGCACTCAAGCACCGCCCTGTCGTTGCCAAGAAGCCTGTTGCTAAGAAAGCCGCTGTCAAGAAAGTTGCAGCCAAGAAGGTTGTGAAGAAGGCTGTCAAGAAAGTTGCAAAGAAGAAGTAAGGCAGTAAAAAGTAATAAGGAAGACCTCCAAGGTAAAACTTGGAGGTCTTTTTGATTATGCTACACAAACTTTACGAAGACTTGATTCCCCAATAGCCTTCCGCGTTTGGTAAGCCTGTAAACCTCTGAGGTCTTTGCGTATTCAAGTAACCCATTTTTGACAAGGTCCTCAATTTCCTTTGGATAGACATCCAAAAGCCCGCTTCCGAATCTTAATCTGAAATCTGATTCTACAACCCCGGCATTCGTTAGTCTGAGATTGTTCAGCATGTACTCGGACATGTCATCTTTCGGCGTCTGTTTATGTTGATTTACTGTTGCAGGAGAAAGAGGAAAAGAAGTGTTCAGTGATCTGTTATCAGTGTTTAGACGTTCGATGTAGGTTTTGATTCTTAGCGCATTGGAATAACGATAGCCATTGGCGTATCCATGTGCGCCTGCGCCGAAGGCGAGGTAAGGAAGGGAGTGCCAGTATTGGAGATTATGACGGCACATAAATTCTGAATTCTGAATTCTGAATTCAGAATTCGTTTTCGCCCAATTTGATATCTCATAATGCACATACCCATTCGCCTCCAAAAACTCTTCCGCGTATTCGTACATTTCGGCGGCGAGATCTGGGTCGGGGAGGGGGAGCAGGCCTTTGGATGACCAGCGTCCAAAGGGAGTGCCATGCTCGAGGGTGAGCGCGTAGGCGGAGATGTGCTCAGGATGCAGGTCAACGATGCGTTGGAGGGTGGTCTGCCAAGAGGCAAGTGTTTGCTCGGGGAGTCCGTAGATCAAGTCGAGGTTGAGGTTGTCGAAGCCAGCTTTTCTTGCAGTGGACACGGCTTCGATGACGGTGAAGAAATCGTGGATGCGTTCGAGCATGCGTAGTTCTTCGGTGTTGGCAGATTGCACACCAAAGCTGATGCGGTTGATCCCAGATTTTCGAATTGCATTTAATTTTTCTGGTGAGATCGTGCCGGGGTTGGCTTCGATGCTGATCTCCGCGTCAGCGGTGAATGTAAAAGCGGAGCGTAATGCCCGTAGTATGGAATCAAATTGCGGCGCGGAAAGAAGCGAGGGAGTCCCGCCTCCGAAGAAGACGGTGTGGACGTTCATCTGCTCAGTGCGATGTCCAACAAATTCAATCTCATTGATTAAAGCTTGTACGTATGCGGGTATCGAATCTTCTTGGCCCGCGTAGGTGTTGAAATCGCAGTAGGCGCAACGGTGTTTGCAAAAGGGGATATGGATGTAAATGGAGGTGTTAGGGTTTGTCATGGCGGGGGAGGCCAATGATAAGGGCAAGCGGGCCAAGTAACAAGAGCCAGATGGCGATGCCCAAACCGAATTGATCTGCAAGCAGGCCGACGAAGAGTGGAAGAAGTTTATGAAACGAGTCTCATCCGCGCGACGATTACGGCGGGCAGTTCGCTAAATTTTCCACCCCAGCTAAGCGGATGTGATTGCGAAGTTTCGGGCGGAAAGGCGCGTTCTTCGAAGCCATCGAGGACAAATCCGTTTTGGAAGCCGAGGTTCAAATAGTATTGAAGCGGACGATCAAAATAGACTTGTGGTTTGGGTTGGCTGCGCAGGGCGAGTCCGCGCTGGTGGAAGGGAGTCATATAGCGCGAGGTTTTGATGGCGTAGGTGATTTTCATTTCGCCATGATCATCGATTTCCTCCACCACATGCGCGGAGGACGCATTGTTGAAGGCAGGGTGGGTGATGGAGAAGACGAAAGCCCCATTAGGTTTGAGCAATCTGGGCAGAATACGAAACAGGGTTTCAATATCGGCCATGTCGAATAACGCCATATTGGAGAGAGCGGAATCGAATTTATTTTCACCGAGGGAGAGAAGTTGAGATTCATTTGTGGCATCAATGACGTGAAAAGTGACGTGTGAAGCATGATTTGCGAGGCGGACTTTTGCTTTTTCGATCAGGTTGGAGGAGAAGTCGAATGCGGTCACTTGCGCGCCGAGTTCGGCAAGGCGGCGGGTGGTGAGGCCGTTGCCACAGGCAATATCCAGGATGTGCGAATCAGGTCTCAGGTCCAGTAAAGAGGCGAGAGCGGGCCAGCATAAAATGTTGAAGAATTCGTTGCCTTCATCGCCCATGCGGTTGTCCCAGACATCGGCATTCACTTCCCAGGCTTCGTGGGTTTCCTTGTTCAAAGCATTTAAGTCAGACATATTTTCTCCTTTCGCGTCTGCAGATTTAACCATAATTTCGAATTTTTACACCTGTTTTTATGCCTGTGTAAAATCGTTGATGTAAAACCGAGTTGAATAACGATTATGACCCGTTCAGCGTGCGTGATGATGATTTTGATTTCAATCTGCTTCTTCGGTAAACAATATTCACTGGCAAAAAATATTGACACTCCGCTGTGGCATAGTATAAATGTACACAATAGAGTCTGCTCGGGAACAGTTTCACTCGTTACGCAAGGAATACATCTTGCGGATCGTTTTGAAATGGAAAAGATAGTGTTCCCAGTAGGTTCTTTCATTTTTTAACCTTGGAGGTGTGAGTGAACGCGACTTTGAAATTGGGAGAGCATTTTATTTTTGATCTCTCCGACTGCAACCATGAGATTCTCATGGATAGCGAGCGAGCTTATTCGCTGTTTGCGCAGGCCGTACGTGAAAGTGGCCTGACGGTTGTGGATGAGGGCTTTTACAAGTTCAGCCCGCATGGCTTTACCTGTTTTTTGCTTCTCGCAGAGTCGCATGCAAGTTTGCATGCATGGCCTGAACATAATTACTGCGCGATCGATCTGTTTACCTGTGCCATTGGTATGGATATGATGCCATTGTTGATGCGCATCAAACGTGCATTTGGCGCAGACGATTTCTCGATGCGTAAATTGGACCGCGAGGCATCGGTTGAAACGAAACTGCCGATCGCAGTGTAGGAACTTGAATGAGTATTTGGTTTACTGAAGAATTACACCCGTATTATCGCAAGGGGATCCGTATTAAGAATATCCTTGCAGATGAACAGACTCAGTTTCAACATTTACAGATCGTTGAAACTGAGTTTTTCGGCAAGGCCATGATCCTTGATGGCATCATCCAGCTCACCGAGCGCGACAACATTGGCTATCATGAGATGATCGTGCATGTACCCATGCTCGCAGTTGGAAAGCCAAAGAGAGTCCTTATCGTAGGCGGTGGTGACGGCGGCTCGTTGCAGCAGGTATTGCGATATCCCTCCGTCGAAGAGGCCGTCGTCTGTGAGTTGGATCAGCGTGTCGTGGATCTCTCACGCGAACACTTCGCCTCTTTCGGCGACCCGTGGGCTGATCCTCGTGCCACATTATTAGTCCGCGACGCTTTTGGTTTTCTCGAAGAAAACCCCGGTCAATTTGACGTCATTATCTCGGATACGACCGATCCCATCGGCATGGCAGAGAGACTATTCTCAGATGAGTTCTACAAGCTCATGGTGCGCGCGTTGACTCCCAACGGAGCCGCTGCCACCCAATGCGAGCAGCCCTTTTTCGACACGGAACTGATCAAAACAATTTATCAATCCGCGAAGGCATTGACGAAGAATCCAGCATATTACTATGCCAATATCCCAACCTATCCCGGCGGGGGAATTGGCTTCATGTATGTATCGAACACGCCATGGGAAAACGGGTTGAAAACCCCGTTCCCACCTGGGATAAATAATTATATTAATCCTGAAGTGCACAAGGCGGCCTTTGCCCTGCCAGAGTTTTTCAGGAAAGAACTGTACGGATAGTCAGAACCTCCGAGTTATTAATAGCTCGGAGGTTTTTGTTTTCAAAGGTTATAATCGTCGCCTGAGGCATTTTATGAACAAACTTATCGTTTCCTACTCACGAAAAGATTCCACCGTTGCGCGTAAGCTGATCGATACATTAAAAAAGATTGAATTCGACGTCTGGGTCGATTGGGAAGACATCCCGCCCGCTGTAGGTTGGCTGGAAGAGATCCTGCGTGGAATTGAAGAATCAGATGTATTTGTCTTCCTGATCAGTCCCGATTCGGTCGCATCTGAGGTTTGTAATGTAGAAATTGGGCATGCAGCTAAGAATAACAAACGCATCATTCCGATTGTTCTCCGCGATGTTGACCCGAAGACAGTCAATCCGATCGTCCGTGACCTGAATTGGATCTTCATTCGCGAGCAGGATGACTTCAATGAAGGACTGGAGAAGATAAAGGTCGCAATTACGCTTGATATTGAGTGGGTTCAGGAGCATCGCCGCTTGCAAGTCCGGGCGTTGGAATGGGAGCGAAAAAAAGACCCCAGCCTGCTTTTGCGTGGAAACGACTTGCGCAGCGCCCGTCGTATGCTGGCCTCTGCTGAAAAGAATGACCCCAAGCCTTCCAATCTCCAATTGGTCTATATTGATTTCAGTTATCGGAATGAAACACGAAGAACTACGCTCTGGGTCGCGGCAGCTACTGCACTGCTGATTATGATCGTCCTGTCTGTCACTGCGGTATATCAATCGCGAAAAGCCTCCGCAAATGAAAAACTGGCTCAGGAACAAAAGATATTGGCGCAAAAGAATGAAAAACTTGCCCAAAAGAACGCTGAGATCGCGCAGGAAAACGCCGATGCTGCCATAAAAAATCAGGAGATCGCTGAAAAAAACCAGGTCATTGCTGAGGCGCAACGCAGTGCCGCGCGTGCGCAGATCTACCAATCGAAGGTGGGCGGACTTTATATCAGCACCCTGCTTGCCCTGGATTCGATGAGACGCAGCCCGTCGCAGGAAGCCGAGGATATTCTTCGCAAGAATATCTCACTGCTTCCTGTACCGATCGCGCAAATGGAGCAATCGGACATTATCAACGCGCTGGAGATCAGCCCGTCTGGAGATTCATTCGTCACTGCAAGTGCAGACGGTACAGCTTGTGTGTGGGAACTTCAAGATGGGAAAATGCGCTTTTGTGTGGACAGCCCCGACGCGGTGGAAGATGCGGCTTTTAGTCCCGATGGAAAGATCATTGCAACCGGTGATGTGTCCGGTGAAGTGATGATCGTCGATGCGCAGACCGGCGAATTGCAGGATACGTTCAATTACAACATTCCGATTTGGGATGTCAATATCAGCCCGGATGGAAAATCGCTCGCAGTGGCCCGTGACGATGGCCGCATCACTTTTATTGCGTTGGCGACTCGCAAGTTTGAATTTGAGCTTCTGACATTTGGCGGTTTGTACGTGACCGCATTCAGCCCAAATGGAACGTGGATCGCAGCTGGTAGTAACGAGGGGACCATCACGTTTTGGAATTTGCGTGATGGGAGGGTATTGACCGGTCCGTCACACAGGGGCGAGGTATTTGAGATCGCCTTCAGCCCGGATAGCAGCAAGCTGATCTCCGGCGGCTCGGATAGTTTTGCGTTCATGACCCAGGTAAGCAATGGTGCGAAACTGTTTCAAATAACCAATGAAGATTGGGTGGAGGATCTCACTTTCAGCCCGGATGGCAAATGGTTTGTCACCGTTTCCGATGATCAAAGAATCAGGATATGGGATACCGCCACCGGCAAGGAAAAGATCCGTATGTTGCAGGATAGTTTCCTGAGCAGCGTGGAGATCAGCCCGAATGGTCAATGGCTTGCCACCACGGGCTACGATAAGACCGTGCGGGTTTGGAATGCCGCCACTGGCGCAGAGATGTTCCAGATCCCGATTAACGGGGATGGCAACGTGCTTGCGTTTAGCAAGGATGGAAAATATCTCATCTCTGGGGATCAGATCGGTGAAATTCACGTCTGGGATATTTCCGCATTGCCCGCTTCGACAAATTATTTTCAACTGGAATCGGTTGCATCAAACGTTCAATACAGCCCATCAGGCGACTGGATCGCCGTATCTGACGAAAAACAGGTCTGGTTGCTGAACAAGAATCAGATAGCCACCCAAAGCGGAATCGTGCAAGGCCCCCCGATCCTTTCATTCGACGCCTTCATCGAAGAGATCATCGTCAGCCCGGACTCGAAATGGATCGGTGTCACTACGGATGAAGGGGAGGTGGTGCTATACAATGTTGCCGCCAGATCGAAGAGAACGGTCGAAAAATTTGAGAATGTGCCAGCGATTGTCTTTTCATCTGATAGCACTCGTTTGATCACAGGGGATTTCGACGGTTATGTTCAGGCATGGGACGTGACGAACGGTGAATTGCTCCTGGACCTGCTCTCGAATGAAACGGAAATAATGTCTCTGGCCAGTGCTGCAGATCAACTGGCTGTGGGTTTGCAGGACAAGCTGTTGATCCTCGATGTGCAGACAGGTGACACCATTGCTGTAATCGACTCTCCGGGAGATCATCAGCTTATGGCTTTTAGTCAGGGTGGTTCCCTGCTTGCGGCAAATAATACATCGGGACAGATCTATATCTGGCAGAAACAGGGAGATGTTTTTTATCTGCTTCGCAATATCCCCAGCGAACAGGCCACTTCGATGATCTTCAACCCACACGGCGACCGTCTTTTGGTGGGAGCGCTGAACAATGTCTTCGTGATCGACCCATTTACCGGCGGCGAGATTACGCGGATCCGCCACAAGGATACCGTCAGCGGGATGTCCTATTCAGTGGATGGAAATACGCTGGCGACTTCATCCCTCAAAGCCATCCAGTTTTGGGATATGCAAAAAATGTCTCAATTTCAGAGAGATGACCTGATCAAAGCCGCCTGCAATCGCCTCACCCAGAATTTCGATGCCGCCCAGTGGACCACCTTCTTTGGCGAGGAGCCTTACCAGGTGTTATGCGAGAACTTGCCCGTGCCATGATCTATTCGATCACTGGGTGCTCGTTGAAGAACTCAGGATACATGTGGCTGTTGGAGACAAGAACTTCCGGATGTGATTTCATGAAAGCGCGCAGTGCCGGGTCGTGCGGACCGAGCACAAGTTTGATCAACCACTTTGGCGTCTCGTTGTCGTAAACTGCGCCTGCATCTGCCGCGTGGAAGAACCAGCCTGTGGATGTTTTGATGGCCACACCGCAATGTCCGCGCGAATGGCCAAAGAGGGGGATTAGATATATCTCGGGTTCAAAGGGCAGGCGGATGGCGTCGAATTCGTACCATTTTGAATCGACCTGATCGTATAAAACGAATTCAGGTTTGTGGGCAATATAGCGGGGAATGTAGGCAAATTCAGTAAATTGACGTATCCTCCCCTCCGTGAATGCATGATATTCACCCCGATATACATGGACTCTTGCTTTTGGAAAGTCAGCCAGCCCGCTGCAGTGGTCAAAGTGCATGTGGGTGAGGATGATGTTTTTTACGTCGTTGGGATCGAATCCCATTTTCTTGATCTGATTGAAAGCAGCTTCGGCTGGGTTGAAAGGCACAATGGTGATAATGCGGAACATCCGCGTCATCCAGGTTGGGTTATGGTAATCATCGAGGCCGAGTCCAGTATCGACGAGGGTCAGCCCCTTGTTTGTGTCGATTAACAGGCAAACCATTCCCGTTTTCAAGGTGCTGGGCCAGCGGGCATTGCACGTAAAACAATTGAGCATACGAATGGTCATGCACTTAGTGTAGCAAAAAGCGGGTCACGATTCAATCGTGACCCGCTTTGGTTAATGCATACTTATGCTTTGCCGATTATGCCCAGATGCGTATGTTGAAATGAATCGGGATATTTCAAACCGTATCCCAGAATCCGATCCATGCTGGAGTGGCCGAAGAGGATCAGGCCTGCCAGTTGCAGAGGTTGGTTTGCGAGCATCATTCCCATCACAAATACAGAAATTCCGACCGCCTTGTGATGGATAAAGTTATACGTTGCAGCACCAATCTGTGGGCTGACGATATATCCGATCATGCTCAAGTCTGGCGTGAAGATCAGTACGGGATACCACCACCAGGCAAAATCCAGTTTTGTGAAAAGGAATATGCTCAGGGCGAACATAAAGGCTTCTTCGAGTTTCAGTAAATTTTTCATTTTTTTATCCTTCTCATTTATAGCATTCTGTCATTGCCTGCCAGGCGATATCCAGATCTGCTTCTTCGGTGCGCCAATTGCTGAAAGCGGCGCGGATGGCTGGAACACCCTGGTAAACAGTCGGCGTCATGAACACGCGTCCATCGTCCCGTAGGCGGGTTAGGAAAGTTTTGACCCTTTCTGCATTCAAATCGCCATTCAATGTGAAGCAGGCTACATTGAGCCGAACAGGAGCAACCAGATGGAACATGTTGCTGGCTTCGATCATTTCTCCCAACTTTTGAGCCATCAAACAATTTCTTTCCACAATATCCTGATACCCAGCAAGGCCATAGGCATTCAGGCTGAACCAGGCTGGGAGGGCACGCATGCGTCGGGAGTTCTCTGGCGCAAGGTGGATGAAGTCTACAGGTTCGGCAATTTCACCGAGATAGGCTCCGCTGTTTTGAAAAACTGAAATTTGAAGATCGCGGTGTTTGGTAAAGATCATGGCCGAATCGTAGGGGACATTCAACCACTTATGGGCGTCGATGGTGATGCTGTCGGCGCTGTTGATGCCATTTAATAAGTGCGCATATTTCGGTGAGCAGGCCGCGAAGCCGCCGAAGGCGGCATCCACATGCAGCCAGAATTTGAATTCGGATTTGAGTTGAGAGATCTCTTGCAAGTCGTCGAAGTCGACCGTGTTCACAGTGCCTGCATTCGCAATGACAATGCATGGCTCGCCTTTCAATTCCGCGAGGGCGATTTTCAGCGCGGAGATATTCATGGCTTCGCGATTTCCATTCAGTTTCGAGATCACCTTCATGTTGCCCCGTCCGATGCCCAGCATGGCCAAGGCTTTGAATGAACTGCTGTGGGCTTCGCTGCTCAACACCTTGATCGGTGCAATGGTATGCAAGCCTTCCTGTGAAATATTTTTATTGAATTGTCTGCCGACCCATTCACGCGCCATGGCCAGCCCTGCAAAATTGGACATGGTTGCGCCAGAGGTGAATGCTCCTGAAAAGTTTTCAGACAGCCCGAACAACTGTCGCAGCATGTGAATGGTTTCCATCTCGATATTCGGCGCGACGGAATTTGCGGCGTGACTTAAGTTCAAGTCGTAGACACTGGTCAGCCAATCGCCCATGAGGGAGGCAGGAGTCGTCCCGCCTGTGACCAGACCCCAAAAGCGTGGACCGTTGCTTGCGGGCATGTGGTTTCCGTAGCGTTCAAGGAAAAGATCCAAGGTTTTCGCTGCTCCCAAACCTTCATGGGAGATCTCGAGGTTTTCCTTTTTTGAAAAAACTGTTGCAGGAGGGCGTTCATTGATCTCATTGAGATATGGTTCAGATGCTTGCTTCGTCTGTTCGAGCAGGGAGGATAAATGGATCAGGTCATTTTTAAGTTGTTTATGCATGGTTACCTCATAAAAAGTAGGCCACGTTTCAAGCGTGACCCGCAGAATTTTACACCAATATCATGATAGGGTTTTCCGGTGATGATGAGTAACACAATCGCAACCGCCAGGTTTGTTATTATAAAAAAACTGCGGAAGTTTATATAAACTTCCGCAGTTTGCTTTTCTTACACCAACATTCTGATTGGATTTTCGAGGAACCCTGCCAGCGCTTGCATGAATTGAGCGGCTTCAGCTCCATCGCTGACTCGGTGATCCACCGAAATTGTCGCTTTCATTCGCCAGCCTGCTTTGACCTGTCCATTTTCAACAACAGGCACTTCTCTTGCAGAGGAAATCGCCAGGATCGCGGCTTCGGGCGGGTTGACGATGGCGATGAAATCTTCAACATCGTACATGCCGAGGTTGGAAGTGGAGAAGGTCGAGCCATCCACATCCTCGGGCTTGACCTTGCCATCGCGGGCGCGGCCTGCCATGGCTTTGACTTCGCCTGATATCTGGCGCAATGCCTTTTGATCGGTGTCTTTGACGACGACGGTCATCAAGCCGCCGGGGACGGTGACTGCCACGCCGACATTGACATGTCCGAATTGGATGATCTCATTGCCTTTGATGGTGGCGTTGAGGTTGGGGAACTGACGCAAGGTGAGAGCCACGGCCTTGAGAATGAAATCATTTACGGAGACTTTTTCATTCTCTGGCAGGTATGCGTTGATTTGCTTGCGCATATCCATAACGGCTTCCATCTTGTATTCGTGCGTGACGTAGAAGTGCGGGATGGTCTGCTTGGATTCGACGAGGCGGCGGCCGATGGCTTGGCGCAATTTTGTGGTGGGGATGACCTTGTCTTCTGTGGAGATTGGTAATTGGTAATTGGTAATTGGGGTTGCAGGCTGTTTACTGCTTACTGACGACTGCCCACTGGATAACGCAGTTTCAATGTCCTTGCGGACAATACGTCCGCCGGGGCCAGTGCCTTTTACGTTGGACAAGTCCACTTTTTGATCGCGGGCGATCTTTTTAGCGAGGGGAGAGGCTTTGACTGCGGATGACTGATTATCGACAGCGGGTGATGATTCAGGGGAGGCAGTGCTGCTCGGAGCAGAAGCAGTTGTCGGCGCAGATTGAGGCGCGGCTTCGGTCTTCGGTCCGCTGTTTGCGGTCGCCGCAGGCGCATCCACTTTTTCACCGGCAGCACCTACAACGGCGATCGGCGCATTGACGGGAACCATCGTGCCTTGATCGACGATGAGTTGCAGCACAACGCCGCTTGCAGAAGATTCAACTTCGACGGTGGCTTTGTCGGTTTCGATTTCGGCGAGCACGTCGCCTTTGTTGATATTCTCGCCGACCTGTTTCACCCAGCGGACGAGCAATCCTTCGGCCATGTCAAAGCCGAGTTTGGGCATGGAAATTGTTTCGGCCATTATTTCATAACCTCCTTTGCCGCCGCGACGATATCCGCAACTTGGGGAAGCGCGGCTTGTTCGAGGGTGCGGTTGTAGGGGAGCGGAACTTCTTTTTGCGCAACGCGAATGATGGGCGCATCGACGTAATCGAAGGCTTCTTCGTAGATGCGGCTGACGATTTCGGAGCCGACACCGTAAGACTTCCAGCCTTCTTCGACGACGATGGCGCGATTGGTTTTCTTGAATGATTCGAGCACGGGTTCCATGTCGAGCGGGCGCAGGGTGCGCAGGTCAACGATCTCAGCTTCGATGCCTTGCTTGCTGAGTTCGTCGGCGGCCTTCACAGAAAGCTCAAGACCCTTGCAGTAGGTGACGATGGTGAGGTCTTTGCCTGCGCGCTGTACTTTGGATTTTCCGATCGGGATGGTGTATTCGCCTTCGGGCACTTCGCCGCGGACTTGATACATGGTGGCGTGTTCGATGAAGAGAATCGGATCATTCGAACGGATGGCTGATTTGAGCAATCCTTTGGCATCTTCCGGCGTTCCAGGGCTGACGACTTTCAGGCCGGGGAAATGCGCGAAGACTGCGTCGGGTGTTTGCGAGTGTGTTGCGCCAAGCTGACGCCCGCCGCCGCCGACGGCACGAATGACCATCGGAAGGGTGAACTGTCCGCCAAACATGTAATGTAGTTTGGGCGCTTGATTGACGATGTAATCCATTGCCGAGAAACCAAAGTTGATGGTCATGAGTTCTGCAACGGGGCGTTGACCCACCATTGCCGCGCCAATTGCACCGCCGATGATGGCATTTTCCGCGATCGGTGTGTCTTTGACACGTGCCGCGCCGTATTTATCGTAAAAGCCTTTGGTCACGGCATACGTGCCGCCCCAAACGCCGACCTCTTCGCCCATGATAAAAACAGAAGGGTCGCGGTCCATTTCTTCCATTAAAGCTTGCGAGATCGCCTCGCGCATTGTGATTTTTGCCATTGTTTCCTCTTCGAGAGAGAATAGAGATTAGACGAATGGAGATTAGTTACTATGCAAAGAAACTACTCTCTATTCTCTATTTATCTATTCTCTTAATCGGCGTAAATATCCGTGTATAACTCGTCCAATGTCGGCTCGGGGCTGGCTTCTGCAAACTCAACAGCCTTGTTCACTTCATCTTCTGCGCGAGCCTCGATCTCATCCAAAACCTTGCGGGTGGCGATCTTTTTATCGAGCAGATACTTGTTGAAAATACCGATGGGGTCGTTTTCCTGCCACTGCTTCACTTCTTCGGCTTTGCGGTAGCGTTCGGGGTCGCCCATGGAGTGACCACGGAAACGGTAGGTATCGATCTCGAGCAGGTATGGCTGGCCTTCCTTGCGGACGAATTCCAGCGCTTCTTTGGCAGCTTCGTAAACCTTCATCACATCCATGCCGTCCACCTGGCCGTTCTTCATGCCGTAGCCTTCGGCCTTCTGGCGAATTTCGGTCACAGCCGAGGCGCGGTCTACTGATGTGCCCATACCGTATTGGTTGTTTTCACAAACCCACAACACGCGCAGTCCCCAAGTCTTGGCAAGGTTCAATGCTTCATGAAAATAGCCGATGTTGGTTGCGCCGTCACCGAACATGCAGATGGTGATGTTGTCGTTGCCCGCGTACTGGTCACCCAGCGCGAAGCCCGAAGCAATGGGGAGGTGACCGCCGACGATGGCATGTCCGCCCCACATGTTCTTGGAAGTGTCGGCCATGTGCATTGAGCCGCCCTTGCCCTTCGACATGCCCGTGGCCTTGCCGAGCAATTCTGCCATCACTTCATTGGTGGAAATGCCGCAATTGATCGCCACACCGTGGTCACGGTAGGCGGTGATCACGCGGTCACGAGGTTCGCGAGCCGCGATCAGCCCTGTCGAAACGGCTTCCTGCCCGATGTACAAATGCATGAAACCGCCGATTTTGCCCTGTTGGTACAACTCCGCGCCGCGTTCTTCCGCGCGACGGATGAGCACCATCTGGTAATAAAGGTCTAACTGTTGTTCTTTCTTCATTATTTGGGAACTCCGATAAGGTTAATCGTGCGCCGAAACGCACAGAAAATTATTGTAATGCTTACGAAAACAACACCAAAAGTCCGCTGGCGTTATGATTCCCGCAAACCGAATCGGGGATTATATCAGAGAAAAATTAGCCGATTTCGGGCCTGAGAGTTTTTGCGAGACTGAAGCCGGTTTTCAAATTAATATTGACTTAATTTTCAAGTATGCTATAAATATATTGTCCGCCAGAAAGTTCGTATTTATCAAAGGAGAAAAGATGAAACTTTCACCCCCTAAAGTAGTGACTTATTGGATCGCAGTGGCCTTTGGCGTTCTTGGTTTGCTTGCCGAGCTTGGTATTCTAAGTATTATTCCGATTGCGAGTTTCTGGCTTTTGTTCATTGGTTTTGTGATTCTGGCTCTCAGCCTTTTAATCAAAGGCGTCTAGTTTTATCCACTGGCGGATGCATAACTCCCTGCGGCAACGCAGGGAGTTATGCATTAAAATAAACATATGGATTGGCTCACAGGCTCGAAACAGGGAGAAGCAAAAAGTTGATTTCGCAGCTTGCGGATTCAACGAAACGTGACGCCGCCGCTCAAAGCCTGATGAAACTCGGCACCGATGCCGTGCCGGCCCTGATGGAGGCGCTTCAGACTCAAGACTTGAGCCTGCTTCTGATCTATCAACATGTCCTCGCCCGAATATCCTCTGCCCAACCCCAACTGACAAAAGCCCTTGCCAGCGCGCATCCCGTCATTCGCGGACGGATCATCGAGATCTTTGGAATCAGCAAAGACAAGGCGCTGATTCCCGTCCTGCTGGATGCGTTGAAGAGCGAATATTTTACGGTGCGGTCAAAGGCTCTTTTGGCCCTCGCAGCCATCGGCGATGAGAGAACCGTTCCCGATCTGCTGCCTTTGCTCAAAGACCCCGAAGATGAAGTCCGTATTGCCGCATGTGCCGCCATTGGAAAATTCCGCGATCCCTCCACTTTTGATGAGATCACAAATGTGTTGTTGGATGACCTGAAAATCGAAGTGCGCCAGGCTGCGGCAAAAGCTCTAGGTGAGACCAAACATCCCGCTGCAATTCCCTTTCTTATGGAAGCATTGCGTGATTCCTTTTGGTGGTATGAAAAGGAACAGGCTGTTTCCGTTCTTTTGACTGCCATCGAGAATATGGGCGAAACGGTAGTGGAGCCGCTGATCGATGCGCTTGCCGACAAGGAAGGCACTGTTCGCAAGTTTGCGGCGATGATCCTTTCGAAGCTGGGCGATATCCGCGCCATCGAAGAACTGGGGATGGCATTGTATGACCTTCACCATGAGGTTGGGGAAGCCGCCGCCGAAGCGTTGACAAAATTTGGTTCACAAGCCGTGGACATCTTGATCGAATCACTCAGTCACCCCCTGAGGCGGCAATTCGTGAGCATGCGGTTGTTGCATTGGGAAAATTCAAGATGTGCGGGTTGCGCCTGTTCTGATTGAAATGCTTCGTGACCCTGACCGGGACGTACAAAAGAATGCCATGTTCTCCCTTGTCAATTTGCGTGATGAACGCGCCATCCCTGCCTTGCGAGAAATTGCGGAGAATCGCGCTGACAGGGAAATGTCCATGCTGGCGAAACAATTATTAAGTTCGTCCTGAGTTTATGTTATTGCAAGGTACGCCCTCGCAATGATTTTTGATTTTATCGGTAGGTGACAAATGAAACGCATTCACACATTGCTGGCTGTGCAATCTGTTGTCGCGATTTTGGTCTCCATCAACCGCCTCGGCCCGTGGACGCTGGGCCATGTTTTGCCGAATGAATTTCTCCGCTGGGTGGATTTCAACAACATGCTCGTCCTGCCGCTGATCAGCCTGGTGGCGTTTTATCTCCTCAAAAAGACAATTGAATACGATTCTCCTTCGCGTGAATCGCGGGCGCATCTGGCGATCAACCTGACCTTTATCGTCGGCATCTATCTACTCGCTGCAAGTTACGGCGATCATGAGGTGACGAATTATCTGCACGTCCGCTTTTGCCTCGATGATCCCTCGAGTGACCTGTGCCGCATCGTCATTTTCAACGACGACGAATTCAGTCACTGGATCTTCTTTACTGGCTTTGTGATGATGAATGCGGCTCTGCTGTTCCTGCAAAACTTATTTCCCCATCGTGAAAAAATAGAAAGCATGGACATTGCCCTGCTTTTGGTCAATTCTCTATTTCTCGGTGCTGGCCTGCTCACAAAACTCGGTTTCGGAGAGATCGGCATGGATTTCTACATCGTTTCCACGCTGGCCGCGTTTTCAGCCTATCTGCTTTGGAAACGCGGCAGACAGCCGTTGTTCATTTACTATACCTCGGCCCATTGGCTGGGACTGATCGGCAGCTTGATCGCCCAGTTCGTGCGCTAACGGATTACGCCTTCTTCCCTTCCATTTCGAAGCCTGGGATGCGGGTAGCTCTTTCAATCCAGCGTAGAACTGCGTCGAGCAGATAGACCATCGCTAGATAGACCAGCGCAACGGCGAGGTAGGTGCCGATGGGGTCATAGGTCTGAGCGGCGATGGATTTTGCTTTTGCCATCAACTCCAGGCACTGCGATCAAGAATACAACCGCAGTGGATTTCAATAATGACACAGGTTCATTCGACCATGCTGGGATGGCAAGCCTCAGTGCCTGCGGCAGGATAATATGCCAGATGGTTTTGATGCGCGACATGCCGATGGAACGTCCCGCCATCATTTGACCATCGCCAATCGCGAGAATGGAGCCGCGCAGATATTCCGCTTGATAGGCTCCGCTATTCAGGCCGAGGGCCAGAAATGCGGAGAGTTCCCGCGAGAAGGTCACGCCGAGCCCGGGCAGGCCGTAGTAAATAAGGAATAATTGCATCAACAGGGGAGTGCCGCGGAATAATTCAATGTAGCTCACTGCCACGCCGCGCCAAAACTTGTTTCCATAGGTGCGCGCCAAAGATGCGAGCAGACCCAATACAAACCCTGCCGCCAATCCTTCGGCGGTGAGTAATACCGTCACCCCTGCGCCTTTCAGCATATCTGGCAGAAAGCGGACGAAGAATTCAAAAAAGGCGGTCATTCTTTTGCACCTTTTCTTTTCCTTCTTGCCGTATAACTCGGTGATCTTCCACAGGAATTCACGGGTGCGGTCATGTTTGGGGTGATAGAAAAGGTCATCGGGAGAACCTTCTTCCACGACGCTGCCTTTTCCATGAAGACGATTCGGTCTGCGACTTCGCGGGCGAATCCCATTTCGTGGGTGACGACCAGCATGGTCATGCGGTCGCGTGCCAGTTGAGCCATCACGCCGAGGACTTCGCCGATGAGTTCGGGGTCGAGTGCGGAGGTGGGCTCATCGAAGAGCATCACGCTGGGGTCCATGGCCAGCGCCCGTGCAATTGCCACACGCTGCTGCTGTCCGCCGGAGAGTTGACCGGGGTAATGGTCGGCGCGGTCTTCGAGACCGACACGCTTGAGTTCTTCCATCGCTTTTTGCCGAGCCTGGGCTTTGGGCATCTTTTTTACTTTTAGGAGTCCGATCATTACATTGTCGAGCGCGGTGAGGTGATTGAAGAGCAGAAAATTTTGAAAGACCATGCCGATGTGTTGACGAACTTCATCCTGGTTGTACCCTTTGGCTGTGATCTCTTTACCATCGAGAAAAACCTGGCCGCCTTCGTTGGATGTCAGCAGGTTGATGCAGCGCAGCAGGGTGCTTTTGCCTGTGCCGCTTGGGCCGATAATCACAATGGTCTCGCCTTCGTTGACCTTGAGATTGATATCCTTGAAGATAATATTCTTGCCGTAAATTTTGGTCAGGTTGCGCGTTTCGAGAATGGGATTGCTCATGTGTTTCTCTCTATCATGGCTGGGTGGGGAGTTTTGTTCGTTCGGCTAAATAGTCGAGGGCGCGATTTGTCGCGAAGACCAAAACAAAATAGATAAGAGCAGCTATCCCGTAGGCAAGAAACGGTTGTTGAGTCGTCGCGGATAACTGTTGGGCGCGGCGCAGAATCTCAGGAACGCCGAGGGCGTACACGAGCGAGGAATCCTTCAATACGATGGAGGCTTCGTTCGACCACGGCGGGATTGCGAGACGCAAGGCTTGCGGCAGGATGATGTTCTGGATGGCTTGCAGACGACTCATGCCGATGGCGCGTGCCGCGGTCATTTGACCTCCGCCGACTGCCAGCAATGCCCCGCGCAGAATCTCCATTTGATAGGCGCTGCTGACAATGCCCAGTGATAATGAGCCTGCCCAAAACGGGGAGAGGTTGAAGGATCTGCTTGAAAGCATGAAATATAAAATGAATAACAATACGATGGGCGGCACACCGCGCATCAGCAGGCTGAAGATCGCGGCAAGACGATTTAATATTTTGCCCCCGTAGGTATGGACCAACGCCATGGACAAGCCCAAGATTAGGCCGAATGGCAGGGCAATCAGTGTCACCGCAATGGTGATGGCTGTGCCTTGAATAATGTAGGAGAAAATATTGCTCAGCATTGGATTCAACAGGGGCAGGGTTTCAGCCCTGCCCCTGTTTGGTTTTATTCGGTGAAGTATTTCACTGCGAGGTCATTAATGAAATCTTCGTCTTGCAATTGCTTGAGGATCTCATTGATGGCCTGTTGAAGTTCTTTATCGTCATTGGGGATGACAATGTTCATAGGGCCGCTGGAGAGCACACCGTGATAGACGATGGTGAGGCCGCCGAGTTGCGCAACGAGGGCTTGCGCGGGAATGTAATCGGACATCATCACTTCGATGCGGCCATTCTGCAGGTCGAGCATGGCCTGGTCAACGCGGTCATAGCGGAAGAGATTTTCTTCGGGGAGTTTGCCTGTGGCAACGAGGGTGTCTGTGAACCAGCCATCCTGGGTGGTGCCGGTTTGCACGCCGACCTTGAAATTGGCGACGTCTTCCGGGTTGGCGATCGTGCCTGCAAAGCCTTCGGCTACGGTGAACGCATCTTCTGAGGTGTAGTAGGCATCGGAGAAGTCGATGGTTTGGTCGCGTTCTTCGCTGTAGTTGAAGGCTGAGATGGAGGCGTCGATCTTGCCTTCCTGTACAGCGGCAATCAGGCTGTCGAAGGGCATGTCGACCCATTCAATTTTTACGCCGAGGCGTTTGGCGATCTCTGTCATCAGGTCGATATCGAACCCGATCTTGTTGCCGCTGGCATCCACCGATTCAAAGGGTGGATAATCTGCAGAGGTGCCGACCTTGATCACTCCTGCCTGTTTGATGGCTTCCAGATGATTGGCGGCTGTGGATCCGCCTCCACACGCGCTGAGAACGAGGCTTGCGGCAACGAGTAACGAAACAAAAAAACCGATGCGCTTCATACATTTTCCTTTCAATACGATTGTTGGAATTCAAGAAACACCCAATGGATTAGGCTAGTTTGAATATAGAGTTAAGTTGTATGACAAACAAGTGAGCAATGTCATAAATTGTATTGTTCTCTATCATGCGAGATTGAAAATGTGTATTGTGGGGGAAGTTGGTGAAGTTGGGGATAATTTTTTGATACGAGTTTTAACGCAAAGACGCAGGGACGCAAAGAAATATAATTAACCTGAATTGCCACCTTGTTGTTTGAAAACTCCCTCACCCTGCCCTCTCCCAACGGGAGAGGGCAGGGTGAGGGCACCGACGGGAAACCGTGATAATCAATTGGGAAGGTGGCAACTTGGGTTATTTATGGCTGTGGCGTTTGAACTGGAATCGTGGGGTTGATCTCTTGAATGGTGAGGTCGGAGAAGGATACGATGGTGCCTGTGTCTCCGGCGGAGTTGACGAAGACGCCGATGGTGCCGCTGGGGTAGTTTGTATCGCTGATGCTGAATTGGTAGCGGCCATTCAGGAACAGGCGCATTTCTGTGCCGACCGCCCAAACCCCAATGCGGACTTCGCCCGGGGCGCCGGGGGGAGCGTCGCCGCTGGGGAGGGGAGATTGCAGAAGCTGGCGTGTGCCTACGCTGACCCGTTCTGCGCTGACGGTGCTGTTGCAGGTCAGTGCGATGCGGTAGTACGCGACTGCGTTGGCACGGATGAGCAGGCCATAGCTATCGTCGCCGCGGCAGAGATTGGTGCGGGCGGTGATCTCGGCGTAGTAATCGTCGAGAGTGAGGTCGCGGCGCAGGCTGAGCATGTACACGCTGCTTTGTGAAGCGAGGACGAGTTGATTGTTTTCTATGGCGGCGCTGGCCTGGTCTGAGGCGGCGGTGTCCCAGCTTTCTTCATTGGAAAAGTTGTCGGTGAGGAAGACCTTGCCGAGGCCGGGGCGCATTTCTGGGGTGGGCGGGTAGGTGGAAAATGCCTGGGCGGAGGGAGTGATCGATGGCGGGAACCAGACGATGGTCGGCGTTGGAATCGGGGTTTCCGTCGGCATCTGCGGTGTGGGGGTGGTGAGCATCGCATCGACTACTGCGCATGAACTGGTGAACATCAGCATGGCAAGGGCAGTGATATACAGGAATTTTTTCACGGGAAATTGATAATGTAAAAACATCATGGGGAATTTATGACAGGGAAATTTTGATTGTGGCGTAAAATAATACAACTTCATTCTAGCATAATAAGGAGTTGACCATGAGCGAGAAGCAGGTGCTTATCACCGGCGCGTGCGGTGAAATTGGACAGGCGTTGGTGCAGGGGCTGGCGGCGAGGGGCGGATATCGAATCGTCACTGCGGATTTTATGCCATTCCGGATTCGATCAAACATTTATCGGCAGAACATGTGCAGGGGGATTTGGTTTACAAGATCAAGACCTTTTATGATTACGATTTCGATATCATCTTCCATCTGGCGGCTTCACTTTCTTCGAAGGCCGAGGTGGCGACGGAGGAGGCGCACCGCATTAATGTGGAAGGTACGATGCAGTTGTTGATGCTGGCCGCGTATCGTTCGGAGAAATATGGAAAGGCCGTGAAGTTTTTGTTCCCGAGTTCGATCGCGGCTTATGGAATGCCAACGCTGGATGCCAAGAAAAAGCGGGTCTTGTGAAAGAGGAAGAGTGGGATTATCCGCACACGATGTATGGCTGTAATAAATTGTATTGTGAAAAACTGGGGATGTATTACGGTAAATTTTTCGGTCAAAAACATTTGGATGAAAACCCCCCGGTCATGCTGGACTTTCGGGCGATCCGCTTCCCGGGCTTGATCAGCGCTTTTACATTGCCGAGCGGCGGCACCAGCGATTATGGTCCCGAGATGCTGCATGCATCGGCACAGGGAAAGCCGTATGCCTGTTTCGTACGTGCCGATACGAAGATCTCTTTCATGGCGATGCCTGATGCGATCAAGTCTTTGCTGGTATTGATGGATGTGCCGCGCGAGAAACTTTCCAATACGGTGTACAACATCGCCGCTTTTGCGCTGACCGCAGAGGAATTCCGCCAGCGGGCGTTGAAGGCCTTCCCCGATGCGAAGATCACTTTCGATCCCAATCCGCGCCGACAGGGGATCGTGGATTCGTGGCCTGAAGATGTGGATGATGCCCGCGCCCGCAAGGATTGGAACTGGACGCCGGATTACGACGTTGATAAGTTTTTCGATGAATATTTTCTGCCTGAGATCCGCAAGAGGTATGGGAAGTAGGAGTAAAATGCGGTATATAGGGTTTATACAGCACGCTGTATAACACCCTAGTTGGGTGCTTTCCTGCAAAATATAGGTAAATTATTCATGGCAGATAATATTTCTCCATTACTCAATGAGAAGACATAACTATTCTTGCGGAGAAAAGTTTAAGTCGCGAAAGTATTCCATTGCCAGACGGAGAATATTCAAGGTCACAATTGCTTCACAATTAATTGAATGGATACCATATTTTGAGTGTCATAAATGCGGACGCTTTTCATATTGCAAATTTGCTCAACCCCACCCAGCCAATCCCAGCGAGCAATAGATATTCAATGCGGAGTTGCGGTAACCGCAATAGATAATTTATTAAAGGCTTCGTGGGACAAGTTGCAAGTCTATTCTTCAGAACAATTACAGAAATACTTTGCTGGTCTCTTTCATTTTTCACAATTTGTCCTTGATGTAGAAATTAGTATTGGGCGATTTATAAGTTCTGAACATCTTGACTGGGCAGGAAATGAATTAGCCAGAAAAGAGTTTGGGTTTATTTCTCACTTTCGGGTTCATTTAGATAAATTTGCATCAGAGTTTAGAGAATTACAAGACTTTGGTACAACAGGCAGATGGATTATTGTTGAGGGTGACGCAGAAAAGGCGTTTATTGAACGGCTTGGTGAACTTAGATTCAACACAATATATGTAAGTGGAGTAGAAAAATACGGAGGAAAAACCAATGCAACATCAACAAGGTTTAAGCTATATGTAGAAAGTCTTAAAAGCAGAGGCTATTTAGTTTCAATACAAGGTGACAGAGATAACAGTACCAAAAACCGTCTTGAACAAATTGCAAATGATGGACTTGTTGAAAAAGAATTAATATTTCCCTTTTCAAAAGACTTTGAAGGCGGTTTCCCGCCATCGGTGCTCCACAAGGCATTAAATCTCACGGGTTATGACGTTTCTTTAGAATGGTTAGCCGATAAAATGTCGCAACCGTCTCACCCGCCAATTATAGGAATAGTCGAGTCGAAAATCGGCAAGCAAATTAATAAAATAGAGTTAGCGAGAAGTCTGGCAAATGTAATGGAATACAATTGGAGAAATATTTTTGAAAATAATGGTGATAATGAAATTGTAAAATGGCTTACGTTTTTACGAACAGGGGACGCGCCATAAAACAAAACGCACCCAACAAAGCGTGCACCTGACGCTGGGGATTCTGCGGCACGCTTCGCGTCAAGCAGTTTTCTACGCCTTAGCATTTTTCCAGTTGGACGGCTTCGCCGTCCCCGCCCCAGCGCAGGTAACGCAAACCGTTGGCTTGCCCCTTGCATAACAGTACCAAAGAGATAATCAATGAAAAAACTCGCCTTGTCCATCATTTTAGTTCTTCTTGTCTCTTGTCAAAATGCGCCTGTTATTGATTCAACTGCTACACCTATATCCACAAATACAATTATCCCTGCTACGGCTACTAGTACAGTTACGCCAACATCTACGCTAGTTCCTCCAACAGCAACTACTACACCCTACAATAGCGATGTGAATTTTTTTCCTCTCAAAACTACTGAAGGCACTTTTGATTTTGAGTGTGTTGCAGATTTTGATAATATCATTTCCAAGCAATACATGACCCCTGATGGAACAACTGTAAAGAATTGGGTAAATTGTGATGATGGTTGTACGCAGTTCTTGCTCCTCTAATGTTAGATAATAGTAAGATGTTTTATCCCACTCTCTCAAATGGAGTTACTTCCAAAAATACGCCTTATGAAATAGACGACGCTTTTGTACATAATATGACACAAAGGATGTTGGAAATTCTAAAACTAAAGGGCAGGGCAGAAATTATTGTTGTAGGTGGTAACAATTCAGGTATGATACTACGGCATGACGACCCATATCCCGTAATTTTTGAAAAAACTGGCTGGGATAAAGCAATGATTGAGTTCGCACAAACTGGTAACCTTTCTGTATTACCAGAGATTTCAGGATTTTCAGGCAAATTGCTTTTTGGTTATAGAATTGAGCCTGCAAAGAAATAAAGAGTGGTTGTCTTCTAAATCAAAAAGCAAGCCAACAAAGCGTGCACCCGACGCTGGGGATTCTGCGTAAATCTCAAGCAGTTTTCCACGCCTTATCATTTTTCTGGTTGGACGGCTTCGCCGTCCCCGCCCTGGTTGTCGAGTTGGTGATTGAGCTTGCCGAAACCCTGTCGAGACACAGCGCAGGTAACGCAAACCGTTAGGCGTTTAGCAAAATCCATCGAAAGGTCAGATATGTACGTCATTGAGTCGAACAAATCGTAGTGACATTCTAGCCTTTCGCCAGACTGAATGTGAACACGCTATAGAAAATTTGAGAGTAGACGATTAGAAGAGGCATAAATATGTCAAATCATCCAACAAACATACCAAAGAGGTAAGGACAATGGGTAAGAGAAATTATCTTATCGAGGGAGTCTCTGGCACGGGCAAAACCTCGGTGGCTGAAGAATTGCAGCGGCGCGGTTATCACGTCCTCCACGGTGATCGGGAGTTGAAATATCGGGGCGATCCAAAGACAGGGGAACCGGTAAATGAACCTGTCCATGAGAGCGAGAGGGACAAGGCCGTATGGCAACAGGAACATCACCTTTGGGATATAGACAAAGTTAAATCCGTGATCGCTGATCACAGCAAAGCAATCTCTTTCTTCTGCGGTGGTTCGAGGAATTTTTCAAAATTCATAGATTTATTGGACGGCGTTTTTGTTCTTGAGGTCAACGACCTTGACACATTGTATCGGCGGATTGATGAGCGCGTGGCGCGAGACCCAACTGACTGGGGCGGAAAACCAGAGGAAAAAGAACTCGTTGCGCGATTGCATCGAACGAAAGAAGACATACCCAGCGGCGGCATCGTCATAGATGCAACACAGCCACTTGCCAGCGTCGTGGACGAAATCCTTCGCCATGTTCGAGCTTAGGGAGTCTTACGCAACTTAAAACGCCTAACAATGTGTGTACATGACGTGTGGGAGTTTGCGGCACGCTTCGAGTTTTTCCTGCTCCCAAACAGAATCCACGCCCGCCCCAGCACAGGTAACGCAAACCGTTGGGCGGCAGACATAGCAAAGAAAGAATTTCTGAGAAGAAATAGTATCTTCTCTTTTTTTATTGGAAACGTTGATTGTCGTACAATTCAAGCTGGATGGGTCTTTCGGGCCTCATTCCATTGGCAAGGAGCGCCATCATGAAACTTCTTCTCACTTCCGGGGGTGTCACAAACACTAGCATCCGCGATGCGCTGGTCGACCTGCTGGGCAAGCCGATCGCCGAGTGTCACGCCCTCTGCATCCCGACCGCACAGTGGGGTCACCCGATGTGCGGTCCAGCATCGGTGCGAGGCTTCATAGCCGCTGGGACCGATTTCCGATACCTGTCCGGCTTAGGCTGGGCGTCGCTCGGTGTCCTTGAGCTCACCGCACTACCCACCATCGGCGCGGAGCGATGGGTGCCCTGGCTCCAGGAGGCAGACGTGCTCCTGGTTGACGGCGGCGACGCGACGTACCTATGCCACTGGATGCGGGAGTCCGGGCTGGCCGATCTGCTGCCTTCGCTGCCCGACATGGTCTGGGTGGGAGTGAGTGCCGGAAGCATGGTGATGACGCCCCGAATCGGAGCGTACTTCGTCGAGTGGCCGTCCGCGCCGGACGACCGCACCCTGGGAGTCGTCAACTTCTCAATCTTCCCGCACCTGGACGCTTTCCCGACGAACACCCTGGCTGACGCAGAGCGGTGGGCGGCCGACATTGGCATCCCGGCCTATGCCATCGACGAACAGACAGCCATCAAGGTCGTCAATGGAACCGTCGAAGTTGTCTCTGAAGGCCATTGGAAGCAGTTTTCATCCTAACTGGATTTTGTATGCCAAACGTGCGAGGAGCGGCACAAGACTCCTTACAGCGGAAGAAGGCGAGCAAACAGTCCAATGAAAACCCAAAAGCCGCCCAACAAAGCGTGCAGCGTGCACTTGACGCTGGGGACTGTGCGGCACGCTTCGCGTCAAGCATTTTTCTGGCTTCGAGTTTTTTTTTTTAAGCAGTTGGGCAAAACGATTAAAGTATTTTCGCTTTTTCAGGGCTTATGGCGGTCATAGTAATGACATTGATGAGATTGTTCTTGCTTTAAGTTATGCGGGAGAAAACGACTTAACAATGCTTTTTGATAATTTAAGTATTCCATACAAAAAATACTCAACAAAACCGCCTCAACCCGAAGTTGGAAAAAGTTACTCAGGCGCAGATTTGCCGTTTCTTTAATTCCAGGAACGAATTGGATCGAGCAACCTGTTTGGCAAACAATTGACGCTATAACAGTATCAGTTTGGTGCATGAATAACAGTGTAAAAATTACGGTTGTAGGTCCTAAAGAGAAACACTGGCAAATAACAGAAATAGAATTTGAAAATGCAGAGAGACTTGAAACCATTTTTGATAAATATGCTCAGCGAATCATTGACCCTCCAGTAGATTCAAAAAACTGTATGTCCAAAGTACTATCCCCAGTATTGCATAGACACTGGGATTCTGCGCAAATCCCAAGCGTTTTCTACACCTTAGCATTTTTCCAGCCGGACGGCTTCGTTAAGATAAGAAGTGAAGCAAAATTTGGTCTCCTTTCTAAATGAGAATATATAATAGGTAATAGCTATGAGCAATAAAGAAAAGAATGTTCAATATAGTTGGCATTTACTTCTAATAGTTGCCTTGTTTCTATTTCTTTATGGGATTGCTGTGTATGATTACATTATGACAGTCAGTCACAATCAAGGTTATTTCGAGTATCTTCGTTACAATCAAGCCGTTATTGACTATTTTACAAATTACCCTCTAGTTCTGCTTATATTTTGGACTATAAATGTCTTTGGCGGCATAGCTACACTGTTATTAATGTTGATGAGAAAAGGGATAGCTTTTTATTTTTCAGTGGCTACTTTTGCTTCTATGTTTCTGCTAGATATCATCACATTTGGCTTTCGCAATCGTTGGAATATAATTGGGGTGAAAGCATCAGCCATTGATATTTTCATGCTGATATTGACGCTAGGTCTTTGTATTTATAATTTCTTTCTTTTCAAAAAATCATATACATGAATGCTGTGAGGCAATTTGCAGGTAATTCGAGGCAAAATGCGCCCAACAAGGCTTGCGCCTGACTCTGGTTCTGCGGCACGCTTCGCGTCAAGCGGTTTTTTAGTTGTCGAGCTTGCCGAAACCCTGTCGAGACACAGCGCAGGTAACGTAACCTGTTCTGGCTCAATCCTTTTTAATTAGGTATCCGCACATGGAGGTTTACAATGTCAGAGCAAATAAACGTTGAATTGTTGAAGGGATTCCTGGAAGCATTCAATCGACACGACTTAGATTCCATCATGGGTTATTTCGCAGATGATTGTGTCTTTTACATGCCAAGAGGCGCCAAGCCTCGCGGCGATCAGTATGTTGGAAACACGAGGTGCGCGCAGGGCTGGCAAACGTTTTGAAGGCATACCTGATGTACATTATGGAGATGATCGACACTGGATCTGCGGTGATTTCGGTGTCTCAGAATGGGCGCTGACTGGCACATCTGTGTCAGGAAACTACATCGAAGTGCGAGGGTTGACCTGCTTGAGTTCGCTCAGGGGAAGGTCATCCGTAAGGGTTCTTTCTGGAAAATAGTTGAGTGACCAGCAAGGTCAGCAAATATGCCAGACTTACGGAACAATGAAGAGGAAATATGAAACCAAGACCAACTTATGGCTGGCAAATGGTTGCTGATTTCCTCCTCGGCTTGTCAGAATAAGCCAGAGTTTATTAACCACGCTCCGCCAAAGCTTGTAGTATCCATGGATATTTTTTCCGATGATGCCCTCTTGGATAATTTTGGCTGTGATGAAATCCAGGCACCGTCGAGTTTTCTCGGTGGGCTGGAACCATCCTACCCGATCGTCATTTGCGCAAATCAATATGTACGGGTGAGGAACAGAAGAACTGGCAGCGGTTATCGAAAGTGGACAATTCTTTTACTACACCGGCGGCTTGTTCGGAAGTTACATCCGCTATATCATTTATCAAAACGGTGGATTCGTATTACTCAAGACTGAAGCAGATTTGCAGAGGCTATTTGCGCCCATTGAGTCCCTGATGAATCCCCGGGTTATGTGTTGGCCGTGAAAATCTGTCGGCATATTATGGTCTCCACTATGACTCTGCTTACGAGTACGAAGTTGACACGATTGAGGATACTTACGTCTTCGCCGACACAGACGGATACCTCGTCCATTTATTCCATGATCAGACGTTTGGCTGTGGTCCGCACTGGATAACCGAAGTGGATGTTTACGTGTCTACTGAAGGGAATATCGAAGAACGAAGCAGCAGGCAAATCTTCAGAAACCCAGACCTTGACGATCTATGTGTGGATTAATTCTGTACGAACGCCTTTGCGGTTGGCGGATGCTCTTCAAACTGTTCTAGGAAAATGCGTCCAACGAAGCGTATAAGGAGGCACTATGATTGATAAATTCATGAGAAATCCCACCACCAACTCATTGGCCGTGATTGTATTGGCCGCCTTGATCGTCAGTTGGATACTGTCGGTCATTCTCATCTCGAAAGACACGCCTGTTTCCTTTGGTAGGGGCTGGTATACAAAGTTGCTGCTTTTGTTTTCCCTGCTTGGCGTTCCCGCAGTGTTGGATTTGATTCAAACAAACGGGATCGCACTTGTGTTTGCAGTCATTACATTTTTGATTCTCGTGCTCAATATTGTTGTCCTGCTCTTGCATATTATGGGAAGGATCTCTCATCGTCTTGTTAGGGATTGGACGAAATGGGCGGTTCCGATCCTAACTGTTGGTGGAATCGCCGTAGCTGGATATTTTACCTACCTTGAAGTCACAGGCGGAACGGTGTTGTGCGGGCCATCAAGTGGATGCGATGATGTTCAAAACAGTAAATTCGCCGTTTTGTTTGACGTTGTTCCATTGGGTATGTTCGGACTGGCTGGATACATCGCCATTCTCGCCGCCTGGCTGGCGTGGCAATACGGTCCTGACGCTTTGAAGAAGACTGGCGTTTTATCCAT